>CAZQPM010000022.1:0-22047 GCA_964595195.1 uncultured Burkholderiales bacterium | reverse complement strand
GGGTGCCGGGACAGGACGAGCCACCCGCTTGACGAACCTCGAGCAACCCCAACGGCAGGCAGGGGGTCCAACCGCGTGGAGGTGAAGACGTTGACCAACCGCAACCGCTTCCTGGTGGGCCTCCTGGCGACCCTGGTCCTGGCCTGTGGGGTGGCCTGGGCCGCCCGCCCGGGAGACCCGGCACCCGAGATCAGCCTGCCGCGGATCCACGGTGGGCAGGGTTCGCTCCTCGCCAGTCGGGCCACCGGGCCCGTGCTGGTCTGGTTTCCCGCCCCCGACAGCATCTCGAATCGGACGGGATCCGGACTGATGCAGGCCGCGGCCAGGAACGGCGCAACGCTCCTGGTGATCCCGGTGGTCGGATCCGACCCGAGACCCGCCGAGGCCCTGGCTGACCAGTTCCCTGACTGGATCGTCCTGCACGACGCAGACGGATCGGTGACCCTGGACTACGCGGGCGAGTTCTTTCCCGGAGTCAGCCCCCGACGCAACCTCTTCATCGTCAGCACCCGGGGTACCGTCACCTGGAGCGGATTCTGGCCGGGGATCCCCGAGGTCACCCTGGCCAGCGAACTGCACTCGGCTCGCTGAGGACTCCGCTCGCATTCCTTCGGGGTTCGCCGCCGAACCCCACCACCGAATCGCAGAACAGCCTGGGATTCCAGGTCGCCGACAGGGACTTTCATTCCAGCCGGATTCGAAGGAAACTCAAACACCGGTGGGGAAAAATACTCCCATGCTTTCCCCCTGGAGTACCCCCCTGAGATGAGTCTGGGGCTCGATCAAGCCTTCCCTCAACCGGGGCCGCGCCCCCTCCGTCCGGCCTGGAGGTTCCGGCGTCGGCCCCGGCGACGCCCGCCGGCCCCGCCCAGATTGCGATGGAGGCGCCTCCTGCTGGTCATGGGGATGGCCCTGCTGGTGCTGACGGTGGCGCTGACCGCCTGGTCCGGCTGGAGCCGCCGCTCGCCCTTCGCCGGCCTGTTGCCGGCGGACGCCCCCCTGGTCGTGGAGGGCGAGACCTCGGCCGTGCTGGAGGCCCTGCGCCGCAGCCCGGAACCGGGGCCCAGGATCCTCCAGGACTTCGGGCTCTCCCGGGCCCTGGCCGGAGACACCCGACGGGTCATGGTCGCCATCTTCCCCGGAACCACCACCCCCCAGGCCGGTCTCGAATGCCGACAGGAGCTGACCCGCCTGGTCGAAGACCTGGAAACCTCCTGGGAGAGCTCCCAGGGCTGGCCGACCTCCCTTCCGCCGCAGGTCCGGTGCCCCGCGGGCGGAAAGGTGACGTGGCGCCAGGAAGGCCAGGACTACATCCTGGAGTGCCGCGGCCGCGACCATCACGAGGTCTATGATTCCAGGATCGGCTTTGCGACCGACGCGACGACCTCTCCGGTCCTGCTGGTGGCCGTCGAGAAGGGCGAGGAAACCCTGCAGGCCTCGGTCCTCCCCAGCGGCCACCGCGACCTGCGCCTGTTCTGCAACGACCAGCAGCAACTCAACCGCCTGCTGTCCAGGCCGGGGCCCCGCCTGGAACTGCCGGGACCGGCCGACGCTCCCCTGCGCCTGACGGCCCGGGCCCGGGACCTGCGCGCGTTCCTCCCCGCCCTGCCCCAGACGGTGCCCGAACTGGCCCGGATCGAGGCCTGGGGAGACCCGACCTCCGGCCGCATCAGTCTCCGCCTCCCCGTGAGCCGCCCCGCCGCCACGCCCGAACCGGTGGAGGCCGCCGAGATGCTGGCCGAGATGCCCCAGGCCCCCGTCGTGGTCGCCGGAACCCCCTGGCTGATGCGCTGGCTGGGGATGGACCTTCCCCAGGTGGGGGACCCGCGCTGCCTGGGCCTGGCCCTGGCGTCTCCCTTGCCCCGCGGCCAGGAGCTCCAGCAGGTGGCCCGCGCTTTGTCCGGTCGCCAGGCGGCCGTCATCAAGGCCCGCTTCGAGACTCCCGACCAGACTCGCCAGTGGCTCCGGCGCACGGCCTGGGCCCCCCTGCTGGAGGGGAACCAGGATGGTGGCGAGATCAGCCTCCAGCCTGAAGAGGCCACCCTGCGCCTGGGCCCTGCCCTGCAGCCCGCCGAGTCCCGCCCCCTGCTGCCTGCAGGGCCCACGGAGGCAGAACTGGCCGGGTGGGCCAGCCTGGTCGGCCCGGGCGAAGTGGCTGAACTGATCAGCTTCTGCGCGGGCTGGGAGGGCGACTGCCTGTGGATCGAGACGGCCCGCCAGACCCACGAGGTCCAGGGGCCGCCCCCGCCGGATTCCATCCCCACCATGCAGGCACGCTAGGACACTAGGAGCCGGGCCAGCGATCGCGGTGGAACTCCATCCAGATTTTGCTGGCCACGACTCCGGTTGAGGACGCGCAAGGGTCCGGCCCCAGATCCCGACGCCGGAGGAATCCGGCCTTCTCGAAGCTGCGCTGGGCGGCCTGGTTGAAGTCGGCCGTGTCCAGTTCGACGACCACGACCCGGCGAACCTCGAAGAGATAACCCAGGAGCAGGCGGATGGCCTCGGTACCCAGGCCGCGGCCCCGACTCTCGGGTCTTCCCAGGAGGATGCCCACCCGCGCCATCAGGCCCTGGGGTCCGGGACGCAGACTGTAGCGGACGAACCCCAGCAACTGTCGATCCGAACTGTCGATAGCCAGCACGTTCCGGCGGCCGGAATGAATCTCGCGACAATAGTCCTCGGCAATCTGCTCCAGGGCTCCCTCACCCGTCTGCATTCCGAAGGCCTTGCGGACCAGATCCGGATCCCGGAGCCACTCGCGAACGGCTGGGACCTCGAAGGCCTTCAGGGGGCGCAGCGCTACGCGGCCGCCGGCCACCTGGTAGGGCCAGGGATGCCGTCTGCGCAGGAAGCCGAACATGCCGAAGGCTTCCCTCGGCCTCCACCAATCCCCTGCACCGGGTCCGGGGAGGTCTTCCACGCCGGGCGCCGAACCCCGGCAGGGTTTTTCCGCTCGTCCGAACCGGGGGGTCTGGACGGTCACGTTCCAGGGCCCACCCTTGCGCGGGCCCCACACGAATCGCTGGAGGTTCAGGATGATCGGGCTTGACGGCACGAAGGAAGGTCACCACGACGGCCCGCGCGGGCGGCGTGCCCTGTCCTTTGAAGGCCGCAGGCTCAGCCCCCACGAGGCCAACCGCCTGCTGGACCTCTCGTTCATCTTCGAGGTCCAGGAAAGGGTGGAGGACGCCATCTCCCTGTACTCCGCGATCCTGGGTCAGTATCCCCTGTGGGCGGACGTGCACTTCCGCCTGGGCGAAGCCCGCGAGGCTCAGGGCGACCTGGCCGAAGCGGAAAAGGCCTATTCGCGAGCCGTGGGGCTGAATCGGAACTATGCCGACGCCCGCCGCAAACTGGGCGAAATCCTGATGGACCAGGGCCGTTACGACGAGGCCCTGCAGCACTTCGAAAGAATCCTCCAGACCCCGGTCGAGAGGCGCTACGCCGATGTCCACAACAATCTGGGGGTCGTCTTCGAAGCCAGGGCGGACCTGGTGCAGGCCGAGGCCTGCTACCGCGAGGCCCTGGCGATCAACCCCCGCTACGAGAGGGCCCGCTGCAACCTGGCCAACGTCCTGGATGCCACCGGCCGAACCAGCGAGGCTCAGGAGGAATACCGCCAGGTCCTGGCGGTAAACCCCAAGCACGGGGGTTGCCTGCAGAACCTGGCCGTCAGCCTGGCGACCTCGGGGAACCTCCAGGAGGCCGAACGGACCCTGGAGACGCTGCTGGAGGCCGAGCCCCACAACCAGCGGGCCTGGCAGAACCTGGTCGCGGTCTGCCGGGATATGGGCCAGGAGGATCGGGCCACGGAACTGGGCCTGCGGGCGGCCCGGATCCAGACCGGCCCCCAGGAAGAGAGCTCCTTCGATCTCAGGCCTCTGCTGAAGGAATCCCTGGCTCACTACACGACGCTTCTCGAACAGCACCCGCGATGGCCGGACCTGCACTTCAAGCGGGGCCTGGTCCTGGAGGGCCTGGGCCACCTGCCCGAGGCCCTCCAGGCCTACCTTTCGGCTCTGTCCATCAACGCGAACTACGTGGAAGCCCACCGCAAGCTGGCCGAACTGAGCTTCGATCTGGGCGACCTGGAACGAGCCGTCGAGGAATTCCAGAGGGTCCTGGAGTTCCGGGTCTCCTACCGCTATGCCGACGTGCACAACAACGTCGGCGTGGCCCACGAGGGTCTGGGGGACCTGGAACAGGCCCGGGCCGCCTATCTGCGAGCCCTGGAGATCAATCCCCAGTATTCCAGGGCACGCTACAATCTGGGCAACGTCCTGATGAACCAGGGGCGCCACGCCGAGGCCATCGACCAGTATCGACAGGTGCTGAACCGGTCCCCCGACGACGTCCGGGCCCTCAACAACCTGGGCATCTGCCTGACCCAGGTCGGCCGGAGCCAGGAGGCCCTGCAGGCGTTCAGCCGCCGGGTGCGCCTGGAACCCGAGAACCCCGAGGCCCACTATAATCTGGGCCAGTTGCACGAAGCCCTGGAGCAGGTCACCCAGGCCAAGACCCACTACCGCAGGGCCCTGGAGCTGAACCCCCAGGACGAGCAGGCAGCCGAGAGACTGAAAGAACTGATCGGTTAGACGATTCGAGGCAAGGGAGACGAGGCGTTGGCCAAGCGGGATTACTACATGGTGTTGGGAGTGGCGCCCACGGCGCAGCCCGACGAGATCAAGAAGGCCTACCGGATGCTGTCGAAAAAGTACCATCCGGACCTGAATCCGGACATGAAGACGGTCTCCGACGAGAAGATGAAGGAACTCGTCGAGGCCTACAACGTGCTCAACGACAGCCAGAAGCGCAAGACCTACGACAAGCAGCCCCAGTTCCAGGCCAAGCGCTTCGCCAAGTCCTCGGCTCGCCCCAAGCCGGACAAGAATGCCTTCACCAAGAAGCCGCAGTATTCCAAGGAGCCCTCGCTCCTGGAGCGCCTGCTGTCCCCGTTCCTCAAGAAGAACCCCACCGGAGAGGCGGGCCCCAGCCTCGACCCCAAGCAGGCGGACGTGCACTTCACCCTGGGCCTGTCGATGGCCGAGAGTGAGACCTTCTACGACCAGGCCAAGGGCGAGTTCAAGTTGACCCTGAAACTGGATCCCAAGCACAAGGAGGCGGCCTACAACCACGCCCTGATGTGCTACAAACTGGGCGAATTCGAGGAAGCCCGGATCAGCTTCCAGAAGTGCCTGCAACTGGACCCCGAAGACCAGATGGCCCGCAAGATGCTGAGCCTGCTGCACGATCCCATGATGTAGTCCATCCCGGGCCCCGCTCTCGGTCGGCCCCACGACAGGGTGCGACCGCCTGGCAGGGCCCGAGCGACCGTCCTCACCCGATCCGCCTGGAACCAGGGGCCGCCAGACCCGGGCCCGGGCGCCGTGTTGGAACAAGATTCCCGCCCGCGACGGAAAAAGCGCTGCCGGACGACCCGGTCCTTTGTGGGGGTGACACCTCGATGCTCTTGCGGAAGACAGTTGTGAGCCCCGCCGGTTTCACGCTGATCGAGCTGATGATCGTGATCGGCCTTGTCGCGATCCTGTCGGGGATCCTGATGCCCAGCTTCCAACGGGCCCGCTCGGAGGGCAATCTCCGGGCGTGCACCGAGAACCTCCGGGCCCTGGGCGCAGCGGTGCATATGTACCAGGTGGACAACGCCGGCCTGCTGCCCTTGGAAGCCAGCCTCGCCAACGGCGGTTCGACCTCGTTCTGGATCACCCAGACCCAGGCCCAGCTCCGGCGCTACGTCACCCGGACCCCCCGGTGCCCATTGGAGGGCACCCGGGCCTACTCCTACCTCTACGCCGTCTACAAGAGCGCTGCGGGCAAGCCCTACTGGGCCCTCTACTGCTACACGACCCCCAGCCTCCACCAGGACCTGGGCTGCCCGTCCTACTATCCCCGCTGGAGCGGAGGCTATCCCGGCCTCCAGAACGGCCTGAACCTCCGACCCTAGTCTCCCCGCTTCCCGCGAGCCGAGGCCCCCCCGAGCGCCTCGGCCCGCCTCCGGGGGAGCTTCAGGACTCCAGCATCGGCACCCGCACCCCGCGTTCCCGGGCCACCTGGATGGCGCGCTCGTAGCCGGCGTCCGCGTGGCGCAGGACCCCCATGCCGGGGTCGGTGGTCAGCACGCAGGCCAGCCTCTCGGCCGCATCGGCGGTCCCGTCGGCCACCACGACCATCCCGGCGTGCAGCGAGTAGCCGATCCCGACGCCCCCACCGTGATGGAAGGAGACCCAGGTGGCCCCGGAGGAGGCATTCGCCAGGGCGTTCAGGATCGGCCAGTCGCCGATGGCATCCGAGCCGTCTCGCATGGCCTCGGTCTCCCGGTTCGGAGAGGCCACGGAGCCGGCGTCCAGGTGGTCCCTGCCGATCACGATGGGCGCCGAAACCTCGCCCCGAGCGACCAGGTCGTTGAAGACCCGGCCCAGCTTCGCCCGCTCCCCATAACCCAACCAGCAGATCCGGGCCGGCAGGCCCTGCCCCTTGACCCTCTCGCCGGCGTGGCGGATCCAGCGGGCCAGGGCCTCGTCCTCGGGGAACGTCTCCAGGACCGCCCGGTCGGTGCGGGCCAGATCTGCGGGGTCTCCGCTGAGCACGGCCCAGCGGAAGGGCCCCTTGCCCTCGCAGAAGAGGGGGCGGATGTAGGCCGGCACGAAACCCGGGAAGGCGAAGGCGCCCCGGACACCGGCCTTCTCGGCCTGGGCCCGGATGTTGTTGCCGTAGTCGAAGACCACCGAGCCGGCCTTCTGGAAGTCCAGCATGGCCTGCACGTGCAGCGCCACCGACCGACAGGCCAAGCGCTGGTATTCCTCGGGATCCCGATGGCGCAGTTCCAGAGCCTGGGGATAGGGCATCCCGTGCGGCACATAGCCCCCCAGCATGTCGTGGGCGCTGGTCTGGTCGGTCACCACGTCCGGAAGGATCCCTCGTCTCAAGAGTTCCGGGAAGACCTCGGCCGCGTTGGCCACCACCCCGACGGACAGGGCCTGCCTCGAGTCCAGCGCTTCCCGGACCCAGGCCAGGGCCTGGTCCAGGTCGGCGGTCGAGCGGTCACAATAGGCCCCCTCCACCCGGCGCCGGGCCCGTTCGGGGTCGACCTCGGCCACCAAGCCCACTCCGCCGTTCAGGGTCACCGCCAGGGGTTGGGCCCCTCCCATGCCACCCAGGCCGGCGGTGAGGACCAGCCGGCCCCGCAGGGTTCCATCGAAGTGCTGTCGGGCCAGTTCGGCCAAGGTCTCGTAGGTGCCCTGCAGGATGCCCTGGGTGCCGATGTAGATCCACGAGCCGGCCGTCATCTGTCCGTACATGGTGAGGCCCGCGGCCTCGAACTCCCGGAACTTCTCCCAGGTGGCCCAGGCCGGCACCAGGTTCGAGTTGGCGATCAGGACCCGGGGCGCCCGGGGATGCGTCTTGAGGATCCCGACCGGCTTGCCGGACTGGACCAGGAGGGTCTCATCCCCTTCCAGGTCCCGCAGGCTGCGCACGATCGCCTCATAGCACTCCCAGTTCCGGGCGGCCCGGCCCGTGCCACCGTAGACGACCAGTTCGTCGGGGTTCTCGGCGACCTCCGGGTCCAGATTGTTCATCAGCATGCGCAGGGCCGCCTCCTGCTGCCAGCCCTTGCAGGAAAGCGTCGTGCCGCGCGGGGCGCGGATGGCGGATCGGATCGACATGGCTAGACCTCCAGGATTCAGTCGGGCGCCCGCGGGCGCCGCAACCACAGGCTGTTCAGGATTCCCAGCGCGGCCAGGTTGGTGACCGCCGCGCTACCACCGTAACTCAAGAAGGGCAAAGGGATGCCGACCACAGGGGTCAGGCCCAGCGTCATCCCCACGTTGACCAGGGCGTGCACCGCGAAGAGCGTCCCAATCCCGACGGCCAGGTAGCTTCCATAGCGATTCCGGGTGGCCTCTGCGGTGCGCAGGGCCTGACCGACCAGGTAGGCCAGGAAGCATAGGACCGCCAGACAGCCGACCAGCCCCAATTCCTCGGCCAGCACCGTGAAGATGAAGTCGGTATGGTGCTCGGGCACGAAGTCCAGTTGGTTCTGGGTCCCCTGGAAGAGTCCCTGGCCCCAGACCCCGCCGGAACCGATGGCGATCCGCGACTGCAGGATGTTCCATCCGGACCCGGTGGGGTCCGCCTCGGGATTCATGAAGACCAGCAGGCGTTCGCGCTGGTAGTCGTGCAGGACGAAGGGAAGGACCGCCAGGCCGCCGGCCACCAGGCCCAGCAACCAGGTCCGGGGGATGCCGGCCACGTACATCATGGCCATCCCCAGACAGGCCGTGGCGATGGCCGTACCCAGGTCGGGCTGCAGCATCACCAGCAGCATGGGGATCCCCATCATGACAAGGGACCTGACGAATCGGGGCCCTGCAGGCTCCTCCTCCTCGTCTTGCGATCCCGCCAGCACCCGGGCCAGGGTCAGGATCAGCAGCAACTTGGCCGGCTCCGAAGGCTGAAAGGCCCCCAAAGGCCCCAGATCGAGCCAGCGCTGGGCGCCCTTGGCAGCGGTTCCCATCGCCAGCACCGCCACCAGAAGGCCGACCAGCAAGAGGTACAGCCAGGGGGCCAGACGCCACCACGCCCGGTAGTCGACCATGGTGAAGACCACCAGGGCCACGCCTCCCGCGGCCAGCATCAGGGCCTGGCGGTTGACCTCGGTTCCCGGGCCGATCTGACCGGTCGCGCTGTAGATCAACACCAAGCCCAGCACAGCCAGAAAGGCGGTGCAGAGCATCAGGGTGAAATCCAGGCGGTGCCACCAGGGACGCAACGGAGCCTCCAGGGAGGAGCGTTCTACTCCCTGGACCCGACCCGGTCCTGCCTCCAGGGAAAGTCCGACCCTGGGCGAAGCGGCCGGCGTCGACAGGAAAGGACCCAGAACCCATGAGGCAGGCCGGCGCAATCCCCAGCCAGATCATCGAGAGATTCCTGGAGGGAGGCCATATCCGGGCCGAGACCCCGGTCCCTCCCGAGAACATCCAACCGGCCAGCCTGGACCTGCGCCTGGGGCACCGGGCCTGGAGGGTCCGGGCCGCCTTCCTGCCCCTGCGGGACGAGCCGATCGACCGGGCCCTCCAGGAGTACGGGGTGGAGGACCTGGATCTCTCCCGCCCGACGGTGTTGGAGCTCGACCAGACCTACGTGATCGAGGTGGCCGAGGAGCTGAGCCTGCCTCCAGGCGTCCACGCCTACACGAACAACAAGAGTTCGACGGGTCGGATGAACGTCTGGGCCCGGACCCTGGTGGACGGGCTCCCCCGCTTCGACAAGGTCCCGGCCGGCTACCGGGGCCGCGTCTACGTGATGGTCACCCCCCGCTCCTGGGCCCTGCGGGTGCAGGCCGGGAACACCCTGAATCAGGCCCGCTTCCTGAGCGGCGAGAACCGCCTGGCCGACCTGGAGTTGGAGATGGCCCACCGGCAGATGGGCCTGGTCTACGACGGCCAGGGCCACCCCGACGAACCGGTCCTGGACTCGGGACTGCTGCTGACCGTGGACCTGCGCCAGGAAATCGTGGGCTATGAGGCCATTCCCTGTCCGGATCCGGTAGACCTCACCACGCCCCAGGCCTGCGACGGAGCGCTCTACTTCCAGCCCCTGCGGGCCCGGCAGGGCGAGGTCCTGCTGCGCAAGAACGGCTTCTACATCCTGTCCACCCGCGAGTTCCTGCGGGTGCCCCCCCTCTTTGCCGTCGAGATGGTGGCCTACGACATCCATTCCGGCGAGTACCGCTCGCACTACGCCGGATTCTTCGACCCCGGCTTCGGCTACGGTCAGGCCGGAGAAGTGGCTGGAACCCCCGCCGTCCTGGAATTGGACACGCACGAAGACGTGCTCTTCCGCCACGGCCAGCCGATCTGCAAGATGGTCTTCGAACACCTGATCAAGACGCCAGAACGGATCTACGGCGTCGGCATGGGCTCACACTACCAGACGCAGAGGGGCCCTCAACTGGGCCGGCACTTCACGCTGCCGGCCGTGTCCACCCGCTCCGGGACCGGCGGCCTCTAGACCTTGCGTTTGTGCCGGCGGGCCCGACGCTTGACCGACAGGCGGGAGGCCTCGGTCCGGGCCGCGACCTCGGCGCCGCCCCCAGGGTCCTGCGGCAGGGCCTCGGTGCCGGGATCCACCCGCAAGGCCGTCACCTCGGCCTGGGGGGACCGGGCCTCGGATCCGGCCCCCTCCGTGACGCTCGGACACGGCGCGGCCTCGGGCTTCCGGGTCGGTCGGGTGCGCGCACCGGGCGGTGGAGCCAGGGAGACGGCAGCCATCTCGGCCGACGAACGGTGGACACTGCGCACGGGGATGTTGGCCGCCAGGGCCATGGCTCCCTGGTGTCGTTCCAGTCCCATCTGCATGGTCGAGGTGTCGATTTCCATATAGCGGGAGATCACCTCGATCAACTCGTTGCGCAGGGACTCCATCAAGTGGGGCGCCACGGTGGCCCGGTCGCTGACCAGGACCAGGCGCAGGCGGTCGCGCGCAGCGCTGCGCGTATCCTCGCGCTGACCTCCGAAGATCCGGTTGAAGAACGAGAAGAAATCAAACATCTGCCGACTCCTTAGTGGGCCCCGGAACTGCCGACGCTGACGGTGAACACGCGACGCAGGCGGTCCATCCAGGTCTCCGCCTGGGGTGCGACCACGGCGACCGCCTCGGGATCCACCAGACGCTGGATGATCTGCCGATAGGCTTCCCCCGCCCGAGAGGCCCGGTCCATCACGGCCGGTTGCCCCTTGTTCGAGGCGCTCAGGATGCCCTCGTCCTCGGGGACGATGCCCAACAACTCGATACCCAGGATCTCCTTGACGTCCTCGATCGACAGCATCTGGCCCCGCCGCGCCATGTCGGACTTGAAGCGGTTGATGACCAGGCGCGGGTTGTACTTCTCCTGGGCCTCCAGCAGGCCCACGATCCGGTCGGCATCCCGGATGGCCGAGACCTCGGGGTTGGTCACCACGATGGCTTCGTCGGCCCCGGCCACGGCGTTGCGGAAGCCGTGCTCGATCCCTGCCGGCGAGTCGATGAGCACGAAGTCGAACTCCTGCTTCAGATCGTGACACAGGGCCTTCATCTGCTCGGGGGACACGGCATCCTTGTCCCGACTCTGGGCCGCCGGCAACAGGTGCAGGTTGTCGAAGCGCTTGTCCTTGATCAGGGCCTGCCGATAGGTTCGGCACTTCTTCTCGATCACGTCGACCAGATCGAAGACGATCCGGTTCTCCAGGCCCATGACCAGGTCCAGATTCCGCAGTCCGATGTCACCGTCAACCAGAACGACCGACCGACCCTCCAGGGCCAGTCCGGCCCCCAGGTTGGCTGTACAGGTCGTCTTGCCGACACCGCCCTTACCAGAAGTGATGACCACGACCTTGCCCACGCTATCACGACCTTTCGCAAAGCTCCCAAGGCGACCTCGGGAGGTCTCAGGCGGAGAAGGGCTCCACCAGGATCTGTCCTCGGGCCACGGAGGCCCGCATCGGGGCGGATTCGCGCTTCTTGCGCCGATCCTCATCGCCCACCCAGATATGCTCACCGATGCGCAACTGGGTCGCCAGCATGCCCAGGGCCACCACGACGGCATCCTCGCGCCCCCCGACGCCGGCATGGGCCTGACCTCGCAGGCTGCCCAGCACGACGACGTCTCCTTCCGCCTCGATGCTGGCCCCGGGGTTCACGTCTCCCATGACCACGACGTTCCCCGCATAGCGGATCGTCTGTCCCGACCGCAGGGTGCGGCGCACCATCAGGGTGGGGTCACTCGGTGGGGGCGCGGCCTCAACCGGTGCTTCCAGGGCCGCCTCGGGCTCGGCCCGCCGGACCGTGGCCTCGCGGCGTATGGCCCGCCCCTGATGCTGGGACAGACCCAGACGGCCGATGATGGTCTTGTGCCCCCGACTCTCGGCCAGGGCTCGAGTGGTCAGCGAGGTGCTGATGATTCCCAGCAGGCGGACCCCCCGCTCGGCCAGGAGGCCTTCCAACAGGTCCAGGTCGGAGGCTGTGACCTCGCGCCACCCGAAATCCAGCGAGACCCCGCTGCCCGCGTAGAAGCCACCCTCCTGGCCCAGGCGCGCGCGCAGGGCGTCCAGGGCCAGCGGGAAGTCGACGTCCTCGCGGACGCTCACCAGGATCCCGTGACGAGACCCGCGCACCTGAATGGGATCGACGGCTCCCTGCATACCCGACCTCTCGAGGTGTTTCCCCCGGCATGGTGCAGGGGAGGGTGGAAGGTTGGGGCACCTGCAGAGTCGCGCAGAGCGATCCCGCGCCAGGCACGGGCGACCGGGCCCCGTGTTGAAGATTTCACTTGTCTTGAGGAAGATTCCTCCCAAACAGGGAAGAGCTCCGGATTCTCGGGTTCTCGGCGGGCTTCACCGAACAGGCCCGAGGATCGCGGCAGGCCCCGGGGTCGACCCCGGGGCCTGCCAGAGGACTCCGGCCCGAACGGGTCAGACCTTCTGACGACTCCGGCAGAACATGAAATCCTTGTCGATATACTCCGTCGCGGCCTGGATCAGGGCCGAGCTGTGCAGTTGCTCGTGAGCGATGATGCCCGCCGCGAAGAAAGCCGAACGGTCGATCGCCTGCTCGCCCTTGGCCTCCTGGGTCGTGGCCCACTCGTCCAGACGGGCCTTCATGGTCCGCAGGACCTCCTTCTCCCCTTCAGGGGCCTGCTGCATCGCCAGCCCCAGCTTCTCGCCAGCCTCGACGAGCGCGTTCTCGAGATCGTTCGCCATGCCAGACCTCCCATGCAGGAGACCCCGAAGGGCTCCCGGAGTCCGGCAGGCTTCTTGCCAGAGGGCCCGGAGTCCTGCGGATTCAGGGATACTCGACCGCGACCAGGTACAATCCCCAGGGTGGCGCCGGCGGAGGAGCCGCTCCGGAATCACGCAGCGCCAGGCGTCGAGCGGGCTCCTCGGGCTCCCAGCGCCGCTGCCCCACCTGGACGAGGGAAGCGGTCAGCATGCGCACCATGCGACGCAGGAAGGCATTGGCCCGAACCCGGACCACGACCAGGCCATCCAGGTTCCGCCAGGGGCCAGGCAGGTCCGCCTCCCAGGGTTCCACCTGGCAGTCCAGCAGGTTCCGAAACCGAGACTCGCGCTTGGAAACCTGCGCGCAGTAGGTCGAGAAATCGTGCCGGCCCAACAGCAGCCTTCCCGCCTGCCGCATCCGCTCCAGGTCCAGGGGGCCACGCACCCGCCAGACCCGACGCCGCCACAGGGCGTCCGGCTGCGGGGAGGTCGACAGCAGATACTCGTAGGTCCGCGAACGGGCCGAGAAGCGGGGATGGAAGCCACGGGGAGCCGCGGCAGCCTCGAGGACGCGGATGTCATCGGGCAGCAGAGCGTTGGTGCCGCGAACCAGGACCCCGGGCGAACGGTCGGCGGTGGTCAGCACGGAGACGACCTGGCCGGTGGCATGCACTCCGGCGTCCGTCCTCCCTGCGCCCAGGATGGCCACGGGGTGGTCCAACAGGCGCGACAGGGCCGCTTCCACCGTCGCCTGGATGCTGGGAAGGCCCGCCTGCGCTTGCCTCTGGAAGCCAGCGTAGGCCGTACCCTCGTACTGCAGGGTCAGCCTGAAGACACGCCGGGCCTCACCCAAGGCCACGCACCCAGCGATCCAACGCGACCAGGCCGACCAGGAAGGTCAGGCCGATGGCCGTCGCCCAGAGGTCCGCGGACGTGAAGCGCAGTTCCCGCAAACGGGTGCGCCCCTCCCCGCCTCGATAGCATCGGGCCTCCATGGCCACGGCCAGGTCCTCGGCGTGACGAAACGCGCTGACGAACAAGGGCACCAGCACCGGAACCAGGGCCCGGGCGCGGACCACGGGGTTCCCCCGATCCAGGCAGGCTCCCCGGGCTGCCTGGGCCTTCATGATGCGCTCGGTCTCCAAGGCCAGGGTCGGCACGAAGCGCAGGGCGATGGTGGAGACCATCGCCAGTTCGTGGGAGGGAATCCCCAGCCGAGCGAAGGGCGCCAGGAGTTTCTCGACAGCGTCGGTCAGAAGGATCGGAGACGTCGTCAACGACAGCAGCGACGTGGCCAGGACCAGCAGGAAGAGGCGCAGGGCCATGCCACCCCCGCGCCACAGGCCCTCCCAGGTCAGGGGCAGACCCTCCAGACCGGACAGCGGACGACCCGGTGTCAGGGTGGCGTTGAAGACGAAGGTCAGCAAAGCCAGGACCCAGACCAGACGCAAGCCCCGAAGAAGATACCCCCCGGGCAGGCGCGCAGCCAGGCCCAGGGCCAGGACGATGCCCCCCGTGAGCGCCAGCAGTTCCAGGCGCTGCATCAGGAAGAGGCAGACCATGGCCACACCGGTCAGGACCAGCTTGACCCGCGGATCCAGGCGGTGCAGGGGTGAATCCCCCGGGACGTACTGCCCCAGGGTGAGGTTGCGCAGCAGTTCGATGGGAGCTTACCCCGTTGTCTGGCCCTGGGAAAGCCGGCTCAGGGCCCGAGAACGCTTGTAGGCCGCGAAGACGGCCTTGGAGAGGATCGTCCGGAGCGAGCCCTTCTCCATCTGATACAGGGCCTCGGCCGACGTCCCCCCGGGCGAGGTCACCTGGTTGCGCAACTCGGCCAGGTGGGCTGGTGACTGCAGGGCAAACTCGACGGAACCCCGCACCGTCTGCAAGACCAACTCGCGAGCGACCTGGCGCGAGAAGCCCAGGTGGACCCCTGCGTCCACCAGGGCCTCCATGAACAGGAAGACGTAGGCGGGGCCGGTGCCGGACAGAGCCGTCGCCATGTCCAGTTCGTCCTCGTTGGAGACGAAGATCTCCCGGCCCAGGGCCTGAAGGATGCAGCGCACCTGCTCCAGATCGGCCTCCCGCACCTCGGGAGTCGACGTCCAGACGCTCATCCCCTGGCCGATACGGGCCGGAGTATTCGGCATGACCCGCACGATGCGGCGATGCTGCAGGCCGGCGGACAGGGTCTGCAGGTTGGCCCCCGCCACGATGCTCAGGACCAGTTGGTCAGGAAGCAGATGACCCTGAAGTCCGGCCAGCACCTTGGGCAGCACCTGGGGCTTGACCGACAGGACCACGACACCCGCTTCCTCGACGGCCTGGGCGTTGTGCGCCGTACCCGCGACGCCGTAGCGAGAGTTGAGGTCCGCCCGGCGGCGAGCCTGGGGATCGGCGCAGACGACCTGGTCCGGACGCACCAGGCCTTGATTCAGGAGCCCTTGGAGAATGGCCTCGGCCATCATCCCACTGCCCAGGAAGGCGAAACGTGTCTCGGAGAACATGCTGGATGGTTCCCGGGAGGCCGTCGGGTTCCTCCGCAGGAGTCCAGAAGACGGACAGGCCGCGACCGGTTGCCGGCCGCGGCCTGTCAGGACCCACGAAGGGTCAGGGCTGCCAGACTACACGTAGTAAATGGGTCCACCGAACAGACCCGGGAACTGCTTGGCACTGAACAGCGACTTGCCGTTGGCATCCACCACGTTCAGGTTCTCGACGTTGTTGACGGTGATGGTCGAGCCACCCGTGCCCTGCTGGAAGAGGACCTTGCCGTTGGCATCCACCACCGTGAAGTTCGAGCCCGCAGGGGCCTTGATGGTCGCCGCATCGCTGCCACTGCCGCCGCTGATCTGGACCTTGTCGTTGCCAGCGCCGACGGTGTAGTTGATGGTGTCCTTGCCGGCCCCACCCTCGATGTTGACGGTGTCGTTGCCGGCACCGGCGTTCACGTTGATGGTGTCGTTGCCCAGGCCACCCTTGGCGTTGACGGTGTCGTTGCCGGCGCCGCCATCCTGGTTGATCGTGTCGTCACCCCAGCCGCCCTCGGCGGTCAGGGCGTCGTTGCCAGCCCCGCCATCCTGGTTGATCGTGTCCTTGCCCAGGCCGCCTTCGGCGATCTCGGTGTCGTTGCCGGCGCCACCCTCCTGGTTGATGGTGTCGCTACCCCAGCCGCCCTTGGCGGTCTGCTTGTCGTCGCCGGCCGCACCGGTCTGGTTCAGGGTGTCGTTGCCCAGGCTGCCGCTGAGGGTCTGGGTATCCCCACCGGCACCCCCGGTCTGGTTCAGGGTGTCGTTGCCCAGGGTGCCCTTGCCGTCCTGCACCTGGCCCACGACCGGCTGCTGCGGCTGCTGGATCGGCCCGTACCACTGCTGGGGTCCACTGATCACCTGCTGGTTGCCGTTGACCGTGGCCGTCGAGCCCTGACCGATGAACATCGGCGGGTAGCCGTAGCCGGGGTAGTACCCTCCGGCGACGGCGGTCGAGGTGCCGAAGCCCATCGAGGACAACGTGCCGGGGTCCAGGCCCATCGACGTCATGTAGTTCGACATGAAGCCCATGCTGGCGGCCTGGCTCTGGGCGTTCATCTGGGCGTACATCGCGCTGAAGTCACCCGTGGCGTTGGGATAGCCCATCCCGTTGGCCATACCAGCAGAGCCCGTGCCGTAGCCACCCATGGTGGACTGCATCATCATCATCATCTGCTGGTTCTGCTGCTCTTGCAGGGTCTGGGCCTGGTTCTTGGCACCGACCATGCCGCCGATGCTGCCACCCAGGCTGCCACCGATCATCATGCCGATCGGCCCACCCAGGGCAAAGCCGGCGACGCCGCCCAGGACCGTTCCGGCCACGCCGCCACCGGTCGCGGTCCCGAAGACCTTCTTGACACCGTTGCCGATCTCCTTGGAGAAGAAGCCCGCACCGGCGCCCACGACGGCCCCGACGGGACCTCCGACGACCAGACCGGCCACACCACCGACAACAGCGGATCCGACGCGCTTCAAGAAGTCCACAGTTCAGTCCTCCCATACTCCCGGGTGCTGCCCCTGAAAAAGGGCTGAAACCCATTCTTTGGTTTCCATATACCGACAAGACCCGAAAAGTAAATCCCCCGTAAGGGTTGAATATACCTCACCCGGTCGACCTGGACCGTCCGAGCCCTGCCCGGGCCGGGAGCCGGGCGCATCCCACGAAAAGGTGGCCGAGCATGAGATTCCTGGTGGCAATGATCCTGGTCCTTCTGGCGGCCCTTCCGACGGTGGCCTCCGATGGCCCGGACCTCCTGCGCCCCTGGGACGGCACTCCTCCACTGGAGGAAGTGGCCAGGGCCTATGGGCTGAGCCCCGACCGGCTGGCGCAGGCCAACCCCGAACTGCAGGGCCCCGAGACCCCGGTCTGCCTGCGGATCCCTGCCCCTCCGGGCGGCTGGGCGCGCCACCGCGTGCGCCGGGGCGAGACGCTCTGGGCCCTGTCCCAGCGCTTCGAGGTCGACCTGCCGGACCTGCGCCGGCTCAACGGTCTGACGGGAGACGACCTGCGGGCGGACCAGGAACTGCTGCTGCCTCGCCCCCCCCAGGCCTGGGTTCCCCCAGCCTGGCTGGCCGTCACGCTGCCCGACGGGCGTCGGGGCTGGGTCCCGGGTGCGGCCGTCCTGCTTCCCGCGGCGTCGCCCCAGCCCCGCGCGAGGGTCCTGGAGCTGGCTCGCAGCCTGCAGGGCGCGCCCTACCGCTTCGGCGGTTGCTCTCCCGACGCCCTGGACTGTTCGGGGTTCGTCCAGGAGGTCTTCCGCATGGCCGGTCACCCCCTGCCTCGCCTGGCCGACGAACAGTTCCAGGCCACCCTCCCCCTGGACCGGAACGAACTGGAGGCCGGGGACCTGGTCTTCTTCACGACAGACCTGCCCGGCCCCTCACATGTGGGCATCTACGCGGGCCAGGGTCGCTTCCTGCACGCCTCCTCCAGCCGCGGGGTCACCGAGGACGAACTGGACTCCGGCTGGTTCTCCACCCGGTTCCTGGGAGGACGGCGCCTTCAGGAATGGACGCCGGCCCCTCGGTCGGGCGACCCGACCTCGGCCCGGTGAGAAGCCTCCACGAGGCCCAGGGCGGTCCGCAGGGAGTGCTCGGCTTCGTCCAGGGTCAGGGGCAGGGGGTCAAGCTTCAGCCCCCCCTCGTCCAGGCGCGCGGCCAGGCGACTCAAGGCCGGAGATTCCAGGTGCTGCGCGGCCATCCAGCGGGGTTGCCCCAGCAGTTCGCGCAGGGGAGCGTCGGCCGCGATCCGTCCCTGGGCCAGGACGACCAGGCGGTCGACCAGGCAGGCCAGATCCTCCATGCGATGCGAGATGACCACCAGGCTCAAGCCCTGCTCGCGCCTCAGTCGCGCCAGCAGGTTCAACAGATCCGCCGCGCTCCGAGGATCCAGACCTGCGGTCGGCTCGTCGAGGACCAGACACCGCGGCCTCATGGCCAGCACCCCGGCCAGGGCGGCCCGCCTGCGCTCGCCTCCTGACAGGGAGAAGGGCGAACGTCCGGCAAAACGCGCGAAAGGCAGGCCGACCAGTTCCAAGGCCTCCTCGACGCGCTCGCGGACCTGCTCGCCGTCCAGGCCCAGGTTCCGGGGACCGAAACCCACGTCCAGGGCCACCGTCTCGTCGAACAACTGCTGCTCGGGAAACTGGAACAGCAGGCCGACCATGGCCCGGACCACTCCCAGGTCCCCGCCCCGACGCGGAATCTCGACCCCGCCGACGCGCACCTGGCCGCTGGTCGGACGCAACAGACCGTTCAGGTGCTGGGCCAGGGTGGACTTGCCGCTGCCGCTGGCCCCCGCCAGGCCCACCGCCTCGCCCGCCAGGACCTGCATGCTCAGTCCATCCAAGGCCCGCCGCTCGAAAGGAGTCCCAGGCAGATACACGTGGACCAGGTCGCGGACGTCGATCAACGCGCCGTTCAAGAACCTGTCCTCCACGCCTGTAGAAGGGCTTCAGACAGTTGCTCCTCGCTGAGCAGGCCCTGGGGCAGGCCAACCCCGGCCAACCGCAGGCGACGAGCCAGTTCCAGGTGCGCCGGGAGGTCCAGTCCCAGGGCGCGAACCTCGTCGGCTCGGGAGAAGACCTCGGCCGGGGTCCCCTCCAGGACGACCTGGCCCTCACCCATGACCACGACCCGGTCCGCCCCCAGGACCTCCTCCATGTGATGGGTCACGTAGAGAACGGCCAGACCCAGGTCCTTCCACAGGGACCGGACGGCCCGCAGAACCTCCTGGCGCCCGACCGGATCCAGCATGGCGGTGGGCTCGTCCATGACCAGGTAGCGGGGCTCCATCACCAGGACGCTGGCGATGGCCACCCTCTGCTTCTGTCCACCCGAAAGCAGATGCGGCTCAGATCGCCGCAGCGGTTCCAACCCCAGGGCCTCCAGGGCCCAGGCCACCCGTTGGCGGATCTCGTCGGGGGGAACCCCCAGATTCTCCGGCCCGAAGGCCACCTCTTCCTCAACCACCGAGGCCACCATCTGCCGGTCGGGATCCTGGAACACCATTCCGACCCGGCGCCGGATCTCCCAGAGGTTCGCGGCATCACAGGTCAGCATGCCGTCGACGCGGACTTCCCCGGAGGTCGGCAGGAGTAGCGCGTTGAGATGCTTGCCCAGCGTGGTCTTGCCGCAACCGTTCGGACCGAGGAGCGCCACGAACTCCCCCTCCCGGAGAACCAGGTCGATCCCCTTCAACACGGGCGTGGTCCCCGGATCCTCACCGAACCGATGGACCAGGGACTGAATCTGGATCATCTGCCGCTCCAGACCTCTCCAGCGTGATGGCCCGCAGGCGCGAACACGAAGAACGCCCCGAGCCCAGGCTCGAGGCGCTCTGATACGACCGACCGCAGGACGGTCCCTATTCCTGGACCAGCTCGATGAGGGCCATCGGCGCCCCATCACCCTTCCGGAAGCCCACGCGAAGGATCCTGGTGTATCCACCGCTCTTGGCCGCGTTGTGGCGCTCCACGTAACGGGGAGCCAGGACATCAAACAGCTCCTGGGCCACCGCCCGGTCGTTGACGACCCGGAAGACCCGGCGCTTGAAGGCCAGGCGCTCACCTGCATCGGACGCCTGGTGAGCCTTGCGTGCCAACGAGATCATCTCCTCAGCCAAGCGGGAGACCTCGCGGGCCCGCGTCGCCGTAGTGGTGATCCGCTGGTGGCGCAGAAGCGAAGTGGCCAGGTTCCGCAGCATGGCCAGGCGGTGACCCGTCTGCCGTCCGAGGGTCCGGCTACGAACTTTGTGCCTCATCGGAGTTTCTCCTCAATTTCCATTCTAGAACCCGGTGCGGGCAGGCCAGGCCGACCCGCTCGGGAGATGATCTACTCGGGCGTGCTGGGCCGCAGCGACAGGTTCCGCTGAGCCAGCTTCTCCTTGATCTCGTCCAAGGACTTCTGCCCGAAGTTCTTCAACTTCATCACGTCCTCCTCACTGTAGTTGAGGAGTTGTCCGATGAAGTGGATCCCGGCACGCTTCAGGCAGTTGAGGGAACGCACCGACAGCTTGAGATCCTCGATGGCCGTCCCATCCTGCCCGCCGGTAGGCGCATCCTCCAGAACCGGTCCTTCGACCGGAGCCTGAAGGTCCGTGAAGAGGACCAGATGATCCTGGAGCAGTCGGGCCGCCTTCGCGACCGCTTCATACGGCCGCAGGCTCCCGTCGGTGCAGACCTCCATGACCAGCCGATCATAATCGGTCCGCTGGCCGACCCGAGTGTCCTGCACCTCGTAGTGGACTTTCAGCACGGGACTGAAGATCGAGTCGATCGGGATCACCCCGATGCTCTGATCCGCCAGGTACTGCCTCTCACCCGGCACGTACCCGGTACCCGTGGCCACGTGGAGGTCGATGCCCAACCGGGAATCCTTGGTGCTCAGATGAGCGATGACCAGGTCCGGGTTCAGGATGTCCACCTCGGGATCGGACATGATGTCCGCAGCCGTGACGACTCCGGGGCCGGAGGCCTCCAAACGCAGAAGCTTGCGCTTGTCCGTCATCAGACGAAGGCGGAGCTTCTTGAGGTTCAGGATGATCTCGGTCGTATCCTCGACCACTCCCGAGATGGTCGAGAACTCGTGCAGGACACCGTCAATCCGCAGGTGCGTCACGGCCGCCCCGGTCAACGAGGACAGCAGGATCCGCCGCAGCGAATTGCCCAGGGTGATCCCATACCCGCGCTCCAGCGGTTCGACCACGAACTTATTGTCGCCCACCGAACGGATGGCCGGGACGGCAGTCTCGAAGACAGGCTCAAGTCCGGTTAGAATCGATTCCATATTGACTTCACCTCGAATCTGGTACCCGGGGAAGCACCCGGCGCCGCCAACCACCACCACGGGCGGCCAGCGGCGCGGGGCCCTCGGATCCGGACCGGACTAGCCGCCCATCCGGGAGTAGAACTCGACGATGACCTTCTCGTCCACCGCCGTGTCGATCTCGCCGCGACTGGGCAACGCCACCACCTTGCCGCGCGCGACCTGGACATCCAGTTCCAGCCACACCGGCACGTGGCCGACCCGAGCCCGCTGCAAGGACTCCTGCACCATCGGACCGTTGGCCAGCTTCTCCTTGACCTCGATGACCATCCCAGGCTTCACGAGGAACGAAGGGATGTCCACCTTCCGACCATCGACAATGATGTTGCCGTGAGCGACCAGTTGCCGAGCGGCGGACCGAGAGGCCGCAAAGCCCAGGCGATGGACGACGTTGTCCAGACGGCGCTCCAGGATACGCAGGAAGTTCTCGCCAGCGATACCCGTCTGCCGGGCCGCCTTGGCAAAGTAGTTCCGGAAGACACACTCGGTGACCCCGTAGATCCGACGCAGTTTCTGCTTCTCGCGCAACTGCATGCCATACTGGGTCATCTTGCGCTGCCGACCCGGGCCGTGCTGGCCAGGGGGATAGTTACGGCGCTGCTGCTCATTCGGACGGTCGATCGGACAACGCGGCGACATGCAGCGCTCGCCCTTCAGGAACAGCTTGGTCTGTTCACGCCGGCACAACTTGCAGACCGGCCCGGTATACCTCGACACTGATGTTTCCTCCTACCAACCAATCGGCGCCCCCCAAGGAGCGCAGCCACGCCCGCCTGGCGTGCTACACGCGCCGACGCTTCGGCGGGCGGCAGCCATTGTGCGGGATGGGGGTGACGTCGCGGATCAGGGTGATCTCCAGGCCAGCGGCCTGAAGCGAACGGATCGCGGCCTCACGACCGGAACCAGGACCCTTGACG
>CAZQPM010000021.1:0-22603 GCA_964595195.1 uncultured Burkholderiales bacterium | reverse complement strand
GAGGGAACCCCCGCCGTCCGGGGCAGGCGGTCGGCGGCGTGGGACACGAAGCCGTGCAGGGGGATCCGGGACATGAAGCCGACGTCGATGCCCCTCTGGACATCGTTCCCCTCCTGGAGAACCACCTGCCCGTAGCCGCTCCGGGCGGCCAGGCGCTCCAGGAGGGGCCCGTTCTCGACCTCCTGGACGGCGACCAGGTCGGCGTCCAGGAGGCGCAGGACCTGGGCCAGGGCTTCCAGCTTCCGCTCGACCTCGGCGGGGCTGGGCACCTCGTCGTCATAGGGGTGATCGATGGCGTCAAAGAAGTTGTGCAGGTTCCAGGTCACCAACCGGACCCGCCGCACGGGTCCCTGTGGAACGGGGGATTCCACGGGGACCGTGCGGGGACCGCAGGCCACCAGGGCGGCCGCCAGGGCCAGAGGAAGGAAACGTTGCCAGTTCAGGACTCTACCCCCCCCACCTCGCACCGTGCGGGTCGTGAAACGGTCATTCCTCCATGACGACGGAGGCCAGCTCGGCCAGCTTGGAGCGCTCGCCCTTGGACAGGGTGACGTGGGCCGAGATGGCGTGGTCGCGGAAGCGTTCCACCAGGTGGGTCAGACCGTTCGAGGTGGAATCCAGGTAGGGATGGTCGATCTGGTAGGGGTCGCCGGTGAAGACGACCTTGGTGCCCTCACCGGCCCGGGTCACGATGGTCTTCACCTCGTGCGGCGTCAGGTTCTGGGCCTCGTCGATGATGATGAACTGCTGGGGCAGGCTGCGCCCGCGGATGTAGGTCAGGGCCCGGATGTCCAGGAGGTTGGAGTCCATCAGGTAGTCGGTCCGTCCGGTCCCGCCCTTCTTGCCGCCGCCGTGCTCGTTGAGCAGGAACTCCAGGTTGTCCATGATGGGCTGCATCCAGGGAGAGAGCTTCTCCTGCTCGCTGCCGGGCAGGAACCCGATGTCCCGACCCATCGGAATCACCGGCCGATAGATGGCCAGGCGCCGGTAGAGCTTCTCGTTGACCACCTTCTGCAGGCCGGCGGCGATGGCCATGATCGTCTTGCCCGTTCCCGCCTTGCCGGCCAGGGTGACCAACTGAACCTCGTCGTCCAGCAAGGCCTCGAAGGCGAACTGCTGCTCGCGGTTCAGGGGGCGGATGCCCCACAGATCGAAGCGCACCTCGCGCAGGCGATTCAGGCTGCGGCCCGCCTCGTGGTAGCGGGTCAGGGCCGTCGGGGAGGAGGAGACTCCACCCGTCAGCATGACGAACTCGTTGGGAGCCAGAGGGCGGGGCAACTCGCCCAGGCGATCCAGGGGAACCGTGCGGTCGCGATAGAGATCGTTGATGACCTCCTCGGGCACCACCAGGTCGCGGTGACCTGTGTACATCTCCTCGAGTTCGACGATCTGGTCGTAGCGGTAGTCCTCGGCCTGCAGGCCCAGGGCCTGGGCCTTGACCCGCATGTTGATGTCCTTGGAGACCAGGACCACCGGTCCCTTGCGCCGCTTCTTGATGGCCAGCGCGGTGGCCAGGATGCGGTTGTCGTTGGAGGACTCGAAACCGGGAGGCAGCAGCTCCATGGCATCCCGGTCGTTGATGTTGATGGTCAGTTGGCCACCGTTGTCCAGGGCGACGCCCTTGTCCAGGTCACCCCGCTCGCGGACCTGGTCCAGGGACTTGATGACCACCCGGGCCGCGCGGTTGATCTCATTGGTGCCACGCTTGAACTTGTCGATCTCGTCCAGGACGACGATGGGCAGGACCACCTCGTTGTCCCCAAAGGAGAAGAGCGATTCGGCGCGATGCAGCAGGACGCTGGTATCCAGGATGTAGGTCTTCTTGATGTTGGACAGGGTCTTGACCTCTGCCAGGGCCCCGGGAGACCCCGGTTCTCAGGATATAGGGAGCGGCTTCGAAACCGCAGGAGGTTCTCCTCCACGGCGTCCCGTGGACGCGGGGCCGCCCGGCCAGGAATGAGACGCCTGTTGCTTGCCGGGGATGGCAGCATCCTGGATAATGGGTCCAGGATGACAGGCAGGATTGGATTTCCCACCCGTTCCACCACCCGGCGGCCTCGGGGCTTCAGCCAGGTCGAGGTGGCCCTGGCCGTTGTCGTCCTGTCGGTGGGCCTCCTGGGCGTCTTCGCCTCCTTCGCCTATGGAATGCGATCCAGCAAGTCCAGCGCCCGGCTGACCGAGGCCACCAACTACGGCCGCCAGATGATCGAGATCATCCGATCCCGGAACCTTCCATTCGCCCGCGGCATGCCCCCTCCCGCGGAGTTCGCCTTGAACGACCCACCGGGCCTGCCCTTCGAGGCCCTGCCGAACCTCGAGGCCCCTCCCTACGCCAACGACTTCCCCCCGAACACCGGGTTCCGGCGCCACATCCAGGTCTTCCGGGAGACCTCGGTGGCCGCCGACTACCGCTTCAACCTCGCCGAAATCCGCGTGACCATCCTGTGGATGGAGGGCGACCGCAGCCGACAGGTGGAGCTGACCGCCCACCACCGACAGCCGTGACCCCCCGCGGGGCCAACCGGTGTCCGGGTCTGACCCTGATCGAGGTCCTGGTGAGCAGCGCCGTGCTCCTGCTGCTGAGCACGATCCTGCTGCGCATCTACGACGTGTCGCGGTCCGCCTACGTGACCGGATCCGGCCACCTGGCCCTGCAGCAGAAGGCCCGGCAGACCCTGCAGCGACTCTCGTCCCGGCTGACCCAGGCCATCCCGGCCAGCGATGCCCAGGACGCCGTCTTCACCGAGAACGACGAGGAGCCCAGGGTGACCGGCCCTCTGGACTCCAAGGTGGTCTACACGATCCCGGCCGACCCCTTCGACCCCCGGGCGCCCATCTATCGCAAGAAGTGGATCCTGTATCGGCACGACACCCGGATGGTCACGACCAACGCCGACAATCCAGGGGATCCCGACCTGGTCCTGGCCCGTGACGTCGACTGGCTGGAATTGAGGGTCCTGCCGCCCAACGCCGTCCGGATGACCGTGGTCACCCGGACCACCGTCCGCGGCACGGGAGGCCACGACAAGGTCCAGGATTATCGCCTGCAGACCGTGATCCAGATTCCCTACTACGCCACCAGATAGGACTTTCCCATGCGCCGGATGAACCACAAGCGACGCGGCTCGATCCTGCTCCTGGCCATCTTCTTCCTGATGGTCACCTTCTTCCTGGCCATGGCCCTGCTGGAACTGCTCCCCTTGGAGATGCGCGCGGCCGGGCGGCACCGGATGGAGACCGCAGCCTTCCTGGCCGCCGACTCAGGAGTCCTGCATGCCCTGTCCTTCCTGGAGAAACGGAACAGCGGCGGTGAGACCCCCCTGCCCGGCAACGCCGCCTCGCACACCCTGGAGGGCCGGGCGGGTTCGTGGACCTGGAAGGCCACCCTGAAGGCCGACCCCGAGACCCCTCCCAACGGAACCAACCTGGTGCGCGTCTACGAGATCCGCTCGGTGGCCAGCCTGGACGGCATCCCCTACCGGGCCATCCAGGCCCTGGCCCGACAGGAGAGCTTCGCCCGCTACGCGTGGTTCGAGGACCGACGAGACTCGAACCTGAGCATCCCAGCAGGGAGTTGGCGGTTTGACGGACCCTTCCACTGCAACGACAGGATCCGGCTGACCATCCCCAACAACTTCTACACCACGGACCACCCGCCGACGTTCGAGGGTGAAGTCACCACGGCGGAGTCCTACGCGACCAATGATGGGGTGGATTACAACGGCAACAACCCCTGGGACAGCAAGGGGAACCCCCTGCCCGAGCGTTACCAGAAGATCTATCGCGGAGGTCGCGAATCGCTCCTGACCGGAGCCAAGAGGATCGAGCTCCCCTCCGACACCTCCGCCCTGTGCCAGTCGGCGCTCGGCCGGAGTGCGACCCTACCCGGAACCCCGGGCGTCTACCTGACCGGCGAGGTGAGCTCGGAAGAGTCCGGCGGGGGAATCACCATCGTGGGGAACGTCGACGCCATGACCCTGGCGGTTGAAGAGGGCGGCAACCGCAGCGTGACGATTCGCCAGGGGTCGGCCACGACCCGGGTGATCGAGGTGACGGACACCCCTACCACCGATCCGGACGGGAACCCGGTTCCCGTCGGCAGCACCCTGATCCTCAAACCTGACGATTCCTTCCAGGTCCGGCCGGACCTGACCAACGGCCTGGTCTACTGCACCCAGAACATCAAGGGCCTGCAGGGCGTCAACAAGGGGCGACGCACCATCGCGGTGGACCTGGGCGCAGGCAAGGAGATCGTGCTGGGAGGCTCGCTGACCCGAGCGGACACTCCCGTTGGCGAAGAACCTGCCGGGAACCGCGATACCCTGGGACTTGTCGCCTACAACGTCCAACTGCCGACCACGATCGCCAAGGCGGGGGGCCCGCCCGTGGACATCTATGCCGCAATCCTGGCCGGTTCCAAGGGGTCCGATGGCGGATTCCAGGTTCAGGAATGGCAGACCCGTGCCCCCGGGCGACTCAGGATCTACGGGGGCCTCATGGTCGCCCGGAAGCAGTCCTGGGGCTACAGCGACGGCCACGGGGGGGTGTCCACCGGCATCGAGCACGAGACCCACTACGACCCCCATCTGGCCAGCAGTCCCCCTCCCTACTTCCCGACCATCGGCAAGTTCCGCGTCGTGCGCTACCAGGAGGAGGCGCCGGACCAGGGTTGATCAGGCCAGGGCCCACAACCCGGCCCCCAGGGCCAGCGGAACCGCCAGGCGCAACAGTTCGCGGGGGACCGGGCGCAGGTGGAAGGGCACCCGTCCGTCGCGGCAGGCGATCCACCCCGCCCGCAGCCCCTGGCGCAGCGCCCCCGGGGGGCCTCCGGGGTCTCCCAGGACGGCCGGCCCGTACTCGCGCACCAGGCCAGGCAGCGGTGGGAAGGGCTCGTGCCACAGGCTGGCCCCGCGCAGGAAGGCGCTGACCCGCTCGGCCGACCAGGAGTCCCAATCGATCAGGGCCTCGCCGGGAGGCACGAAACGGGCCCGGCGCAGCCCTTCTGCCGACGTCTGGGGGCGCGGCTCCAGGGCCCCGGCGGCCAGGCCGTCCACCACCTCCACCAGCAGGTCCGCGGCCTGGGGCAGGACCCCGTCGGCCAGTTCCGAGGCCGTGATCCCCCGAGGGACCTCGTGTTCGCGAACCCCCAGGACCGGGCCGGTATCCTCGCCGGCGTCCACCTGGTGGACCGTGAAGCCCGCGTGGGGATCGCCATCGTGGAACATCCACAGCCAGGGGTTGGGCCCCCGGTGGCGGGGCAGCCGCGAGAGGTGCAGGTTGACGGTGCCCAGACGCGGGACCTCGAAGACCTCGGCGGGCAACAGGGTCGGGAAGTTGGCCAGACACAGAAGGTCGGCCCCGACCCGGCGCAGGAAGCCGGAGAGACCCGCCACCGAACCGCGCCTCAGGGCCAGGAAGGGACACCCCAGGAAGGCGGCAAAGCGCTTGAGGTTTCCACGACCGGCCCCGGCTCGGGCATAGTCCAGCAGCAGGCCATGGGACACCTTCCGGGGCGGCGATTGCACGACTCCGACCACACGATGGCGGCGGGCCAGGGCCAGCAACGGGGTGGTCGAGAAGCGGCCATCCATCCCCCCGAAGACGACCCGAAGCGGCGGGCAGGTTCCCCCGCCCGGCGACTCGAAAGCTTGCGTATGCGCCATCTTGCGTTCTTCCTCCTGGTCCTGGGCCTGGCGGCGACCGCCTGCGGGCCCAAGCCTCAGCCCCCCTTCCCCCAGTCCTCGACGTCACCCGGAGCGACGCCTCCGGCACCGCCGGTGACGGCACCCGAGAGCCCCGCCCCTCCGGCCCTGGCCCCCGAGGCCGCGAAGGTGGCCCGCGAGGCCCTGCAGATGCTGTGGACCGGCCAGACCCGGGAGTTCCATCAGCAGATCCTGTTGCAGGCCCGGCAGAAGGATACCAAGGTCGAGGACATCCAGAGCGCCCTGGTCGAGAACCTGGCGGCGCCGATGGGGAGCATCCGGGAGGTGCAGCAGGTTTCCCGGGAGGACTTCGAGATTCCCCAGGACCTGCCTACCGTGGGCATCAACCCGTCGCCCGAAACCGGACAACTGGAGATGGACCGCTTCGGCAGCAACCTCTTGGAGAGCTTCTGGCGGATCCGGGCCAACCGGGGTGAGGTGCTGGCCTCGATCTTGCTGGTCCCCCAGGACGGCAAATACCGGGTCCAGACCATCATGTTCAAGACCCAGCGCCTGGGGAGTCCCCTGGCCCGGGAACTCCCGGCCGACCGCCAGGCCCTGGTCCGCCTGTTGGGGCTGGTACAGACCGGCAGGGCCAAGGACATCTACCTGGCGATGGCCTCGCCAGGCCTTCGCCAGAGCCTGCCCCTGGAATCCCTGACGCAAGGCGTCGAGGAACTGCGGGCGGCCCTGCCCCCGGGCCGCCCCGCGCCGACCTTCCAGGAGGCCTGGCGCTGGTATTCCAGCGAGGGCTGGTCGCGAACCTGCAACTACCGGATTCCCGGTCGCCAGAGGGCCCTGGACCTGTCGGTCACGTGGAAGGAGAAGGGCGGGCACCTGACGGGCCTGAATTGGAACTACGCCGGACAGGACCCGGCCTCCGCGCCCTAGGGGCACCGGATCAGGGTGCGGTCTGCACCCCCGATTCCGGGCTGAACCGCGGGAAGTCGCTGCCGCAACCGCCCAGCCCGCGGTGGTGGCGACCCCGGCACAGGACGGTGAAGGCCGTTCCCCCGCCCTGATACCCCTGCTGGTAGGGGTTGGGCTGCCCGGAAGGGACCACCGGACAGGCGGGAAGCTCCTCGAAGTAGAAGGGGACCAGATAGTCCAGGGCCGGAGGGGACTGACCGCCGTTGCTCTGGGCATACAACTCCAGGGCGGAGCCCAGGCGGTTCAACTCGGCGCTGCAGGCCGCCACTCCGGCGGCTCGGGACCGGGAGACGGCGACCAGCGCCAGGGCTCCACCGCAGAGCACGAGAACCAGGACGGGGGCCAGCACGCGACGCCCCCGCCGCACCGTGGCCCCGGCCCAGACCAGGGCCCCAGCCCCGGCCAGCCCCAATCCGACCTGGACGACCCCGAAGAGTTCCTCGGACATCAGGAGTCCGACCCCTGGCGATGGACCCCCGGCCCCCGACTGGCCGCGGTGCGCGCCTGCTGGATCAGGGTCGGCCCATCGACCTGCCCGGGATGCGAACAGGCCACGCCGACCGCAGCGGAGGCGCTGCGCCCCCCCACCTTGAGATTGCGCACGGTCATGGCGACCTGACTGGCCACGCTGGACGCCGACGCCAGGTCCATTCCCGTCAGCAACAGGACGAAGTCGTCCTCTCCCATCAAGCCGGGAACATCCACCTCATCGCGCAGGAAGGCCTGGAGCAGGGCGGTCAGATCCTTGCGACCCCGCAGATACTCCTCCCGCCCCTTGGCCTTGAGGTCGGTCAGGTTGACCAGGCGGATGTAGAGGACGGAACTGGGCTGACCGGAATCCAGGCCGGAACGCACCTCGAACTCGGCCAGGTCTTCGAACGTGGACTGCAGACAGAACTGGGTCAACGGGTCGATCCCCAGATCCGCGAGTTCCGAGGTGTCCGAGGCCCCATCGGGAACCGGAGTCTCGGCAGGCCGGGCGCTGGCTTCGCTGTCCGACATGCGCAGGGTCGAGCGCTCGCGCAGTCCCGAGGTCCCCCCTGCAGGCCCGGGGCCGCTGAGAGCGGGGGGTCGCGAGATCGTCCGCAGTGGCTGACGTCGGGCCGGGGATTCCTCGCGAGCGGTGGCCGGGGCGGGGATGGAATCCGGATAGCTCGAGCGCAGCGGGGCGATCCCGCCCTCCACCCCGTCCTGGGCCTCCGGCCCGGCCTCGGCCTTGCGCGCCCCGCCGCTGAAGGGCTGATAGGCGGAGGCCTCCGCTGGCGCCTGGGCGGCCGGTTCCTCGGACTCTCCGGTCAGGGCCTTGCGACCCGAGGTCCGGAAGCCAATTTCCAGATCCTCGTTGGGATCGAAGGCACCACCGGGTTCGGCTTCCAGGACCCGATTGCCCTCCAGGTAGACGGCATCGCGGAAGGCGCGCATGGCGACGCGCCGGAAGGCGTTGACATCGTCCGCGTGATCGGGGAAGACGGCGAAGGCCACGCATCCGGTCGGCAGGGGAAGATTCCTGGGAATCTTCAGGGAATCGACGGCCGCCTTGAGGTGCTGGGCCAGGCTGGGAGCCTCGCGCAGACCGCGCTCGGGGGCCAGGACGGCGAAGACACCGCCCTCCAAGCGGGCCAGGGAGGTCTTGTTCTCGTCTCGGAGGCACTTCTCCAAGGCTTCCACGAGTTGGACCACGACCTCGCTGGCCACCTTCTCGCCGTGGCGTTCCTGGATGCTGTCGAAGGCATCCATCCTGAGGATCAAGAGGCTCAGCGGCACCCGTGTGGTGCGACTGGACTGGACGGCCTCGGCCAGGTTCACGTCGAACCAGGCCTTGTTGAAGGTGCCGGTCTCCACGTCGAAGATGCGCAGGTTGTTCTGGCGCAGTTGCTCCAGGGCTTGGGCTCCTTGTTCGGCCACATCCTGGACGCGGTCGATGTTCTTCTGGAAACGCTGTTCCGGATCGCCGCCTCCGGCGGAGCGACTGCGTCCCAACAGCAGCAACCCGCGGAACTGGCCCTTCCAGATCAGGGGGACCCCGGCGTTCATCTCCACGCCCTCCAGGTCCTTGACCAGGCGGGGGAAGGCGTCCAGGAAGCGCAGTTCCCGGCACTCCTCCTTGAAGAGGAACGGCTTGCCGCCGCGGACCTTCAGCCAGTTCTCCAGGGACTGCATGTTCAGATCACGCCGGGCCAGGAGATCCGAGGCCCGCATCAACTCGGTGGCCTGCAGTTCCATCCTGCGCCCGTCCAGGGAGGTCACCCAGCACAGGGCCCGCGGCAGGCCGGTGATGGAGACCACGAAATCCAGGACGTAGCGACAGATCGTGGCGTTGGAGGAATTGTCCAGGCGGGTCGGAGGGGGCTTGATCTCCACGCGGCGCAGGAGGCGGTAGGTGACCGCACCGGCCCCGAGGATCAACAGGGGGACGCCGACCATCAGGGCGATGCGCAGTTGCTGACTGGCGACCTCCTGCTGAGCCTGGTCCAGAAGGGCCTGGGCCTGCCCCGACGCCTCGGCGTCGCCCTCCAGGGCGGGCAGGGCCTGTTCCAGCAGGGCCACGGCCGCCTTGTAGTCCTTCCGGGCGATGGCGAAACGGGCCTCCAGGACGGGCACGACGGGGTCCTTCGGAGAGACCTTCCTGGCATCGGCCAGCAGGCCCTGGGCCCGGTCCATGTTCCCCCGCTCCAGGTAGATCACCGCCTGGCGGGCCAGAGGCTCGACGTCCTTGGGACGCAGGCGGGCCATGGCTTGCCACGAGGCCGCCGCCTCCTCGAACCTTGCCTCGGATTCCAGGACCAGGGCCAGTTCCTTGTGGTAGCCGGCGTTCTTGGGGGCTCTCTGGATGGCCGCCTGCCAGGACTGGAGCGCCCCGGGCGTATTCTTCACGTGGACGAAGAAACGGGCCTGGTCGGCATAGGGACGGTCCCACCCGGGAGCCGCGTTGATGGCCTGCTGCAGTTCCATCTGGGCCTCGGCCAGGAGATTCTTCTGAAGCAGGGCCTGGGCCCTCTGGAGGTGCTTGCCGGCCACATCCTGATTCGCCGCGGCCGGAAGCGCCAGGGCCAGCAGCCCGAACACGAGCAGTATCAGCGGTGCCAGAATTCTCTGTTGCAAAGCCATCCTTGAATCAGTTGCATCCCCTGCGGTGAACTGCGCCCCTGTCGGCGTCCTTCTGTCCAGCGATCGCAGGACTTCCATCGAGGGCGCGAGGAATCCTTCGCCGAGCCGGCCTCGAGTGTCGAAGATGGGCATTCCGGATGACTTGGGGTTCAGGCGGGACCCGGGGCCCCGCGCCCCCAGGAGGACATGTCCATGCCACGAGACTCCGAGACCCTGCATGTCAGCGCTGGCGTGCTGACCCTAAAGAACGGTCGAATCCTATTGGCCCGGAGGGCACCGGGCAGGTCCCAGGCCGGTCTGTGGGAGTTCCCGGGAGGCAAGCTGGAGACCGGCGAAGGTCCGCCCGCCTGCCTGGTCCGTGAGCTGCGTGAGGAATTGGGGCTGCAGGTCCAGGTGCTGGAACCCGTGGCCACGGCGCAGGGGTGGCTCCCTTCGGGCCGCCCCCTGCGCCTGTGGGCCTACCGGGTGCGCCTGCTGCCCCCGGTCCCGCAATGGGTGGCGTCCAGCGCCCTGGTGGACGGAGGCGTCCCCCCGCCCCGCTCCTTCCCGGATCACGACCGCGTGGCCTGGCCACGCCCCGAGGACCTCCTGGAGTATCCCATGCCCCAGGTCGACGTCGACGTCGCCCGGGCCCTTCAGGAAGCCCGGTAGGCCCGGCGCACTACTCGGCCCAGACCATGGCCTCGTGGATCTCGTCGCGATCCAACAGGCCCTCGGCCTGCCGACACAGGGACGCGATCTTCTCGGGCATGTGGGGCGCAAAGGCGAACTGGCGACACAGGTCCAGGGTGCGACGCAGGGCCCTGACCAGGTCTCCTTCGTCCGCACCGAGGTAGTTCTTGACGTGCTCCCAGTCGGCTCCCCGGGCCCAGTACTCGGCCAGCCCGGAGAAGACCGGGTTCACCCACACCGGAAGGTCGACCCCGTGGCGCTCCTGCAGGCTTTGGACCTGGCGGGCCACGGCGAGGACCTCGCGCAGGGCCTCCTCACCCGGGAGGGACATCCGCATGCCCACGTCGGGCGTGGCCCGGGTGTCCCCGACCACCAGGGCCGCCATGACGCCGGCGACCTGGACCGGTTCGAGGGTCTCCAGGATGCCCGACAGGGCCACCTCGCCCAGGAGCAGGATGTTCGTAGCCCGCAGGGAGGCAGCCATCCTCCCCTCCCAGGTCGGCTCGTGGCCCTCCAGGTAGCCGGCCGCCCTCAGGACCTTCTCCAGGTCCTGGAACTGTCGCCAGTAGGGGGTCGAGGCCCGCTTCATGGCGCGTTCGATCTCCTCGCGGCGGCGATCCAGGCGATTCCATTCCTGAAGCTGCCGACCACAGGGGCGCTGGACGGGGCATCCCTGGCAGGGCATGGCGGCCATGGCCTCCACGGCCTGCTGGCGCCGGACCTTCAGCTCCTCCAGGGCCGCCATGCCCTCCTGCCCGGCCCGCCCCTTCAGGCCGGCTGCCATGGCCCGGGCCTGGCGGGCCAGGCTGCCCGCCTTCTCGCGCAGTTTCTTCCAGGCGGGCAGGTCCCCGGGGGTCGCAGGGCAGAGGGGACGCATCAGATCCTGGAGGCGACGGTGGATCCCGGCAGCCTCGTCGAAAAGGGGAACCCGCTCACGGTCGGCCACGAACTGTCCGAAGGAGCGCTCGATCAGGCGGCGCGATTCCTCCAAGGAATGGCGCTGGAGCAGGTTCAGGACCATCCCGTATCCCGGGGTGAAGCGACTGACCAGGGGATCCGCCGAGGCTCGGGCCAGGCGGGCCGCGTCCTCCACCGGTTCCAGGGGATGATGCACGACGACGACGTGCCCCAGGGTGTCCATGCCCCGCCTGCCGGCGCGGCCCGACATCTGCAGGAACTCGCTGGCCGTCAACATCCGATGCCCGTCGTCGCTATACTTGCTGATCGCGCTGATCACCGTGGTGCGGGCGGGCATGTTGATGCCTGCAGCCAGGGTCTCGGTGGCGTAGACCACCTGCAACAGGCCCTGTTGGAAGAGATTCTCGACCAGGGCCTTCCAGGCCGGCAGGAGGCCGGCATGGTGCGCCGCCACCCCCTGGCGCAGGTGCGGCAGATGCGGGTGCCCGTCCAGCGAGGGGTTCTCCCGGAGGGCCTCGTCCACGGCCTGCTGCAGGGCCTGGCGGTGCCCGGGGTCCAGGGTGACCGCCTGGTCGGAGCGCCGCGCTGCCTCGTCACACTTCTTCCTGGAGAACAGGAAGTAGATGGCCGGGACCATGCCCTCCCGGTCCAGGACCGACACCACCTTCTCGGGATATTCCTGCCGAGGGCGCGGAGCGCCCGACCGACGGTTCCCCCGCCGGAACCCCTGCGGCTCGGGCCGGGCCAGTTCCTTGAGTTGGGGATTCAGGCGCCCCTGGCCCGTGACCAGGCGATGCAGGGCGCCCTCGTGGTAGTAGTGGTGTCGCAGCGGCACCGGCCGGAAATCCGAGAGGACCAGATCCGTGGGCCCGTGGGTGGCTTCAAACCAGTCCCGAAGGTCCGCCGCGTTGGCCACCGTCGCCGAGAGGGCGATCAACTGCACGTCCCGAGGCGAGTAGATGACCGACTCCTCCCAGACCGTGCCCCGGTCCGGGTCATTCATGTAGTGGCACTCGTCCAGGACCACCGACTCGACGTGGGCCAGATTGGCCTGCACGTCTCCCAGGGTCGTGCCGTAGAGCATGTTGCGATAGACCTCGGTGGTCATCACGACGATCGGAGCATGGCGCTGGATCGAGGTGTCCCCCGTCAGCAGTCCGACGTTCTCCTCGCCGTACTGCCGGCGCAGGTCGCCGAACTTCTGGTTGGACAGGGCCTTGAGGGGAGTCGTGTAGAAGCATCGGCGGGCCCGGGCCAGGGCCCTCTGGACGGCGTACTCGGCAACCACGGTCTTGCCAGCCCCGGTGGGGGCGCAGACGATCACGCTGCGGTCCTGCCGGATCGAACGCAAGGCCTCCAACTGGAAAGGGTCCAGGGGGAAGGGGAACAGCCCCTCGAAGTCCATGGTGGCCTCAGTCTCCATTCCAGCCTCCGCTGGTCATCGGTTCGCCCCCCCGGCCTCGTGTTCGTAGGCCAGGTTGGGCGCCAGCCAGCGCTCGACCTCCTCCACCGACATCCCTCGACGACTGGCGTAATCCTCCACCTGGTCGCGCAGGATCCTGCCCACCGCGAAGTAGCGGGCCTCAGGATGCGCGAAGTACAGACCCGAAACCGAACTTCCCGGAGCCATGCCCATGGTCTCGGTCAAGCGGATGCCGGCCTGGCGCTCGGGCTCCAAGAGATCCCACAGGATGGACTTGACCGTGTGGTCGGGACAGGCCGGATAGCCGGGCGCGGGGCGGATGCCCCGGTAGCGCTCGTGGATCAGGTCTTCGGGGGCCAGGTTCTCGTGACGCCCGTATCCCCACTCGCCTCGTACCCGACGATGCAGGCACTCGGCGAAGGCCTCGGCCAGGCGATCCGCCAGGACCCTGGCCAGGATGGCGCTGTAGTCGTCGTGGTCGGCCTGGAAACCGGCCACCAGTTCCTCCAGGCCCTCCCCCGTGGTGATGGCGAAGGCGCCGATCCAGTCGCTCCGACCCGACTCCAGGGGGGCCACGAAGTCGGCCAGGGCCAGGTTCGGGGCCTCGGTCTTGAGGATCTGCTGGCGCAGGGTGGGCAGGACCGCCAGGGTGCGCTCGCGCCCCGTGCTGTTGTAGAGGTGGATGTCGTCTCCCACGCTGTTGGCGGGGAAGAAGGCGTAAACGCCCTCAGCGCGCAGCAGGTCCTCGTCGACGATGCGCTCCAGAAGGCGCTGACCGTCGGCCAGCAGTTTGCGGGCCTGTGCGCCGACCTGGGGATCCTCCAGGATCCGGGGGTACAGTCCCCGCAACTCCCAGGCCCCGAAGAACGGGGTCCAGTCCACGAACGGGACCAGATCCTCCAGGGGGAAACGGCGCAGGCGGTGGACTCCCTCGAAATCCGGTCGGTCCAGTTGGGCTGCTCCCCAATCGAAGGTGTAGCGGTTGGCGCGGGCCTTTTCCAGCGGGACATAGTCCACGACCGACTGCCGGCGACGATGGCGCTCGCGCAGGGCCTCGTAGTCCTCCTGGAGGCCTCGGGCGAAGTCCACCCGACGCGTCGGGTCCAACAGGCCCTGTACGACCGTGACCGCCCGCGAAGCGTCCACGACATGGGCCGTAGGGCCCGCGTAGGCCGGAGCGATCCGGACCGCCGTATGCATCCGGCTGGTCGTGGCCCCTCCGATCAGAAGGGGGGTCGAGAAGCCTTCGCGCTCCATCTCCCGGGCCACGTGGACCATCTCGTCCAGCGAGGGGGTGATCAGGCCCGAAAGGCCGATGGCCTGGACCCCGTGGGCCCGGGCTTCCTCCAGGATGCGGGCACAGGGCACCATGACGCCGGCATCGATCACCTCGTAACCGTTGCAGCCCAGGACCACCGACACGATGTTCTTGCCGATGTCGTGCACGTCGCCCTTCACGGTCGCCATGAGGATGCGGCCCTTGGAGGCCTCGCCGGGCCGGCGGTCGGCCTCCAGGTAGGGGGTCAGGCAGGCCACCGCCTTCTTCATGACCCGGGCGCTCTTGACGACCTGGGGCAGGAACATCTTGCCAGCCCCGAACAGGTCGCCCACGGTGGACATCCCCTCCATCAAGGGGCCTTCGATGACCTCCAGGGGGCGCTGGAACAGGTGACGGGCCTCCTCGACGTCCTGGTCGATGTGTTCGACGATCCCGTGGATCAAGGCGTGCTTGAGGCGTTCCAGGACGGGGGCCTGCCTCCAGGTCGCCTTTTCCTGGGCCTCGCCCGGCCGGTCCTGGCGCCGATGCCGCTCGGCCAGTTGCACCAGGCGTTCGGTGGCGTCCGTGCGGCGGTTCAGCAGGACGTCCTCCACGGCCTCGCGGAGCTCCACCGGGATGTCCTCGTAGACCATCAGCATCCCGGCATTCACGATCCCGAAATCCAGACCGGCCCGGATGGAATGGTACAGGAAGGCCGCGTGCATGGCCTCCCGGACGGCGTTGTTGCCCCGGAACGAGAAGGAGACGTTGCTGATGCCCCCCAGCGTGCGGGCGCCCGGGAGGGTCTGCTTGATCTGCCGGACGGCCTCGATGAAGGCCCGGCCGAAATCCGCATGTTCCTCGATCCCGGTGGCCACCGTCAGGACGTTCGGGTCGAAGACCAGGTCGGAAGGATGGAACCCCATCTCGTCCACCAGGATCCGGTAGGCCCGGGCACAGACCTCCACCTTGCGCTCCAGGCTGTCGGCCTGGCCCTCCTCGTCGAAGGCCATCACCACGCAGGCGGCCCCCAGACGGCGGACGATCCCGGCCCTCCTGCGGAACTCCTCCTCGCCGTCCTTCAGCGAAAGGGAGTTGACCACCGAGCGCCCCTGCAGGCACTTCAGGCCGGCCTCCAGGACCTCCCACCGGGAACTGTCGACCATGATCGGCACTCGGGAGATGTCCGGTTCGGCGGCCAGCAGGCGCAGGAAGCGGACCATGGTGGCCACCGAGTCGATCATCCCCTCGTCCATGTTGACATCCAGCAGGTTGGCGCCACTCTCCACCTGCTGGCGGGCCACCGTCAGGGCCCCCTCCAGGTCTCCCTCGCGGATCAGCCGGGCAAAGCGCGGGGAACCCGTCAGGTTCGTGCGCTCGCCGATCATGCTGAAGCCGGTCTGGGGGGAGACGACATAGGGCTCCAGACCGGACAGCCGAAGCCAGGGACTGCGCGCCGGGGGGACCCGGGGGGCGAAGCCCTCCACGGCCCGGGCGATGGCCTGGATGTGATCCGGAGTGCTGCCGCAACACCCCCCGACGAGGTTGAGCCAGCCCGCCTCGGCAAAGGTGCGGATGACGGCCCCCATCTTCTCGGGAGTATCGTCATACTCGCCGAACTCGTTGGGGAGGCCCGCGTTGGGGTGGCAACTGACGAAGCAGTGCGCCAGTTCCGAAAGCTTCTGGACGTGCTGGCGCATGTCCTCGGCCCCCAGCGCGCAGTTGATCCCGACGGCCAGGGGGTTGGCGTGGGCCACCGAGCTCCAGAAGGCCTCCAGGGTCTGGCCGGAAAGGGTGCGCCCCGAGCGATCCGTGATCGTCACCGAGACCAGGACGGGAACCCGGCGCTGGCAGGCCGCGAAGCAGTCCTCCAGGACGTACAGGACCGCCTTGGCGTTCAGGGTGTCGAAGACCGTCTCCACCAGCAGCATGTCCACGCCGCCATCCAGGAGCCCGCGGATCTGCTCGGCGTAGGCCTCCGCCATCTGATCGAAGTCCACGGCCCGGAAGCCGGGATCGTCGACCTTTGGAGAAAGCGACAGGGTGCGGTTGGTCGGACCGATCGAACCCGCCACCCAGCGCGGACGCTCGGGGTTTCGAGCCGTCACGGAGTCGGCCACCCGGCGCGCCAGGCTGGCCGCCTGCCGGTTCATCTCGTAGCACAGATGCTCGGTGCCGTAGTCGGCCTGCGAGATCCTCTGGGCGTTGAAGGTGTTCGTCTCGACGATGTCGGCCCCGGCATCGTAGTACTGGCGATGGATCGACTCGATGCCTTCGGGAAGCGTCAGGGCCAGGACATCCGAGTTCCCCTTCAGGGGGATCGGGTGGTCGGCCAGGATCTGCCCGCGGTAGTCCTGCTCTTCCAGGTTGAGGCGCTGGATCATGGTGCCCATGGCACCATCCAGGATCAGGATTCGTCGACGGAGGGCGTCCTCCAGGGCAGGGGTCACGGAAGTCAGGGCAGAGTCCATGGGTCCAATCCAGTTCGCAAATTGGGACAGGCGACCGGGGCGACACCCGGTGCCGCCCGTCGCCCCGGCTCAACCTTCCAGGGTCGGCAGGGGCAGGGTTCGCAGCGACTGTCGGGGGACCTGCTGTACGGTGGAAATGCCGACCCCGACCGGCAGGCGCCGGTCGGGGTCCAGGTAGGACTCCTCGGGCTCTCCCCGAAGGCCGGGCCCCTTCCGGAACCCAGACCTGGCAGCGAGGAGGTCGCAGCCGATTCCCGAACCGCGGGGCTATACGTGGTCCTACTGGAGGGCCTGCCTGATCAACGTCCTGTGCTGCAGCGGGACGTCGGCATTCCTGCTTTTCCCCAGGTACCTGGCCCGGGAGGGGATGCCCGAGGACGGCATCGGCATGGTCGAAGGGGCGTTCTGGTTGGCCTCGATGGCCGTCCAACCCTGGTTGGGCCGCCGCCTGGACGTGCTGGGGCGCAGGCGCTTCTTCATCTTCGGGGCCTTCCTGATGACGGCGGTGTCCTTCGGCTACCTGGTCGCACCGGTGCACCTGGTGACCATGGTCCCCCTGCGCGCCCTGCAGGGTTTGGGCGTGGCCATGTATCTGACGGCCCTGACCGCCTGGGTCTCGGATCACTCGCCTCCGGGCCGGCTGGCCGAGTTCCTGGGAATCTTCGGGGTCACGGGTCTCTTGGGGGCCACCCTGGGGCCGATCTGCGGGGAAAGGGTCTTCGACCACTTCGACTACCCGGGGCTCTTCGTGGGCAGCGGGGCGCTGTGCCTGATCGGGGCCCTGTGGTCTCCCTCCCTGAAGGACCAGCTTCCCGAGGCCAACCCCGACAGCGCGGCCCTGGGGTATTGGCAACTGGCCAGCGCGCCCCCCCTGCGGGGCACCACCCTGGGTTCCCTGGCCTTCGGCCTGGCCACCGGCAGCGTGGTGGCCTTCGTGGCCCCCTTCCTGGACACGCGCCAACTGCCCGGGGTCGGGGTCCTGCTGGCCGTCTACGCCCTGGCCTCGGGAGCCACGCGCATCTACGCCGCAGGGCTGACCGACCGCCTGGGGCCTTCACGGGTCATCGGCCCCTCGTTGGTCCTGCAGGCCTGCGCGATGCTGGCCATCAGCTTCCTGGGACCGGAGGGATGGCGGGCGATGCCGCTGCTGCTGTTGGCGGCCTTCCTGGGCGGCACGGGCCACGGAATGGTGTATCCCGCCCTGTCCGCCCTGGCCGTCCTGCGCCTGGGCAACCGCTTCGCGGGAACGGGGATGAGCGTGGTGGCGGCCTGCGCCGACCTGGGCAGCAGCCTGGGTGCCTTCCTGGCCGGCCTGCTGGTGCGTCACGCGGGCTACCCGACGATGTTCGTGGCCATGGGAGCCGCCGTGGCGGCCGCCGGCCTGGTCTTCGGCGGCGTCGAGGCCCGGGCCGAACGCTACGAGGCGGAGGCGGAGGCGGGCCAGCCCGCTCAGCCTCCTGCGGCGATCCCCTGAGCCCTGCCGCCCCACAGCAGCAAGGCCAGGTCGCGGATGGCCTCGGCTGCCAGCAGGGCGGTCCGCCCCTCGCGGTCCAGACCCGCGACCAGGCCGCGCACCTCGAACGACCGCAGCGGCCCGTCCCGCAGCACCGCGAAGGCCTGCCACAGTTCGTGGGGGTGGACGCCCAGGCCACAGGGCCGGGCGACCGCGGGAGCCCAGACCGGATCCAGGACATCCAGATCCACCACCAGATGGGCGGGCCGAGGGCCGATCTCCACCAGGCAGGTGCGCAGTCCCACCTCCAACCCGATCTCGGCCAGGGGCAGCAGACGCTGCTGGTGCCGGGCCCGGTCCCGGTCCTCCCGGAGGTAGCGGCGGGCCCCCAGGTACCAGACCGTCCCGGGGGCTCCCCCGGGCGGCAGCGAAGCCCCCAGATGGATCGTGGGTACCCCCGCGGGGGACGGCGCCGGCCCCAACAGGATGCAGGCCCCCTCCAACTCCTCCCCGGAGTCGGCCAGACCCAGGTCCCGGAAATCCCGATCCCAGCGCGGGGCGTAGGGATCCAGTTGCCGGGATGCCTGACGCAGGGCTCGGGCGCCTTCACCCCGCCCCGCCAGCAGACGGCGGGTCCCGGGCCCCGGCGAGGGGAGCCCCAGGAAGGTCACGAGAGGATCATCTCCTCCTCGTGGACGGGCACCCGCACCTCCCACCCCGGCCGTGCCGACAGCCGGGCCCTCTGGGCCTCCAGGGCGGGAGGTTCACCGTGGGTCAGGAGGGTCCGGGCAGGAGGCCGGGCCAGCGAGCCCAGCCAACGGTTGATCTGGACGTGGTCGGCGTGCCCCGAGAAGCCGTCCACCTTGTCGATCCAGGCGCGGACCCGGACCTGGTCCCCGAAGATGCGCACGCTCTCCTCGCCCTGCTGCAGACGCCACCCGCGCGTGCCCACCGCCTGGTAGCCGACCAGGAGCACGGTGTTGCGCGGGTCGGGCAGGTAGCGTTTGAGATGGTGCAGGACGCGTCCCCCGGTGGCCATACCGCTGGCCGAGATGACCATGAAGGGAGGCCTGGCCAGGTTGATGGCCTTGGACTGCTCGCGCGTCTGGCAGAGTACCAGGCCCTTGTAGCCCAGCAGGCGATGGCCGGTCTCCAGAAGCCTGCGGGCATCCTCGTCGTAATAGTCCGGATAGCGTTGGAAGAACTGGAAGGCGCTGACGGCCATGGGGGAGTCCACGTAGACGGGGATCGGCGGGATGCCATCGGTGCGCGACAACTCGTCGAGGAGGTAGACCAGTTCCTGGGCCCTCTCGACGGCAAAGGCCGGCACCACGATCACGCCGCCCCTCTGGATCCCGGCCCGGACCAGGTCCCGCAGGTTCTGGCTGACCGGGTGGTCCCCGTGGACCCGGTCTCCGTAGGTGGATTCCAGGACCAGCCAGTCGGCCTGCTCCAGGGGTTCGGGGTCGCGCAGGATGGGTGCGTCCTCGCGTCCCAGGTCCCCCGAGAAGACCAGGCGCCGGGCGGGCTCCGTGGCGAAGGTCAGCTCGACCCGGGCCGAGCCCAGGATGTGCCCCGCGTCCCGGAAGCAGGCCCGCACTCCGGGCACCACCTCGAAGGACTCGGCGTAGCGATGGGCCTGGAACTGCCCCAGGCAGGCCTCGGCATCGGCCCGGGTATAGAGCGGCAGGGCCGGGTTGTGCCGGGAGGTGGCGTGCCGGTTGGCATAGGCGGCCTCCTCCTCCTGGATGAATCCCGAATCCGGCAGCAGCAGGGTGCACAGGTCCCGGGTCCCGCCCGTGGCGTGGATGGGCCCGGCGAACCCGTCCCGGCACAGCAGGGGCAGGTAGCCGGAATGGTCGATGTGCGCGTGGGTGACCAGGACCGCCTCGACCGAGGCCGCAGGGACCGGGAAGGGGGCCCGATTGCGCAGGCGCAGGTCCTTGGTCCCCTGGAACAGGCCGCAATCCACCATGAAACGATGTCCCTGCCACTCCAGCAGGTAGCGCGAACCGGAAACCGTGCCGGCCGCCCCCAGGAACCTGAGTCGGATCATGCCTCGCCTCGCTGGTCTTGAGGATGGGTTGGGGCTTCGCGCGAAGGGGAACCGATTCCTCGCGAAGGAAGCCAGCCGGGCGGGCCGAACCTTCGGGCCTCGCCCATGCTCGGTCTGCGTCTTCCGTGCCTTCCCCTGTTCCTCATCCTCGTGGTCGCCCTGGCTTGCCAGGCGGCTTCCGGAGAGCTGCGCTATCCGGCGAACCTGGCCTGGCGCCTGGTCACCGAACAGGAGGTCCAGGAGATCACCGGCTGCCCCGAGAGCCTGGGTCACGAGCAGAGCAAAGCCGCCCCCCTCTTCGACGAACCGGGAGCTCCCCTGGCGGCCATCCAGGCCATCGCGGACGAGACCCCGGTCATGACGGTCCCCCGGAGTTCCTGGGAGGTCGCCCCCTTCCCCACCCTGGACCCCCCTCTTCCCCAGGGCGTTCGAAGCGACCGGGTGAGACCGGAGGGGAACACGCCGGTGGTCTTCTCAGACGTCTCCACGAAAGTCGTCGAGGCCCCTTCGGCGGCCCTGCACCCCCGTCCGACGGCGCTGGGCCAGCAACTGCTGGGGCCCAGATCCACGCTACCGGTTCCCTTCACCCTGCGCCGGTATCATGCGCGCGACCGGGGCTTCTTCCAGATCGCCCTGTACGGCGGTTCCAGCGGCCTGGAGGCCGAGCGCGACTTCCGGACCCTGAGGGCTGCGGCCCCCAACCGCAGGAAGGTGGAGGGAGTGGGCAGCCAGGCCTTCCTTTCGGTCGTCAACCAGGACCCCCGGACCCAGGCCGCCCCCGACCCGACGCCCTCGCCATCGCCCGGGACCTCTGGCGGGCAGGCCATGGCCTTCGCGGAGTTGGAGCCTCTGGGACGACCCCGCCGGGACCTGGTGGACAAGGGCCTGATCCAGGCCCGTTCGGCTCCCGCCTTCCAGTCCATCCCGGTGGACCTGGGGCTGCCCGATCTGCGGGGACAGGGCCCGGCGCCCGGGGCCGACGCGCAGCCGTCCCCCGCGGCAGCCGAACCGCCCCCCGACCAGCCCCCGCAGGCCGAGGTCGAGGTTCCCTCAACCGGCGCCAACCCCGAGCCGTTCGGCGGCAGGGTCAACCTGGACGAGGGAGGTCTGCAGGTGCTGGTCGCCTGGTTCCCCGAGAAGGGCGTGGTGCTGGAACTGGCCTTGGACAGCCGCCTGGGTGACCCCCAGGCGCTGATGCGCGTGGCCTTCCTGGTCCAGGGCCGACTGCTGCAGCGGTGGTAGCCCGAGGGCGCCCGACCGGCCGCGGCATGTTGTTCATCTGGGGCGGGATCCGCTAGTATGTTGCCTGTATGATTCCGAGCCAGGCCTTGCACGGGCCCTACCAGGAAGACAGTTGCCAGGAAGGGAGGTTGATCGTTGGAGAATCTGGTTGTGGAGTTTCGGGAGGTCACCCGTCGCTTCGGTACTGTCACCGCCGTCGACCGGATGGACCTCGAGGTGCGTCGTGGAGAGTTCTTCTCGCTCCTGGGACCCTCGGGATGCGGCAAGACCACCACGCTGCGCATGGTGGCCGGGTTCGACGAACCCGATAGCGGCTGCATCCGGATCAACGGGCAGGATGTGACCCACCTGCCCCCCTTCCAGAGACGCGTCAACACCGTCTTCCAGAACTACGCCCTGTTTCCCCACCTGGACGTCTTCGAGAACGTGGCCTTCGGCCTGCGCAGGCGCCGCGTGGACGAACGCGAGATCGCTTCGCGGGTCGAGTGGATCCTGGGCCTGGTGCGCCTGGAGGGGATGGCCCGCCGCCGCATCCAGCAGTTGTCCGGCGGACAGCAGCAGAGGGTGGCCCTGGCCCGAGCCCTGGTGAACAGGCCCGAGGTGCTCCTGCTGGACGAACCCCTGGCCGCCCTGGACCAGAAGCTGCGCCGGGAGATGCAGTTCGAACTCAAGCGCCTGCAGAAGGAACTGGGCATCACCTTCGTCCTGGTCACCCACGACCAGGAGGAGGCCCTGACGATGTCCGACTCGGTGGCCGTCATGAACGCCGGACGGGTTGAACAGATCGGCCAGCCCCGGGACATCTACGACCACCCGGCCACCCGCTTCGTGGCGGACTTCATCGGCCTGGCCAACTTCCTCCCCGTGCGCGTGCGGACCGTCCAGAACGGCCGCACCACGGTCGTCCTCTCGGGACGCGACATCCTGGTCCCCTCCCGCCAGGGGGTCGAGGCCGGCTGCCAGGCCGAGATCTCCCTGCGCCCCGAGCGGCTGCGCCTCAGCCGCGCGGCCGAGGATGGGAACTGCCTGCCCGGAACCGTGGTCGACTCGGTCTTCATGGGGGCCTGCACGCGCTTCTCCGTCCAGTTGTCCGAGGGCCACGTGCTGCTGGCCGAGCAGCAGAATCAGGTGCACGGCTCGGTCACCGAGTTCAACCCCGGAGAGAACGTGTGGGTCAACTGGGGCCCCACCAGCGCGACGCTGCTGCCCGGGGCCTGCCTGCCCCGGTGACCCGGCCGCACCTGAGCATCCTGGCCCTGCACGAATCGGGGTTGGGCCGCCGCCAGTTCCTGAGGCGGGCGGCCGCCGCCCTCGCCGCGGCCCGCCCGGCGGCCTGCGGTCGGCCGTCCCGCCGTTCCCTCAACATCTAC
>CAZQPM010000020.1:0-22655 GCA_964595195.1 uncultured Burkholderiales bacterium | reverse complement strand
GAGTTCCTGATCGCCCCCAACCCCGGCGAGCCTCCGCGGCCCCTGGCCCGCATCGCCTCGGGGGGCGAACTGTCCAGGATCATGCTGGCCATGCTGGGCCTGTTCTCCCGCTTCGAACCGGTTCCGACCCTGCTCTTCGACGAGATCGACGCCGGCCTGGGTGGGCGGGCTGCCGAGACCGTGGCGCGGCGCCTGCAGGACCTGGCCCGGCGCTGCCAGGTCCTGTGCGTGACGCACCTGGCGGTCCTGGCAGCGGCCGGGTCCCGCCACCATCACCTCTACAAGGTCGTCGAAGAGGGGCGGACGGCCACCCGGTCGGTACCGCTGGAGGGATCGGCCAGGGAGGCCGAGCTGGCCCGCATGCTCTCCGGCGACGCCTCGCCCGAGGCTGCCCTGAGCCACGCCCGGGAACTGCTGGCCCGGGGGACCCGGCCGGGATAGGTCGGCCGGGATGGTTCGGGGCTCGGGAGGACCCGCGGAGGGAATGCCGCGGTCGGGAGAGAACCGGGCCGGTCGCGGGATTCCCCAGGGCATCCCGGAAAGGTGCAAGATGGTCCGCAAGACAGTTCTAGACAACGGGATCACCCTGGTGACCGAGCAGATTCCCCAGTTCCGCTCCTGCTCGCTGGGAATCTGGGCCCAGGCCGGATCCCGGCACGAACTCCAGGAGCAGTCGGGTCTTTCCCACTTCCTGGAGCATATGCTCTTCAAGGGGACCCAGCGGCGCAACGCCACCCAGATCGCCGAGGCGATGGATGGCGTGGGCGGCCAGTTGAACGCCTTCACCGAGAAGGAACAGACCTGCTACTACGCCCGGGTGATGGATCAGCACCTGCCCATGGCGCTCGACATCCTCTCGGACATGTTCCTCAATTCGATCTTCGAGCCTCACGAGATCGAACGCGAGAAGGGCGTGATCCTCGAAGAGATCAAGATGTACGATGATGCGCCTGACGAGATGGTCTTCGACGTCTTCACGTCGGCCGTATGGCGGGGCCACCCCCTGGGTCGCTCGATCCTGGGCACCGAGGAGGTCATCTCGGGCCTGGACCGGGAGCGCGTCCTGGCCTACCGCAACGCGCATTACGTGCCGCCCCGGCTGCTGGTCTCGGCGGCGGGTCATCTGGAGCACGACCTCCTGGTGGAAAAGGTGGCCCGGTGGTTCAATGGAGCGCCCCAGCCCGAACCGCCTCCCCTCATGCCCGGGGGAACGCCGGTGGCCGAACCCTGCAAGCTGATCCAGTATCGCGACTCCGAACAGGTCTACATGTGCTACGGGGTCCAGGGCCTGGCGGTCACCGACGAGCGCCGCTACGCCATGCTGGTTCTGGACAGCGTGCTCGGGGGTTCGATGTCCTGCCGCCTCTTCCAGGAGATTCGCGAGAAGCGGGGCCTGGTCTACTCGGTCTGCACCTTCCAGAATTCCTACCGCGACTGCGGCCTGTTCGGCGTCTACGCGGGGACCTCGGCCGAGAAGCTCGAGGAGGTCCTGCGCCTCAGCCGGGAGATCGTCGAGCAGGTGCGCCAGGATGGGTTGAAGCCCGAGGAGCTCGAGCGCTCCCGCGAGCACCTGAAGGGCTCCATCGCCCTGGCCATGGAGTCCACGTCGCACCGGATGATGCGCCTGGCCCGTTCCGAGACCTTCCATGGCCGCCTGATTCCCCTGGAGGAGGTCATCGACCGCATCGACGCCGTCGAGAACCAGCACGTCCTGGATCTGGCCCGGGAGGTCCTGGACCCCGAGCGTTTCACCCTGGCCGTGTTGGGACCGGTGGAGGGTGTGGAGGGCGTCGCCGCCGCGGGAGCGCCTCGTCGGCGCAAGAAATCAAAGGCCTTGAACTAGAGCCACTGGAGAGGGATATGGAAAGCAGGGAACTGATTCCCGTACTGGTTTCCGGAGCGACGGGCCGGATGGGACGCGAGACGGTCCGGACGGTGATGGGGCAGGTCGACCTGGAACTGGTCGGGGCCCTGGGCCATGCCCGCCACCTGGGCGAGGACATCGGGGAGCTGGCAGCCGGCGAATCCTGCGGTGTGCACGTCACCGCCGACCTGGACGAGGCCCTGGAGCGAGCCGCCGGCGGGGTGATGGTCGACTTCTCGACGGGCACGGCCGTCAAGGATCGGGTCCTGCGCGCCATGCACTACGACGTGGCCTGCGTTGTCGGAACCACCGGCATTCCTGCCGCCGACGAGGACGAGATCGACGAGGCCGCCCGGGCTCGCAAGCACCCGGTCCTGCTGGCTCCGAACTTTGCCCTGGGCGCCGTCCTGATGATGAAGTTCGCTCGCGAGGCGGCCCGTTACTACCGCTGGGCCGAGATCATCGAGATGCACCACGAGCGCAAGCTGGATTCGCCCTCGGGGACCGCCCGGCGCACCGCCGAACTGATGGCTCGGGCTCGACCGGATGGTTTCCGCACTCCCGCTGAAGGGGAGGAGACCGTCAAGGGGGCCCGGGGAGGGAACATCGGCGGGATCCGCATCCACTCGGTGCGCATGCCCGGGCTGCTGGCGCATCAGATGGTGCTGCTGGGCGGGGTCGGCGAGACCCTGACCCTGCGGCATGACTCGGCCACCCGGGAGTGCTTCATGCCGGGAGTCGCCCTGGCCATCCAACGCGTGCGCCGACTGCACGGTCTGGTCCTGGGCCTGGAGAACGTCCTGGACTAGAGCGTCCGGGACCAGGTTGGCGACGAGATGAGGGAATCTCCATGAGAAGTCTGACGGTGGCCGTTGTAGGGGCCACGGGTGCGGTGGGCAGCACCATGCTGCAGGTCCTGGCGGAAGGCAACCTGCCCCTGGCGGAGGTGCGGGCCATGGCCTCCTCCCGCTCGGCCGGCAGTCATCTGTCCTGGAAGGACCGGGACCTGGCAGTCGAAGACGTGGCCGGGGCCGACTTCCGGGGGGTGGACCTGGCGCTCTTCGCCGGTGGCGAGATCGCCTCCTCGGAGTATGCGCCCCGGGCTCGGGCGGCGGGGGCCGTGGTCATCGACAACTCGGCCACCTTCCGGATGGACCCCGGGGTTCCCCTGGTCGTCCCGGAGGTCAACCCCCACCACCTGCAGGGCCACCGGGGGCTGGTGGCCAACCCGAACTGCTCGACCATCCAGATGGTGGTCGCCCTGGCTCCCCTGCACGCGGCGGCCGGGCTGAAGCGGGTGGCGGTCTCCACCTACCAGTCGGTCTCGGGCACGGGCAAGGAAGCCCTGGAGGAACTGGAGGATCAGACCCGGGCGCGGATGGAGGGGCGGGCCCCCGCGCCGCCGCGAGTCTACCCCCGGCCGATCGCCTTCAACCTGCTGCCCCAGATCGCGTCCTTCGGTGAGGAGGGCTACACCGGCGAGGAACTCAAGATGATCCAGGAGACCCGGAAGATCCTGGATCTGCCGGACCTGCCCGTGGTGGCCACCTGTGTCCGCGTTCCGGTCTTCTTCGCTCACTCCGAGGTGGTCTACCTGGAGACCGAGCGTGATCTGCCTCCCCAGCGGGCCCGGGAGATCCTCGGCTGCGCCCCGGGGATCCGCCTGGTCGATGACCCCTCGCGGGGTGAGTATCCCACCCCCCTGGACGCCGAGCACCAGGACCTGGTGCTGGTGGGTCGGGTCCGTCGCGACCCCTCGGTGCCCCATGGCCTGGCCCTCTGGGTGGTGGCCGACAATCTGCGCAAGGGCGCGGCCACCAACGCGGTGCAGATCGCCCGGACCCTGGTCGAAACGGGGCTCCTGCACTGAGATGACGGCGTTCCCGGCGGAGAACCCCAGGATCCTGGTGCAGAAGTTCGGGGGCACCTCGGTGGCCGACGAGAACGGCCGGTGCCGCCTGGCGGCGAAGGTGCGCCGCGCCCTGCAGGAGGGCTGGCAACCCGTCCTGGTGATCTCGGCCATGGGCCGTCGTCCCCAACCCTACGCCACCGACACCCTGCTGAGCCTGGTCGAGTCCTGGAGGGAATGGCAGGACCCCCGGGAACTGGACATGTTGATGGCCTGCGGCGAGATCCTCTCCTGCGTCGTGACCAGTCACCACCTGCGCAGCCTGGGACTGCCGGCTCGCGCTTTCAGTGGTGCCGAGGCCGGTCTGCGCACCGCAGGCCCCTTCGGCGAGGCCCGCGTGGCGGCCGTCGTCCCCGGACCCCTGCGGGAGTGCCTGGCTGCCGGAGGCATCCCTGTCGTGGCGGGGTTCCAGGGGGCTTGTGCCGAGTCGGGGGTGGCGACCCTGGGGCGCGGGGGCAGCGACACCACCGCCGTGGCCCTGGGGGCCGGTCTGGGGGCCGAGGCCGTCGAGATCTACACCGACGTCGAGGGGGTCATGACCGCCGACCCGCGTCTGGTCCCCGAGGCCCGGGTCCTGGAGTCCATCACCCTGATGGAGATGGGCGAGATGGCCAACGAGGGAGCCCGCGTCCTGCACCCGAGAGCCGTGGAGATGGCTGAGGCCCACGGTGTCCCCCTGGTGGTGCGTTCCACCTTCTCCGAGGCTCCGGGGACGCGCATCCTGGATCGACCCGTCCAGGCCGGGCAGTTGGTGACCGGCCTGGTCACCGTGGGCGACCTGTGCCGTGTCCGCATCGACTTCCGGGGGGCCCAGGACCTGCCGGGGGCGCGCGACCGGGTCTTTGAGGAGCTGGCTGGGGCCGGGCTCTCGTTGGACCTGATCAACCTTTTGGCTCGGCGGCTGTATTTCATGCTGGGCCAGCGCGACCTCGAGGCCGGCGGTCGCGAACTGCTGGAGCGTCTGGCCCTGCCCTGCGAGATCCGGGAGGGCTGCGCCAAGATCTCGGTGGTCGGGCACGGCATGCGCGGTGTCCCCGGGGTGATGCTGAGGATCCACCGGGCCCTGGCCGCGGCGGGCGTCGAGTTGATCCACAGCACCGATTCCCACATCACGATCTCCTGTGTGGTGCCCCAGGTCCACCTGGCCGGGGCGGCCCGGGCTCTGCACCAGGAGTTCCACCTGGCCGATTCGGGAGGCCCGGGGCATTGAAGGTCGTCGCCCGACTCCTGGCCGAATGGCGGGCCTGGTCGCCCGGACAGCGCTACCTGATGGTGGGCCTGCTGGGCGTGGTCGTCGGGATGGGCGTCTACCTGGTCCGGATCTCCAACCTCCTGAGCTACCTGTCGGACGACCCCCGGGCCTGCATCAACTGCCACATCATGTACCCCGAGTACGCGACCTGGCAGCACTCCAGCCACGCTCGGGATACGACCTGCAACGATTGCCACGTTCCCCACCATAGCGTGGTTGCCAAGTACCGCTTCAAGGCTGAGGACGGCCTGCGTCACAGCGCGATCTTCACCCTGGGCCTGGAACCCCAGGTGATCCGGGCCCGGCCCGAGGCCGTCCGGGTGATCAACCAGAACTGCCTGCGGTGCCACACCGACCAGTTGGCCCACACGAACCTGTCCTTCAACGGCAGGCTGTGCTTGGACTGCCACCGCGAGATTCCCCACGGGCGCGTGCACAGCCTGTCCTCGGCCCCCAACGCGGCGGTTCCCCCTCTCGAGCCCGTGCTTCCCCCCGGGTGGATTCCCGGGTCCCCAGACAACTCCGGAGGCTCCCGATGACCGACATCACCCCCCCGCGCAAACCGCTGATCCCGCCCTGGTTGCTGTTCTTCCTGGCCGCCCTGGTGGTCTTCGGTCTGGGCATGCTGGCGACCTCGATCACCGAGCGCCGGGCTCAGTCCCGCGTGGCCCGGGTGCAGTTCCTGCAACCCCTGGACGAGTGGGAGACCGACCCCGCCAGGTGGGGAGTGTCTTTCCCTCGCGAGTTCATGTCGTGGGAGTCGACCCGGGACTCGGCCGCCAGGCCCTCCTTCCTGAAGGCGGACGTCCGGGACAATCTGGCCGAGCGGCCCGAACGGGTGGTCATGTGGGCCGGCTACTCCTTCGCCCGGGCCTACAACAAGCCCCGAGGGCACTACCACGCCGTGGAGGACGTCACCGGAACCCCGCGGGTGGACGCCTCGACGCCGGCCACCTGCTGGACGTGCAAGAGCCCCGAGGTCGCCAGGCTGATGGCCCGGGATGGGGTGGCCGGTTTCTACGCCCGGAAGTTCGACGACTACCGTTCCGAGATCAAGAACCCGATCGCCTGCCTGGACTGCCACGACCCCAAGACCATGGCCCTCCGGATCTCCCGGCCGGGCCTCGTGGAAGCCATGAAGAGTCGGGGGCAGGACGTCAGCGCGGCCAGTCATCAGGAGATGCGCACCCTGGTCTGTGCCCAGTGCCACGTGGAGTACTACTTCAAGGGCAAGCAGGCCAACTACCTGACCTTCCCCTGGGAAGAGGGGCTGACGCCCGAGGCCTTCGAGAAGTACTACGAACGCCACGAGCACGTGGACTGGACGCACGCCATCAGCGGCGCCCGGATGATCAAGATGCAGCATCCGGACTACGAGTTGAGCCGGGCCGGCCTGCACGCCTTCCGGGGCGTGGCCTGCGCCGACTGCCACATGCCCTACCGCTCGGAGGGAGGAATCAAGTTCAGCGACCACGGCGTGCGCAGTCCCCTGATGAACGCCTCGACCGCCTGCCTGGTCTGCCATCGCTGGTCCGAGGACGAGGTCCGCTCCAAGGTTCTGGGAATCCAGGCCACCACGCGTCAGGCCCTGTCCCGGGCCGAGCAGGTCATCACCCAGGCCCACCTGGAGATCGGCGATGCCGCCGGCCTGGGGGCCAGCGATGCGGAACTGGAGGACGTCCGCAGGCAGGTGAGCCTGGCCCAGATGTACTGGGACTACGTGGCCTCGTCGAACGGAATGGGCTTCCACGCGCCCCAGGAGTCGGTCCGGATCCTGGGGCGGGCCTTGGATCTGGCCCAGGAGTGTCGTCTGGAGGTCCAGAGGATCCGGGCCCGGAAGGGAGACCCCGACCCCCTGGATCTGCCGGACCTGTCCACCAAGGAGAAGGCTCAGGCCTTCATCAAGCCCTACGTGGACGCCCAGAAGGCCGCGGCCTCGAAGTAGCGGCTCAGCCTGCCCCGGGCCCGGGAGCCCCCTGGGACCAGGTGCGCTCCCGGTTCCGCTCCTCCTTGGCTCGGAAGGCCGACTCCAGGTCCACCTCCAGGCGATTGGCCAGGTCCAGGAGGTAGCTCAGGACATCGGCCAGCTCCTCGGCCACCTGGCCGCGCGGGTGGTCGGCCTCCTGGAAGAGTTGGCGATGGTCTCGGAAGGCCCGCGCCAACTCGCCGACCTCTTCGACGAAGAGGAGGAAGGTCTCCAGATCCGTGGCCCGATCCCAACCGCGCTGGCGGCAGGTCCTGGCCACGTAGCCCTGCAGCTCTGGCAGGGTTGCCCGGGTCGGAAGATCGCTCATGCGCGACCTGTGCACCCCCCAAGCGCGAATTCCTTCCCAGGCCACAAGGGAGTGGTCGACCAGACCCGAACAAGAGGTCGAGATGGCCATCACCTCAACCGAGTCCGGCAGGAAGGCCCCGGTCCACACGGGGGCCATGAGTTGTCTTGACCTGTTCCTGGCTGTCTGGGCCCGGCAGGAATGCAGCCTGGAGGACCTGGGCCGGGATTTCTTCATGCCCGAACCGGCCTGGCTGGTGCGCCCCCTGGAGGAGGCCCTGGCCCAGGAACTGGTGGTCCTGCATGACGGGAGGGTCGGCCGCAGTTCCAGCCCCCGCGCGGCCGCCCTGTTCCGCAGCCTGAACTTCGCGGTGGCCTACGGCATCGACTACAACGTCTATCTGGACCCGGCCGTCCAGGCCCTCCTGAAGGCGACCTACGGCAAGAGTTCCTTCAAGGAGCGCGACCTCATGCGGCAGGGTGGGACGGCCGATCTCGTGTGCCTCCTGGTCGGTCACGGCGTGCTGCTCCTGTACGGCTACGAGCCCCTGGTCGGACGCTGGGTGAACAATCCCTTCCTGGACGAGTTCTGCGCCTTCTTGAACCAGCGTCCCCCCAAGCCCGCGGTCGAGGCCCCCTCGGCGCTGGCCCGGGCTCGCGAGCAGCGCCTGGGGGACCCCGCGTCCCCGACGATGGCGCCCTGGCTACGGGGTGAACCGGCCGAACGGGAAGAGCAGCCCTGCCTGGACCAGCGCCTGGTGCGCCACGACCTGATGCGCATGGCCGACGGTCTGTTGGACGCCAGCGGGCAGCGACGCCAGGAGGAGGCCATGGTGGCGATGCGGGGGCGCGTGCGCGATGGTCGTCCCCTGTCCCGGGAGCTGGTCGCGCACTACCACCTGGTGTTGCTGGGTGACCACCCCAGCGCCGGCCGCCTGCGTCACGGTCGGTTGGAGGTCCCGGGGAATCCGCGGTTCAAGGTGGCCCCTCCCGACGAGGTAGAGCGCCAGTTGACGCGCCTGCTGCAGAAGGTACCCACGCTGTCGGGGCGAGGCCTGTCCGCCACCCTGCAGGAGGCGGCCTGGCTGTGCAATGAGTTCCTGTCCATCCAACCCTTCGAACAAGGGAACGAGGTCCTGGCCAGGGTCCTCACGGCGCACTTCCTGCGCGAGCGCCGGGCCCCGGTGGACGAGATCCCGCCGGTCTTCGACCTGTGGTTCCTTCTGGCCACGACGGCGGCGGCCAGGAGGTCGGATGGAGTCCTGGCGGGTCTTCTGGGGGACGTCCTGCTGCAGGCGTGGAATCGTCGCGATCTGAGCGCATCACGAGCCCGGAGGAGCTAGATGGAACCGGAGGAACTCGAGCTTCGGCTGCAGCAGATGAAGGAGGAGTTCCAGTCGGGGCTGGATGCCGTCCGGCATGGCCAGAGGATGTTCGCCATGTCGACCGGCCGCCAGTTCGAGGGGGACCTGGCCCAGTTGCGCCAGGACCTGAGCACCATCACCTCGCGCATGGCGCCCCTGGCCGAGTTGCAGGAGTTGCGCCAGAGCCTGAAGACCCTGGCCCACACCGCCCGGGCCGGGGCCGGCGGGCAGGACCTGCTGGAACTGCTGCCCTTGATGCTCAGCGAGCTGGCCCGTCTGCGCGAAGAGGCCCACGGGCGGGCCGCGGCCGGTACCTCCGTGCACGCTTCGGAACTGACCACTCGCCTGGATGCGCTGGAATCCGAGTCGGCCCGGCGTCGCCAGGAGATCCGGGTCCTGGCCGAGCGCAGCGCAGACCAGCAACTCCGCGAACTGGAATCCCGCCTGAAGGCCGAGACCCAGGAGCGCACCCGGGAACTGGAGGCCCTGCAGGGCGAGGTCCGCTCGGCCCTGGATTCCTTCCGCACGGCCATCCCCGCCGCGGTCAACGAGTTGCGTCGCCAGTTCCCCCAGGTGCGGGCCGCGGCTCCCGAACCGGGGACGTCGGTGCCCACCGGACAGTTGGACGCCCGGTTGGAGGTCGAGGCCAACCAGCGCTCGCGCGATATCCATGCCCTCAGGGAGGAAATGGAGTCGGGGATGGAGGCCCTGCGGGCGGCCCTGCCGGCAGCCGTCGGCGAACTCCGGCGGCAGTTGCCCCAGGTGCGGGATTGCAGCGCCGATGTCGAGCGGTTGTCCCGGCGGCTGGCCGAACTGGAGGACTCGGTGGCCACCGGTGGGGCGACGGCTCCGAGCCCACCGGCCGGACCGGTGCATCCGGTTCCCCTGGAACTGCTGACCCGGCTGGAGGAGCTGACCCAGAGGCTGCACGGCCTGGAGTCGTCCAGCGGCATTCCCCTGCAGGCCAGCGACCTGGTCCCCCTGACCCGGCGGCTGGAGGCCCTGGAGGCCCGCGGCCCCGAGATCGTGGCCCCGCCTGTGGCAGCGGTCCCACCGCAGCACGTGGAAGCGGCCTTGGAACCGGGGGTCGTGCAGGCCCTGGAGCGGCGCCTGCAGGCCCTGGAGGCCAGGACCCCGGAGGCCTCCGGTTTCTCGCTCCTGGTGCGGCGGTTCGAGGCCTTGGAGAAGCAGGTCGACCCGGCGCCCCTGGTGCAGCGTCTCGAGGAACTGGAGCGCCGGCTCGACAGTCTTGCAGACCGGGCCGAGTCCTCTCCCTGGGTGCGGCGCCTGGACGCGCTGGAGGAACGGGTCGATTCTTCGCCGCTGGCTCCCCGGATTGAGGCCCTGGAGGCGGGGTGGGGGGCGGAGCGTCAGAGGGTGCGTGAGTTCCTCCAAGAAGTCCTGGAGGACCACGACCTGCTCCTGAGGCGCCTGGAGAGTCGTCTGAGCCAGCTCGTCCAGGACTTCCATCGCCTGGCAGAGGAACTGGCCAAGAGTTAGGCTGGGAGCCATGCCCTGGGGGACCCGAGCGACATCGGGGGCTTGTCGAAAGGAGTCTTCTTGCCGATGGGACCGCGAAGCAGATTCCGTTGGGCCCTGGTCACGGCCGTGGTCCTGCTGATCCTCGGCTGGGGGCCGGCTCGGGCCCAGCACGGGGTCCAGGGCTTCTTCGCGGGGACCTCGGCGGACGGTGGCATCCTGCTGGCCCACGACCACCACGACATCTCGGCCTCGACGGTGGTCCATCTGGCCGGGGTCGTCGTGCCGGGTCGGGCCCTGTCCTCGTTCAACAAGTACTGCTCGAAGGTCCTGGGGGGAAACCTCCTGATGGTCCAGGTCCACCAGCAGCAGGGAAGGGTCGGCTTCGTCACGGGGGTCCTGGCCGAGATCACCATCCTGGCAGGTCAGAGGCGCATCAACTTCAACAAGCAGGTCCTGGTCGACGGCTACGGCATGCTCCACAGGGAGGACCCCCGCTTCGCGGCCTGGGAGAAGTACGAGAATACCGGCCGGGGTCGTCAGGTGGGCATCTGGTCCCTGGGCGCTCCCACCTGGCCGATTCCCGAGATACCCCGGGCCCCGGTCGCCGAGGCCGGGGCCGGCAGCGACCGCGAGCGGGTGATCAGCCAGTACGGACTGCCCGACCATTCGAACCGGGTCACCGTCCCTGATCGCTACAGCTTCCGCTCCTACCATTTCTACATCACCGATTTCTACATGCGGGAGGGCCTGGTCTTCATCTATCGGGACGGGATCCTGGTCAACAAGCAAGCCGCAGGCGGGCGGTAGGGAGGTTGCCGTGAAGAAGAGTCGGTTGCTGCTCGGTCTCTTGATCGCCTGTCTGGCCTGGGCCCTGGGTCCCGGACCCGTCCAGGCTCAGGCCCCCGGCGACCAACCCCTGATCGAGGCCGACCCCCTGGACCCCGCGGACTTCCCCGGCTCTCCGGGGGACCGCCAGCCTTCCCCACGGCCGGCCCTGACCTTCTGGTGCTCGTCGTTCCCGCCCGAGCAGGGTTGGGCGGTGCAGGTCACCCGGGACTGGAATGCCCTGCACCCCGAGCGACCCGTGCAGTTGCAGGCCATGCCTTCCGGGAGGTTGGCCGAGGAGGTCCTGCAGGAAGCCCTGCAGCGGGGGACGGCGCCGGATCTGACCAACCACCTCTTCCCGGTCGATGCGCATCGCTTCGCCGAGCAGGGCTTCCTTCTGCCGCTGGAGGCGAACGCCCGCCTGATGCAGCATCTGGTCCGTCGCTCCGGGGCCAGCGCCGGGCAGCCGTTCCGCTCCAAGGATGGGAAGCTGTACCAGTTCCCCTGGAAGAACAACCCGATCCTCCTGCAGTACAACGTCCAGTTGCTGCGGCGGCACGGAATCCGCGTGCCAAGGACCTACTCGGAGTTCCTCCAGGCCGGCCGGATCCTGGTCGGTGCGGATCCTGCGCACAGGACCTGGTTGTGGGCGCCCTCACCGACCACGGCCTACTGGGAGCGCTACTATGATTTTCTTCCCCTCTACCTGGCGGCTTCGGGCGGGCAGAGCCTGCTGACGCCCCAGGGGAAGGCGGCCTTCGACAACCCGGCCGGGCTGGCCGTCATGACGTTCCTGAGCGAGCTCTATCGCCGGGGGGCGGCACCCCGGGAGAACCTGTACCCCGACGCGGAGTCCGCGACGCGGGCCTTCGTGCGGGGCGAGCTGGCCATGATCATGACCGGCCCCTGGAACATCGAGGAGGTCCGCGACGCGGGGGGGGAATCGGTGGTCTTCAACTTCACGGGTCTGCCCGTGCCCGACGGGACGGCGCCCGGAGATCCCCTCTTCACCTACGGGAACTTCCGTAACTTCGGGATTTTCAGGGCCTGCCGGAACCCCGAGCTGGCGGCCGAGTTCATCGAGTTCGCCACGAGTCGCGAGAACGACCTGGCCCTCCTGGAGGCCGCCGGGCAGTTGCCATTCCGCCAGGGGCTGACGACCGAGCCCGATTTCGTGGCGGCCCTGCAGAGGGCCCCCGGCCCCCTGGCCGGGTTCGCCCTGCAGAGCCCCTGGGTCCGTCCGGTGGACAATGTTTCCGACCTCTCCGAGGTCCTGTCCATCCTGTCCCAGGAACTGGTGCTCTGCGCGGTGCAGGGCACCAAGGAGCCCGCCCGGGCCCTCCAGGACGCCGCCCGGAGAGTCGATGCCAGGCCCCCTGCCGTCCACCGGCAGGGTCCGGGTTCGCCGCCCGAGAATCCCTGAAGATCCGGGAATCTGCGGGAGGGCGGAGGGCTTTCCTTCCGGGGACGGGCTTCTGCCGGCGTCCGGGGCGAGCGGGCCCGGATTGTAGCGGCGGTCAGGCGGGTGCTATCCTGTCAGCAGGAGCAGCAGTCCGATGCATCCGGTAAGGGAACGACCAGAGATCTTGAGCACGGTTCCAGGAATGGCCAGGTGGGAATCCCGGACCCCAGGGTTCAGTCTGATGGAGTTGATGGTCTCCGTCGGCATCCTGGCCACGGCCCTGGTATTGGTCGTCGGGGTGTTCATGACGGTGACCCAGGTCAGCCGGAAGTCCCTGGACCTGACGGCCGGGACGATCGTCGCCGAATCCATCCTCAGTCGGGAGCTGTACGAGGTCATGGGGCGCGAGGACTCGCGGCACGCCTTCTTCGGCCGCGACTACCGGACAGACCCCTTCGTGCGGGGGACCGAACGCCTGAACCAGACGGTCTTCACCTACCTGATCTATGCCACCGGCGCGATGGACGGTGAGGTCGGCAATCGAGTCAAGAAGGTCGATGCCGTGGTGTGGTGGTGGAACGAGGAGGGCACCACGTCGGAGGGCCGGGCCGGTTACGGATTCCTGCGCTCGGAGGTCACTCGGCTGGTCAATGAGAATTCCAGGTATTGAGGCGGTGAACGGGTCGTGAACAACTGCAGGTCCCGGGGAACCACCCTGATCGAGGTGATCATCGCCACGGGGATCTTCAGCGTGCTGACCCTGGCCCTGTTCGCGGTGATGCAGTTCGGCATCCGGTCCTGGAAGAACATCGAGAGCCGCTCCGCCGTCCAGACTCAACTGCGCAAGGTGGAGCTGTACCTGTTGGAAGACCTCAAGCGCGCCAGTTTCCGCCAGCTTCGGGTGGACGACATGCCGGCCTCGTGGAGCCCCGGAAGTCCGCAGGATCTGGTCGGCCGGCCCTGCTCCGGCTCGGCGGTGTGGTTCCTGTCGGCCATGAACGACGAGGGGGACTTCTTCCATCGCGATGACCAGGGGCACCCGGTCTGGCAGCGCAATATCCTGTACTACCTCACCCGACCCACCGACGCCTGGCATCGGGATCGCTATGGTTTCCTGTGCGGCGGGCGCGGCGACAGGGATACCGTCTGCCCCCACAAGTGGTTGATTCGCAAGGAGATCGCCTCGACGACGCTGATCGATGGGATGGCCATCTCCCAGTACCTGTCCCGCCCTGCCGGATACAACCTCATGGACCCCTCGCAGATGGGGTCCGAGCCCGGATTGAAGAAGGCCCAGGCCCTGGCCGACACCGTCGTCGATTTCTGGGTGACGCTGAACCTGCCGGAGGTCCAGGTCGACCTGAAGGCCTTCCGCCTGTTGGAAGCTGGCAACGTGATGCATCTTGGCAAGGACTCGCTGGAGGGCCACCCCTTCACCGTGCACTACGGTGCGCGCATCGTCCCCAACAACTGAAGATGGGACAGGACATCGCGCGACGGGATCGGCTGCCGACCTTCCTCATGATGGTCGTGCTGGCCGCCGCGGCAGCGTTCCTCACGGTCGGGCTGGGAATCCGGGCGGGGTTGGCCGGCTGGGCTCAGAGCCCCTCGGCGGACGACCGCCAGGCCGCCATCCAGGCGGCCGACGTGGGGTTACAGTATGCCCTGGCCCGCCTCGAGGCAGACCCTCTCTGGAGAGGCAACTCGCCGGGACCGTCGCCCTACGTCCGTCCCGGTCTGTCGGTGGTGGAGGAGGCCGGCAACGTCCTGGGGCTGCTGGAACCGGTCGATGGCATCGCGGCGCACTTCCTCCTGAGCTTCAACCTGGAGGATGGTCGCGCGGGTCCCGACGGCCTGGAGGATACGCCCCAAGGGCGGCTGCGGTTGTCGGTCGGCAGGGTCAGTCTGAACAACCTGTCAGGGCGCCAACCCCTGACGGTGCCCGGTCAGGAAACGCTCCCTGCCGCCTCGGCCTACCTGTCCGTGGAGGGACTGGCGGCCCCCGGCCTCAGTCCGCCGGCTTCCGGGCGGGTGGCCCGCAGGGTGCTGCAGGCCTGGTTCACCCTGGAAGCCGAAGGTGGCGGTGAGGTCGCGGTGATCCCCCCCGCCCCGCCGACGGATGGGGGGCTGCGCACGCTGGAGGGCGTGGACCTGGGATCGGACGGAGCCGACGCGGGCGGTGGTGGAGGAGGCGACGGGTTCCTGGGCACCGGTGGGAGTCCCCGCCCGTCAGCGGGACCCGCGGGGACTCCATCGACGCCAGGAGTCGGTGGGACCTTCTCGGAAGCCGCCTGGGTGGCCATCGCCAAGGCCGATGCCCGGTCCCCTGGCGACTGCCAGTTGCGCGGGGGAACCTATGTCTGGCGGGTGGATTCCGGGGGGCCCTACCTGGAATACTTTGACCAACCCCCGGGACGGGACCCGCTCCCTCCAGCAGGCGATGGGATCCGGGTGGACGGGGCCAGCCTGACCGCGGACGGGAGGGGCCTGCAGCTTCACCCGGCCAGGCTGACCCTCGTGTTGACGCGGAACACCGCCGTCGTCCCCTCCGAACACGGGCACCGGGGCCTGGCCCTACGGACGGATCCCCTGGTCACTGCCCTGGGGGGCTGGCCGCAGGTGGTCTTCCAGGGCGCTCCGGGGCCCATCCTGAGCGCGGCCGACCGGGTTCGCCTGGAGGCGGCAGTCAGCGGTCGGGGGGCCATCACCAGTGAGGGCGGACTCCAGGTTCAGGGCCCCAGCATCCTGGACTCCCAGCCCGGGATCGGAGTCTCCCTGTATGCCCGTGGGGACCTGGCGGTCGAAGCGATTCCCCGGGAGGTCGCCGACCTCCGTCAGGATTTCGCGCAGTTCGTGGAGACGTGGGTTCTGGCGCACAACGCCCTGCCCACCATGGGCAGCTATCGCGCGGCCCGGCAGTCCGGTTCCGATCCGGCGGCCGACCCGGGCCTGGGCCTGGGGGCCTCGAATCGGGCTGGCTGGGAACTGGACCCCGGTCTGGCCTCCCCGAAGCTCGAGCAGTTCCGCAGGATCCTCACGCGTTACGGCAGCCTGGAATACGCCGACCAGAGTCTGGAGGGCCGCCTCGTGACCTGGGGAAGCTTCCAGGCCGAACGGGGGGGGCGCGGGGTCCTGCACCTGGCCGGCGCTCCCCAGGTCCGGGGTCAGGGCCCTGACCGGTTGGCGAATACGGTCCAGGTTCCGGACGGGTCCCATCCCACCCGTCCCAGGAAGCTGCACCTGCAGCGGACCCTGTGGTCTGATTCTTGACGGCTACCTGCCGGCAGGTAGCCGCCCGAGTCGTCTTGAAGTGCGGACCCATGCGGGGAATCGCTTCGGACGGACCTGGTGATTTCGTCCACCGCCTGGTCGAGTCCGCCGAGGCCTCGAACAGTCTGTGGTGCCTGGAACTGGAGTTGGAACCCACTCTCCTCTCCGGCGCAGCCACCCCGCAGACCTGCGAGAAGCACATTTCCGCCGTGCTGCACGCCTTGGACGAGGCCGGGCTGCTGCCGTCCGCCCTCCACCCCATCTCCAGTTCCTTCGCTCAGTACGGCCTGCAGGGCTGGCAGATCCTGGACCGGGTTCTGGCTCCCTGGAGGGGGCGCCTTCCCATCCTGCTTTCCGCCCCCTTCGGGGAATCCGCTCGCCGGGGAGCGCAGGCCGCGGCGACGGTTTTCGACGCCTGGCGGGCGGATGCAGCGATCCTGAACCCCTGGGTGGGGAGCGAGTTCCTCAAACCCTTCCTGGACCGCCTCCCGGGACGAGGGCTCTACATCTACCTGAGGACGCCCGGGCAGTCCGCTGCCCACCACCTGGCCGAAGCCTCGCTGGAGGAGGGCGCTCCCGGCGCAGCCTCCCTCGATGTCAGCCTGGCCCGGGGGCTGCGCCGGTCCCCGCTGCGAAGCCTGGGAGCCGTCGTCGGTCCCCAGGGCCTGGCGAACCTGGCCCACCTGGTGGCCACCCTGAGCGGAGATTTCGCGCGTACGCCCAAGCCGCTCCTGGTGTCCGGAGCCAATGGTACGGGCCATGACATCGCGGGGATCGCCGAGGCCCTGCGCCTGTCTTCCGGGGAGAGCCGGACCTTTCGCGTCGGGTTGGGCCTTCCGGTGCTCTACGCCCGTCCCTCGTGGGCCGATGAGGACCCCGTCTCGGCCGCCGTCCTGGCGGCCCGGCGTGTGCACGCCCTGCTCCAGGTGCGCGACCTGGGGCACGGTGCTCCCGCCGCAGCCGTCCGGATCCTGCTGGTCGAGGACCACGGGCTGGTGCGCCGCGCCTTCCGCAACGTCCTGGAGCAGGAGGAGGACCTGGAGGTGGTCGCCGAGGTGGCGACGGCGGAGGAGGCCCTGGACCAGGTCGGGTCGGTGCACCCCGACGTCATCCTCCTGGACCTGGGTCTGCCCGGCATGAGCGGTCTGGAGGCCACCCGGCGCCTGCGCGCCCTGGGCTGTCCCGCGCGGATCCTGGTCCTGTCGGCGTCCGAGGACATCGACGACGTGACGGCGAGCCTGGGGGCCGGCGCCCACGGGTACATGCACAAACGGATCCATGCCGAGGATCTGGTCGATTCCGTGCGGCGTGCCGCGCGCGGCGAGCCCGTCATCCCGCGGGACATGGTGGCCCCCTTCCTGGAGCATCAGGCCCGCGAGAAACGCAGCGCGACTCCCCTGTCGGAACGCGAGCAGGAGGTGCTGGCCTTGTTGGCCGAGGGCTGCAAGAACAGTGAGATCGCCCGGCGCCTGGCCACGGCAGAAGGCACCGTCAAGACCCACGTGCGCAATATCTACCGCAAACTGGGGATCGGGACGCGGCGGGAGGCGATGGCCTGCGCCAGCAGCCTGGGTCTGGTCTGAAGTCGGCCCCGTCGGCTACCGGGCGCGCAGGCGCTGGCGGCACTCGGAGGTGACCAGCAGCAGGGGGCGTCGGACCTGCCGGGCCAGGGCCAGGACCGCGTCGGTCCGGGTCACCTCGGAGAACTCCTGCCAGCGGTGGGGAGGGTCGAGCAGGACGCGGATGGGGACGCCTCCGCTGCCCGGTTCGTAGACTCCATAGCCCCGGTCGGAGGGGGTGTCCTCGTGCAGGTACCACTCCCAGTCCGGGCCGTGGCAATCCCGGGCACACTGGCGGATCCGCTCCATGACCTCGCCCTCTCCAGGATGGTCCAGGGCCTTGAAGAGGCGCCGTCGCGCGAAGCGGGTGGAGAGATCGGCCAGCACGGGGTCGCGGCTGTGACGCCAGAGCTTGATGGCGTGGAAGACGTCGAAGTCGTCCAGGTCCAGGAAGGCCTCCAGGAACTCATCTCCCAGGCCGGCGGGGTGGTGGAACAGGAATTCCAGGTTCGGGGGCAGGTGCAGGTCCTCGGGGTTCCGGGCGTACACCGCATGAGCCCGTTCCAGAACCACGCGCAGCAGGACCTCGGCGGCCCGGACCGTGCGGTGCAGGTAGACCTGCCAGTGCATGAAATAGCGGCTGAAGAGATACTCCTCGACGGCCTCGGTGCCTTTGGGGTCCACGGCCGAGACCAGGGAGCCTTCGGGGCCCTCCCGCATCGGGATGACCGTGTAGATGATGCGGTCGATGTCGAAGAGTCCGTATTTGACGCCGGTATAGAGGGAGTCCCGCTGGAGGTAGTCCATCCGGTCGACGTCCAACTGGCTGGATAGCAGTTCGTGGAAGACCGGATCCCGATAGGTGCCGGCCATCATGGCCTCCACCATGTCGGGCGCCAGGCCATGGCGCTCCAGGATCGGCGCCAGACGGCGACGCACGATCCGGCGGCCCAGGGCCTCGTGGTCGACGCCCGAGAAGACCCGCTCCAGGGCGTGCGAGAAGGGTCCGTGGCCCACGTCGTGGAGCAGGGCCGCAGCGCACGCCGCCAGGCGCTGCTCCGGTTGCAGGTCCAGCAGGCGGTGCTGTTGCCAGTGTTCCAGGATCCGGTGCATCAGCCACATCACACCCAGGGCGTGCTGGAACCTGGAGTGCTCGGCGCCGTGGAAGACCGTGAAGCACATCCCCAGTTGACGGATGCGCCGCAGTCTCTGGAATTCTGGGGAATCCACCAGGTCCAGCAGGACTCGGGAGGGGATCGTGATGTTGCCGTATACGGGGTCGCGCAGGACCTTCTCGCGGTAGGGGCGGGAGGGGGGAGGCATCGAGCGCCTGTTCGGCATGGCGACTGGGGGTCCTGCGGCCCCGTTCCTGACCTGGTGGGAGCCCGGGCCTGCGGGCCGCCTCGCAGGAACCGCCCGACGGGGACCGAACGCCGGGCGATGCCTCCTCCTTCAGTCAACGACATGTGGGTCTGGGTCGATGGATCGGTCCAGCCTCTCCGCGAGGCCCGCCTGGCCCTGAACGACCACGGCTTCCTTTACGGGGACAGCATCTACGAGGCCATGCGCACCTTCGGTGGCAGCCTCTTCCGTCTTCCCGAGCATCTGCGGCGCCTGCGGGCCACCGCCCGAGGGGTGCGCCTGGCCCTGGAGTGGACGGATCCGCAGATCGAGGCCTGGATCGCCGACCTGCGAGCGCACCTGCCCGCGGGGGAACACTACGTGCGCCTGATCCTCACCCGGGGTCCCGGAGAGCTGTCCTATGCCTCCGACCCCCACCAGCACCCGACGCTGCTGCTCATGGGAGGGCCGTTCCAGCCCCTGGCCCGCGAGGTCCTGGAGCGAGGTCTGACGGCGGTGACGGTGGACATCCCCCGCAGCGTTCCGAATCCGCGCCTCCCCGGCCTGAAGACCGGCAATCTGCTGAACAGTCGCCTGGCCTTCATGGAGGCCCGCGAGCGCGGAGCCGATGAGGCCCTGCTGCTGAACCGCGCGGGGTGCCTCGCCGAAGGCGCCAGTTCCAACCTCTTCCTGGTCCTGCCCGGTGAGGTGCTGGCCACCCCGTCTCTGGAATCCGAGATCCTGGAGGGCGTCACCCGGACGGTCCTGCTGGAGGTGGCCCGAGGCCTGGGTCTGGAGGTCCGCGAGGAGATGCTGCCGGTGACCCTGCTGGGCCAGGCCAGGGAGGCCTTCCTCAGCAGCACGACGCGCTCGCTGGCGCCGCTCCGCCAGATCGATGGCCGCCCTCTGGACTGCCCGGGCCGGGTCACCCGGCGCCTGATGGATGCCTTCGTGCAGGCGACGGGAGGGCTGTAGATTGACCAGCCCGGTTCCCCACGAGCACAGGGCCTACGGGCCCTCCCAGGCGAACTGTGCCGTGATCACCCTCAGCGACAGCCGGACGGCCCTGGAGGATACCTCGGGGGCGCTGATCCGGGACACCCTGCGCAGCGCCGGTCATGCGGTCCTGGGCTGCGAGGTGATTCCGGACGACCCGGCTCGCCTGCGGGGTCTGATCATGGCGGCCCTGGATGACCCCCGCCTGGATGTCCTGGTGACCACGGGCGGCACGGGCGTCAGCCGGCGGGACGGCACCGTCGAGGTCGTGGAGGCCTTCCTCCACAAGCGTCTGGACGGCTTCGGAGAGCTCTTCCGGTTCCTCAGCTACCAGGAGATCGGTCCTGCCGCCATGCTGAGCCGGGCCCTGGCGGGCCTGGATTCCCGGGGGCGCCTGCTGGTGGCCCTTCCGGGGTCTCCCCACGCGGTGCGTCTGGCCCTGGAGAAGCTGCTGATCCCCGAGTTGGGCCATATCCTGGGCCAGGCCCGGCGCTAGACGGAGCGATGCCCGACCTCCGGGGGGGCCGGGCATCGCCGTGTTGCGGAACCCCAGGGCCTCAGCCCAGGACGAAGTGACGCTGCTCCTGCAGTTCCTTCTTCAGTTCGGCCCGGAAATCCGGATGGGCGATGGAGATCAGGGCCTCGCCCCGCTGCTTGAGGGTCCGGCCGTGCAGGTTCACGGCCCCGAACTCGGTGACCACCCAGTGCACGTGGCCGCGGGTGGTCACCACGCCGGCGCCGGCCTTCAGGGTGGGGGTGATGCGCGAGACCGTACCCTTCCGGGCCGTGGCCGGCAGGGCGATGATCGCCTTGCCCTCGCGGGCCAGGGCCGCGCCCCGGATGAAGTCCATCTGGCCGCCGATTCCGCTGTAGACGCGGTGCCCGATGGAGTCGGCGCAGACCTGTCCGGTCAGGTCGATCTCCAGCGCGCTGTTGATGGCCACCATCCGGTCGTGGCGGCGGATCAGGGCCGTGTCGTTGGTGTAGTTGCAGGGATGGAACTCGCACATCGGGTTGTCGTTGATGAAGTCCAGCACGGTCTGGCTGCCCGACACGAAGCTGGTCACGATGCGGCCCTTGTGCACGTTCTTGCGGCTGTTGTTGACGACTCCGGCCTCCACCAGGGGGACCAGGCCATCCGAGAACATCTCGGTGTGGATGCCCAGATCCGCCTTGTCGGTCAGGCGCGCCAGGACGGCGTCGGGGATGGCGCCGATCCCCATCTGCAGGGTCGATCCGTCCTGGATCAGGTCGGCGATGATGGCCCCGATGGCCTCCTCGGCGGGTCCCCCACGGCCGTGGTTGGCGGTGCTCAGGGGGTAGTCGGTGCGCACGAAGGCGTCGACCTGGCTGAGGTGCACGAAACCGCTCCCGTGGGTCCGGGGCATCTGCTTGTTGATCTCGGCGATCACCACGTCGGCAGACTGCACGGCCGCCAGGGCGGTGTCCACCGAGGGGCCGAGGGTGCAGTAACCGTGGCGATCGGGCTCGGACAACTGGACCACGGCGGCGTGGAGGTGCACCTGGTCGGACAGGAAGAGCCATGGGATGTCCGACAGGAAGATCGGGACGAAGTCGGCGCGCCCCTCTTCCACCGCCTGGCGCAGGTTCGATCCGGTGAACAGCGACACCGAGCGGAAACGGCCCTGGTGCCGGGGGTCGGCGAAGGGGGCCGGCCCGTTCTTGTGGATGTGGTAGAGAGTCACGTCCTGCAGGTCCGTGCGCTCGCACATGGCGGCTTCCAGCACCAGGGGCGAGGCACACGCGCCGTGCAGGAAGACGTTCGAATGGCTGCGCAGGAGTGCGACGGCCTCGGCAGGCGTCACCTCGCGCGATCCGGTATCGGTCAGGTTGTTGGTCATCTAGCTTCTCCAGGGGCGTCAATGGTCTCTGGCGAGACTACAGACAGGTTGCGGTCGCTCCAATGATCCAGGTCACAGACCGCCCAGGCTTTTCATGGGCCGCAACGGTTCCTGCCGCTGCCGGCGGTTTCAACAGGCCAGGCAGGCCACACAGGCGCCTTCGGGGGGTTGCGCCCGGGGCGAAGGGCCGGCCTCGCCGACCTCCTCCAGGCCCGCCATCTGCTGCAGGCGGGCGTCGTCCAGGACGTAGAAGTGCTGCTTCTCCTCGCGGATGATGCCGGCCCGGCGCATGCGGCTGAGGATGCGGATGGCCGTTTCCACGGTGGTCCCGATCAGCTCCGAGAACTCCTGGCGGTCCAGGACCATCCGGGTCTTGAGGCCCTTGGGCGTCGGGACCCCCAGGCGTTCGGCCAGCAGCAGCAGGGCCCGGGCCGCGCGCTGTTCGGCACGCTCGACGGCCATGCCCACCAGCATCTGGCGCTGCAGGCGCATCTTGGCCTGGCAGTCGGGAACGGCCTTGGCCAGGACCCCGGGCATGCGGGCGCACAGGGCCAGGAACTCGTCGCGGGCGATGCGATGCACCTCTCCATCCTCCAAGGCGGCGCAGCCCACGGGGTAGGGGCGGTGGTCCAGGGCGCACAGGGCCCCGCACAGGTCGCCGGGAAACAGCAGTTCCAGGATCACGTCGCGCCCCAGCCCTGAGGAACGGCACACCTTCATCGCGCCCCTGGAGACCAGGAAGAACCATTCGGGTTCGTCCCCCTGCTGGAAGAGGGCCTCGCCCCGATGGACGACGCGGTGCCGCAGGAGGGGCTCAAGGGCCTCCCTCTCCTCGGAGGTGAGACGATCCAGGAAAACTGCAGAACCTCTCATCTGTGGGCCTCTCCTGCCGTCCGCTCCGGGTTCTTGCCGGGGAAGCCGGCGCCGTCTGGCAAACCTGCTATTCTACCGGCAAGCGCCCCACTCCTGTTGATGATCCAGATCATACACGGCCGTAGCCCATGCCCCTGGGGCGATGTCGCCCGATGCCCGCAGTGGGGTCTCGTCCGCGTGGTCGTCCGGGAGCGTCCGCCCGCGAGAGGGGACGCGCGTGGGGGAGGGAATCTGTACCCGACATCCTGGAGTTCGTAATCCTTGCGTTCGCGACCCGCGGAAACGTACAATGGAATCACGGAGGGCTCAAGCGATGAAGATGCTGAAGGACCTGATGAATCGCGAACTGATCACGGTGCCCCCGGACATGCCCGTGACCGATCT
>CAZQPM010000019.1:0-22970 GCA_964595195.1 uncultured Burkholderiales bacterium | reverse complement strand
AGAGGCAGGACCGACCAGGGGGCTCCTCCAGCTCCCCTACCCCCCCCCCAACCCTGCCCCCGGCAGGAGGCCATCCTTCTCCAGTTCCTGCAGGGCCCTCAGGACGCCGATCTGGACGTGGGCGAGGCTGACGCCGCCCTGCAGGTAGCAGGCGTAGGGAGGACGGATCGGACCATCGGCCGACAGCTCGATCGAGGAGCCTTGGATGAAGGTCCCTCCGGCCATCAGGATGGGGTCCCTGTACCCGGGTTGCACCACCGGGATGGGAACGGCGCTGTGGTCCACCGGTCCTCCCCTCTGCACGCCCCGGCAGAAGGCCTTCTGGGCCTCGGGGGTGCCCAGGCGCACGGCCTGGATGATGTCGGTACGCGGGGCGTCCCAGCGCGGCCAGGCCTCCAGGCCGGCCTCTTCCATCACCCAGGCAGCCCAGACCGCACCCTCCAGGGCCTGCCCCACGACCTCGGGCGCCATGAACAGGCCCTGCGCCAGCAGGCGGTTGTAGCCCAGCGTGGGCCCCTCTTCAGGGCCGATCCCGGGGGCCGTCAGCCACTCCATGGCCCGCTCGACCACATCCCGGCGTCCGGCCAGGTAGCCTCCGCAGGGGGCCACGGCCCCGCCCAGGTTCTTGATCAGCGAACCGCCGACCAGGTCGGCGCCGACCTGCGTGGGCTCGAGAAGCTCGACCATCTCGCCGTAGCAGTTGTCGACCATGACGACCGCCTGCGGCGCGTGTCGACGCACGACCGCGATGGCGGCCGCCAGTTCCTCGACCGACAGCGAGGGCCTCCAGGTGTAGCCCCGCGAACGCTGCAGGAAGACCATGCGGGTGCGCGGGGTCAGGACGCCCGGAATCCCCTCCAGGTCGATGCGGCCGTCGGGAAGCAGCGCCAGTTCTCCGTAGGTCACCCCCCAGGAGGCCAGTGAACTGTGGGCTCCCTCGATGGTCCCGATCACCGGACGCAGGGTATCGTAGGGGGCTCCGGTCAAGGCCACCAGTTCGTCGCCGGGCCGCAGCCAACCGAAGAGGCCCGCCGCCAGGGCGTGGGTTCCCGAAACCATCTGCAGCCGCAGACGCCCGGCCTCGGCGCCGAAGATGCGACCGACCACGTCGTCGAGGACCTCGCGCCCCCCATCCGTGAAGCCGTAACCGGTGGAGGCGGCGAAGTGCCCCTCCATCAGTCCGACCTCCTGCAGGGCCTGCAGGACCTTCCACTGGTTGATGGCCGCACGTTCGCGCACGGCGGCGCGCACCTCAGCGGTCTGCCTGAGGCCCTCACGGGCCAGGCTCACGGCTGCCCGGGGGATCCCCAGGTTCTCCAGGGATGCATCCCAGGCGCTCCGGATCGTTGTCGTCGTCATCTCAGGTATTCCTCCAGGAGGGCCGTGGAGCCCCCTTCTTCGAACCGGCGCACAGCAACTCCAGCAGTGCCGCGCCGGGAAAACGCCTGGCCGCCAGGCGCAGGGCCGCACGGCGCACGCCGGGAAGCCCCGTGAGGTTGACCAGGAGGGGAAGGTGGCAGTCGAAATCCCCATCCTCCAGGAGGGTGCGCCGCACCTCGGGGGTCTCCAGAAGGTCCATCAGTTCCTCGATCTCGTGGTCGTCCACGTGTTCGAAGAGCCGGCGGACCAGGGCGCCGGCACGCAGCTCCAGGCGGAACCGACTCTTCCACCGGCGGTCGTAGGCCCCCAGGCGGGCCGGCAGGAAGTCCCCCCCCTGCCAGGCCTCGAGGATCGCGTCGGCACACAGGTCAGCGCCCATCAGGCCGAAGAGGAGTCCCCCACCGGTGGTCGTCTTGGCCTGCCCCGCAGCGTCGCCCACGGACAGCGTCCGACCGCACACCGTGCGCGCCGAGACCCCCATGGGAATCCTCCGACAGACGGCCGCTTCCTGGACTGCCACCAGACGCCCTTCCCGCCGCAGGCGCTCGACCTGGCGATCCAGGGCCGACGAGGCCCCGCTGCGCGCCAGGACTCCCAGGCGCGCGGCCTGACCGGGGACCGACACGGCGTAGGCGAAGGAACCGGGCGCCGCATCCCGGCCCACGTAGACCTCAGCGCCGACGAGCCCGCGCAGGTCGACCCGAACCTGGGCCGTCTGATGGAAGGCCGCCGGCGGGCGCAGTCCGGCGCGTTCGGGCAGGCGGCTCATGGCCCCTGTCGCCAGGACGACCAGACGCGTCCGCACCGGGCGGGAGGCCGTCTGCACCTCCACGTGGTGCCCGACGTGTCGGATCTCCTCGACCCGGCAGTCCAGGGCCAGTTCGGCTCCGGCCTGCCGGGCCCGCTCGGCCAGGTAGAGGTCCAGGTCCCGCCGATGCAGCAACCAGGCCTGGATCCCGGGCAAGAGGAAGCGGCGACCCGCGGGCGAGACGACCTGGAAGCTCGAAACCAGACCGGCCCTGAGGTGTTCGGGCAACTCGAAGCGCTCCAGCATCTCGGCTCCGACGATGCCGGTGCAGTGAACCGGCACTCCGACCTCGGGGTGTTCCTCCGCCAGGAGGGTGCGCAGTCCCGCCCCGGCCGCCCGGGCGGCGACGCGGCTGCCCGAGGGGCCCGAGCCGACGACAACCAGATCGTACAACCTGCCTCCTCCTACAAAGGCGCCGGCCCTTCGCTCCGACCCTGGGGATTCCTGCGCCATCCAGGCGACGACGGGTCACCGGGACGACCCGGGGGCGCGACATCCAGGGCCCGAGCCCACGCGGGATCCTGGCCAGGATCATCGGCAGCCTGGCAACAGGGGGACCTGACAATCAAGCCCGATGGGTGACCAGCACCTGCCGGTACCCTGCGGCCGGAAGACTCTCGCCCGGGGCGCCACCGGAACCGACCAGGAACCATCCGGTGGCCTACGGAACCATCCAACCGATGAGCGTGAACCGATGGAGACCTCAAGGACACTGCCTGCAAGGGATTCGCCCGCTTCCTCTCTCCTACCAACTCGGGCTGCCAGCGGCGCTGATAGGTGGCCTCCTCTACGCGGCCGCTCGGTACATGCGCCCCATCCAGGGGCCGGCGGCGGCGTCGCCGAGCCTCGCAGAGTACCTCACCGGCACCGCGATGGTATCCGGCATCCTGTGGCTCCTGCTCCGCCAGTGGCGGACGCTGGATGGCCACGCCCTGACCCTGAGCGGCTGGTCCTGCCTGGGAAGGGTCGCCCCCGGCAAGGCCACCGGGCTGGGAGAGGTCACGGCCGTCATGATCGACCGCCAGGCGAAGATCGTCAGATGCCGGGACGCCCCGGACAGTGTGGATGACGTGGACAGCGTGTGGTTGCTCGACCGGGGGGGAAAGCGCCTCCTGCTGGACAGCTTCTCCAACAAGCCCTTTGAGGCGCGTCAGACAGCCGAGTCGGTCAGCCGGCTGCTGGGCGTCGAGTACCGCGACACGACCTGCAGCCCTCCAGACATCAAGAAGAGCAGCGAGCTCGACGAGAGCCTGGGCCAGCGCTACCTGCGCACGGCGAAGACCCTCCCCCAGCCCCAGGAGCCCACAAACCTCCGGTTCCGCTGCCTGGCGTCCCCGGAAGGCCTGGAGATCCGCATCCCGCGAGCTCAGTTGGTCGATTTCTGGAGACCGCTCGGGTGGGGCCTGGGGTTGTCCCTGGCACTGACGGTCCTTCTCATCTACTTCTGCCGCGACGTTGCGGGATTCGTCCTGTTGGTCCTGCTGTTCATGCTTCTGCCCGTGGCACTGCCCTGGATCTGGACCGCCTGGCCGGCCTCGCGCCTGACCGAGAGCCTTCGTCTTTCCCGGCGCTCGCTGCAGGTGGATTCCACTCTGTATGGCCACCACGAGATCCCCCTGACGGAGTTGGAGGACCTGTTCCTGCGGGACTACCGTCAGAACCGGGTCTACCGCAACTATCAGACCGAACGATACTTCCCGGTCGGCTGCCTGTGCGCCCGCAGCGACCGGGTCCAGGCCTGCTTCGGAGGCAGCCTGGACGAGGACAATCTGGAATACCTGCGCGCACTGCTGGTGAAGCGCATCGTGGAATCCACCCGGGCCGACTGAAAGACGAGCCCTGGCTGGCAGATCGAGACTTCCCGGCCCCGGACTCCCGGAGCATGATAGGCTCTGCAGAGGTGTTCGTCCAGGCTACGCCCGACCCGGCCGGGCCTCAGTCGATACCGGTTCGCAGGGATCGTGGTGGTCCATGCGGAGACCCCAGGCAGGCGACCAGGATCACCAGGCCCCGCGCCCCCGCGGGATCCGTTGACCGCCAGACCGAAATCATGGTATGAGTACAGCCAGGATTCAAGCGCGGGAGCAGGCCGATTTCCCGACGGGTCCAAAGGCCACCGAGGCCTCCGCTCCCAGGTCAAGGCAGGTCCCGGGAGGATGCGTCGCAGCGCGGTTCTGGTCCTCAACGCCAGCTTCGAATACCTCAACGTCACGTCCCTGGAGCGGGCGGTCAAGCTCCTGTACAAGGGCAAGGCCGAGATCGTCGAGGCCATCGAGGGGCGCGAGTGCGGCTCCGTGCGTTTCCGGATCCGCCTGCCCTCGATCATCCGCCTGCTGTACCAGATCCGCCGCCCCTATCGTCAGGTCCCCCTGACCCGCAAGAACATCCTGCTCAGGGACCGCCACGAGTGCCAGTACTGCGGCCGACCGGGTGACACCGTGGACCACGTCGTCCCCCGCAGTCGGGGCGGCCCCAACACCTGGGAGAACTGCGTGTGCGCCTGCGCAGCCTGCAACCGCAGGAAGGATGACCGCCGCCCCGAGGAAGCGAACATGACCCTGGCCCGCCGACCGCGCAAACCCACCCACATCCCGTGGTTCGTCATCCGTCAGGATGCCGCCCGCGAGGGGTGGGCCCGCTACCTGTTCTGGAACCTGTCGATCGAACACGCCCCGGGATAGGGGCCCGGGGCGCCGGTTCTAGCTGTTCTAGACGTTCTCGCCGGGGGGGGAGTCGACCAGGGCGAACATCAGGTCGCCCGTGGCGATCTCCTCCTCGCCGACCCGGCAGACGGCTCGCATCTTGCCCATCTCGCGCCTCATGCTGAGCGTCTCCACCCGGATGTCCAGGGTGTCGCCGGGGATCGCCGCGCGACCGAAACGGCATCGGTCGATCGAGGCGAAGAGCACGGACTTCCCGCGATTCTCCTCGACGGCCAGGACCGCGGCCGCCCCGACCTGGGCCATGCACTCGATCAACAGGGTGCGCGGCATTTCGGGCCGCCCGGGGAAGTGCCCTTGGAAGAACTCCTCGTTGGCAGTCAGGTTCTTGATGCCCCGCGTCGAGCGCAGGTCGTCCCGAGACAGGATGCGGTCCACCAGCAGGAAGGGATGGCGATGCGGCAGGACCTCCATGATCTGCTGGAGGTCCATCCCGGTCTCCTCGAGGTCTGCGGGTGGCGTCTGGATTTCGGGCACGCGGGCATCCTCCGGCAAGTCGGGATCGTCGCCCCCTTCTACGCGGCCTCCGACCGCCCTCCCTGGCCGGTTGCGCTGCGAGGTGCCGGAGGGGCCTCCCGGGCCTGCTGCGGAGGGAGTCGGCCAGGGGGAAGAGAAGGTGCCTCCATGACCACCTGGTCCCACCTCGACCCGGAATGGCGCGCCCTGGCCTCGCTGATGGGGGCCCTGGTCACCTTCGTGCCCGTCTTCCTGTGGGCCCCGGCCGACGATTGGAGGGTCGTGGCCGTCGCCGGACTGGTCGGGGCCCTCACCGCCTGCCTGTGCTGGCAACACTTCCCGGGTTGGGACCTGTTCGTGGCCGGGTGCGCCTTCGCCGTGGCCGGGAGCCAGCACCCGCTGATCCCCGCGGACTGGACCCGGCAGGCCTGGCTCCTGGTGCCCGCCACGGCCGCCTGGTATGCCGGGGCGCGCCTGGCTGAGACCTGGCTGGTCTTCCCCCTGGGCTATGAGGAGCGCTCGGCCTTCGGCGGCACCCACCGACTGCTGAGGGAACTGGGCCGCGGGGTCCGGATCACCCTGACGGCGGCCCTGGCCGGATGGCTTGCGGGGACGCTCTTCCTGGAGGCCGCCGTCCCCCTGGCCTTGCCCCTGGCGGCCGGACTGACCCTGGCCACGGACCGGCGCTGGCCGGCCCGACGGCCGCTGTGGGCCATACTGGGCCTGCTGCTGGCCCTCCCGGCGGCCGGCAGCAGCGGCTCGGCCCTGGCCGACCTGGCGCAGGTTCCCCCTCCTGTGGCCGGAGATCCCTGGTTGGTGGGAGGCCTGGCGATCGCCGGTTCCACGTTCGGTCTGTGGTTCTCGCGCTGGGGCCGGAACCTGGCGCACGCCCGGCGCCCCGACGGTCCGACGGCCTCCGCGAGCAGCGGCGTCGCGGGGACCCGCCCGACCCGACCCCGGGCCCCCGAACCCCATGGGCAGGGTGAAGGCCAGGCCCTCCGGTTGGGAGTGCAGACCCGATGAACTCCAGGAAGGGGCTGCTGATCCTGGGGGCCAGCGGGCACGGACGGGTGGTGGCGGACATCGCCGCCCGGCTGGACTGCTACCCGCGCCTTGCCTTCCTGGATGACGATCCGGCCCGGACCTCGGCCCTGGGCTTCCCGGTCCTGGGCCCCAGTGCCTGGATGTCCCGCTACCTGGGCGACTACGACCTCTTCGTGGCCGTGGGCGACAATCGGGTGCGCCAGACCCTGCAGGAGCACGCCGAGGCCCTGGGGGCCCGTCTGGCCACCCTGGTCCATCCCCAGGCGGTCCTGGGCACGCAGGTCAGCCTGGGCCCCGGAACGGTGGTGATGGCCGGCGCAGTGATCAACTGCGGCAGCACCCTGGGTCGCGGTTGCATCGTGAACACCTCGGCGTCCCTGGACCACGACAACCTCCTGGAGGACTTCGTGCACATCTCGCCGGGAGCCCATCTGGCCGGAACCGTCCACGTCGGGCAGGGCACCTGGATCGGCATCGGAGCCTGCGTCATCAACAACCGGCACGTGGCCCCGGGCTGTCGGATCGGGGCCGGCGCCGTGGTGATCCGGGATATCACGCAGCGAGGAACCTACGTTGGCATACCCGCCCGACTGCTCTGAGGTCGCCCCGGAGCTCGCGGACCCGACCCGCCAGGCCGCAGGGCCTCGGGGCATCTCCCGCCCCCTGGCCCTGCTGATGCTGGCGGCCATGGTGGTCGGCCTGCTGGCCGCCCTCGGCCAGTATCAGGCCTGGCAACGCCCGAAGGAGCCCGAACCTTCCCGGCCGGCCCGACGGGACGGATTGATCCAGGCGGGCCAACGGGTCGACTTCATCACCTTGAACCTGCCCGTGGAACAGGTCGAGGCGATCCTCGGGACCGGCAGGATCCGCCCCGAACGCAGCTCGCAGCTCTACATCTTCGAACAGGTGGGACTCAGCGTCAGCGTCCAACGGGGGCTGGTCCAGTCGATCCTGGTCAAGACCCCGGACCTGCGCACCGCCGACGGTCTGTCGGTCGGCTCCGACGTGGACCGGGTGGTGCGGACCTTCGGGGCGGACTACGAGCAGGAGCCCCGCACACCGCAGGAGTATTCGCTGCACTACTGGTCCCGAGGCATCCACTTCGCCGTCCGGGGGACCCGCGTGGTCAGCATCCTGGTGGCCCAACCGGCCCACCGGCCCGAGGTCCTTCCCTAGCCGCAGGAGGGCCCAGGGTCGACCACACCGGGGCTCAGGGGCTGCGCACGGCAGCCGCCACCACGGCCTCCACGCGCCGGGCTCCGGCCTGGCGCAACGCCCGGGCCGCCTCTCCCAGGGTGGCCCCCGTGGTCAGGACGTCGTCCACCAACAGGATTTCCAGGCCTGCCGCGGGCCCGGCCCGAAAGCCCCCGCGCACGTTCTGCAGACGTTCCTCCCGGGACAGATCCTTCTGCGAAGGCAGGTCGCGAGCGGGCACCAGCAGGTCGGGTCGGCAGCGCGCTCCCATGCGCGCCGCCAACCGGCTCGCCAGCAGTCCGGGCCCGTGCAGACCGCGCCAGCGACGGCGGTCGGGAGCGGCCGGGATGGGAACCAGCAGGGCGGGCGGGGACGCCCCCAGGGCCGCATGCATGACGCCTGCCAGGGCGGGCACGGCGGCGGTCAGCCCGGCGTGCTTCAGGCGCAGGACGGCCCGCCGCAGGGGCCCTTCATACAGGCCTCCCGCCCGGACCACAAGCCCGTCGGCCAGGGTGACGCCGAAGGGCTTCAGGCCGGCGGCACAGCCCCGGCAGAACCCACCGGTTTCCGACCGGTCGCATCCCGGGCAACCGGGTGGGAAGAGCCAGTCCAGCAGGGTCTGCCACATCGCCAGCCCGACGGTTCAGGCTTCCTGGACCCAGGGTCCCACGGCCCGTCCTCGGGACTTCAGGATCGCGAGCATGAACCTGGGCAGGGCCAGCATCCGCCCGATCCGGCTGGGCTCGCAGGCCAGGCGGTAGAGCCACTCCAGGTGCAGGCGGATCATCCACCGGGGGGCCCGCGTCTTGCGACCGGACAGCACATCGAAGCTGCCTCCGACCCCGATGCCGACTCCGACTCCCAGACGCTCCTGATGCTGACGCATCCAGCGTTCCTGTCGGGGAGACCCCAGGCCGGTCAGCAGGATCGTGGCCCCGGAGGCCGCCACGGCTGCCACGACGGGCTCGTCCTCCGGGAAGTAACCGTCCTGGACGCCGGCGATACCCAGCCCCGGATGGCGCTGGGTCAGGACCTCGGCGGCCTGCTGCGCGACCCCGGGTGCAGCCCCCAGCAGGAAGAGGGTGCCGCCGGCTTCGGCCAGGCGCTCGCCCAGGCGACCGACCAGGTCGATACCCGCGACGCGCTCGGGCAGGTCCACCCCGCAGCGCCGCGCGGCCCACAGGAGCCCGGCGCCATCGGCCACCACCAGGTCCGCCCCGTTCACCAGGTCACGGAACCCTGCATCCTCCTGGGCCCGCATCACCATCTCGGTGCCCAGGGTCACCACCAGGTGGAAGCGAGGCTGCCGGGCCAGGGCCTGGATCCGGTCCAGGGCCTGGTCCATCGTGAGCGGGTGGAGCTTGACCCCCAGGACCTGGAGCGCGGGGAGAGCGGAGTCGACCTTGGGGCACATGCTCGGCGACTTCTCGGCCCGGAACCCGGTTCCTACCTTATCTGGCCTCCAGGCAGCGCCGCAGGCGCGCTTCCTGGGAGTCGGTCAAAAGGACGCTCCCCGCAGCCAGTTCCAGGACTTCGCCCGGGCTCGGTCCGGCCGGGGGGTCACCGGGCCCGCACAGCATCGCCCACACCCGCCGGATGACGACGGCGGTGTAGATGTTCCGCCGCAGGACGGAGGCGTCCGCCACGGGCTCCAAGGCCTCCCGATGCCTCCAGAGCAGGCGGGCCACAGCCTCGGGGTCCACGGCGACCACACCGTCCGCTTCCCGTGCCGACTGCCCCAGCACCAGCCCGACCTCCCGGCGGCGCCCTGCCGTCAGGCATGGGGTCCGCAGGACCGCAGGGGCGTCCGGCAGGACCTCGACCTCGACCCGACCGAAACCGGCCCGCAGGAAGCCATTGCGAAAGGCGGTCCAGTCCACCTCCCAGGCCAGATCCGGGTCCACGCGCACCTGCAGGGTCGGGGCCAGGGCCGTGCAGGTGTAGAGGAGGGCCAGGAGCAGACACCCTCCCAGTCCCGTGCAGACGGCAACCCGGTCGATGGCAGCAGGCTTCGCGGCCGTCAGTCCTCCTCTTCCCGGACCAGGTCGCCGAAGGGCCCCTCCCTGGGCAGTTCCATCCGGAAGATGCAGCCCGCGCCCATCTGGCTGTCCACGGTCAGGTCCCCGCCGTGGGCCTCGACGATCCGCTTGGCGATGGCCAGACCCAGACCCCGCCCGCCGTGGCGGGCCCCGCGCCCCTTCTCCACCCGATAGAAGCGCTCGAAGATGCGCGAGAGCTGGCTGTCCGGGATGCCGGTCCCCCGGTCGATCACCTCCAGCACCAGCCAGCCCGAGGGGCGCTGACGGATGCGGATGGTCACCGCGCTGCCCGCCGGCGAGTACTTGATCGCGTTGTCCACCAGGTTGAAGAGCACCTGGTTCAGGCGGTCGCGATCGGCCTGGACCACCGGCACCCCGTTCTCGACCACGACCTCCAGGGTCACGCCGGCCTTACTGGCGTGCGGCAGCAGGACTTCGGCGGTGCGCCGGGCCAGGGCCTCGAGATCCGTGGGTTCAGGGCGGAACTCCACCTGCTGGGCCTCGATCATCGAGACGTCCAGAAGGTCGTTGATCAGGCGCTCCAGACGCTCAGCCTCCTCGCCGATCACCTCCAACCAGCGTCGGGCCAGGTCCGGGTCTTCCAGAGCACCCTCCAGCAGGGTCTCCGCATAGCCCTTGATGCAGGTCAGCGGGGTGCGCAGTTCGTGGGTGACGTTGGAGACGAAGGTCACCAGGATCTCATCGAGTTCCGACTTCAGCGCTGCTTCCTTCTGGGCCTCGTAGACCAGACGTTCGACCGAGGTCTCGGGGTCGCGGGCGATGATGGTATAGCCCGAGTGGAAGTCGATCTTCTCCTTGACCCCCAGGACGGAAGCCTTCTCGTTGAGGATGTTCGTCAGCTTCTGCAGCACCCTGTAGGAGATCAGCTTCAGGTCGGAGGGCGCGAACCTCTCCTTGTGTCGGGGTGGTGAGAACAGGAAGATCACGAAGTAGTCCGCGCCCCGGCCTCCCACGGCCACCAGGTCACGTTCCCGGAAGAGTTTGCCGCGCTGACTGCTGAGGGTTTCACCGAGGGCCTGCAGCAGGGAATCCGACACCCGCCGACCGTAGGCCTCGGTCAGCAGATGGAACTGGACCACGTCGAAGTAGAGGAATCCGACCTGGTCGCCCTGCGTCAGGTGATACTCGACCTGATCCAGGACCGACGACAGGACGGGTAGCCCGGTCAGGTCGTCCAGGCACACCCCCTTCTCGGGGCACGCGCCCGAGGCGTCGTTGCTCACAGGACCCACCCCCGCAGTTCCTCGAGCAACTCGTGGTTGGTCATGTTCGTCTGCACCGGGGTGACCGAGATGCAATCCTGAGCGATGGCCAGGAAATCCGTCCCCTCGTCGGGCCTGCCCGTCGGCATGGCACCCGTCACCCAGTAGTAGTCCCGGCCCCGAGGGTCCACGCGCCGGACGATCTGCTGGTCATAGATGCTGTGCCCCTGACGGGTGACCTGGACCCCCTGGATGGCCTCGGCGGGCAGGTCCGGCACGTTGACGTTCAGGAAGGTGCGGGCAGGCATGCTGGCGCTGCGGCCCAATCTGCCGGCCAGTCGGGCAGCGAAGGCAGCGGCGGTGGCGTAGTGGACCGGTTCGTGACCCACCTGGGAGAGGGCGATCGACGGGACGCCGTGGATCAGGCCCTCCATGGCCGCCGAGACGGTTCCCGAGTAGGTGATGTCGTCGCCCAGGTTGGCCCCCCGATTGATGCCCGAGAAGAGGAGATCGGGTCTCTCGGGCATCAGGCAGTACAGGGCCAGCAGGACGCAATCCGTGGGCGTCCCATCGGTCACGTAGCGCGTCACCCGCTCGCGACCCGGAAGCTCGCGGACCCGCAGGGGCGAATGGAAGGTCAGGGCGTGACCGACGGCGCTGCGCTCCCTGTCGGGAGCCACCACGGTGACGTGCCCCAGAGGCTCCAGGGCCTCCACCATGGCCTCCAAGCCCGGGGCCTGGATGCCATCGTCATTGGTCAGCAGCAGACGCATGCCAGCTATCCGGACTGACCGCTCGAACGCCGGTCCCGCACCGTGCGGACCAGCCAGACAACCACGGCCGCCGGCAGGGCCACCAGGAAGCCCAGCACCCCGACCATCCAGGCGTTCAGGTCGCCCACCAGGGTGTCCAGCGGCGGGAAGGCCGCGAAGTAGATGTCCGGAGCCAGGATCCCCACCGCGAAGAAGACGGCCGTCTGCAGGACGAGCACCAGGAAGCGCAACCCGAAGTGGATCCTGGGCAGCAGGACCGCCAGGGCCAGGTAATCCAGCAGCACCAGACAGGTCACGTAGACCGGCAGAAAGGCGGTCATTCCGGCAGTTCTCCTTCCGACGGGGGCGCCCCCCCGCGCGCGGTGCCACCGGCTGGCGGCACGGGTTGCGATGTGGGGGCGGGGTTTCTGCGGGCCGGGGCGTTCCCCTCCTGGAACCGCCACCCCCTGCCTCGCTCCCGTCCAGACACTTCGCCGACCCCGCCTGGGGAGAGGGAACCCGAACCGAAGACGGGAAGGAGGGCGCTCATGCGCAATCCCGCCGGCCCCCTGACCTGTCTGTGCCTGCTGCTGGCCGCCCTGTCGTCCCTGCCGACCCGGGCGACGGCGGCGCCCGGCCCCCTTCAGGAGCGATTCCTGGGCCGCCGCCAGGGTATCGAGGTCCGGGAGTGGACCTACCCCTCCGAGGGCCTGCGGGTCAAGGGCCGGCTCTACGTGCCCCTGGAGAGGACCGGGCGCCTGCCCGTGGTGGTGTTCAACCACGACGGCATCTCCGGCATCTCCAAAGAGCACCATCTGTCCAGCCTGCGTCTGGCCCGAGGTGGCTACGTGGTCTTCTCGCCCTCCTACCGGGGCGAGGATGGCTCGCAGGGTCAGGTGGAGATCGCCAAGGGAGAGGTCCGCGACGCCCTGAACGTGCTCCCCCTGCTGGCCGCCGTGCCCCAGGCCGATCCTCGCCGGGTGGTCATGGCCGGGGCCTCGCACGGGGCCCTGATCAGCCTGCTCGCGGCCTGTCGCGAGCCCGGGATCGACGGGGTGGTCTTCGCCTACGGGGTGGCCGACCTCTACCGCTGGTGGGACTACCTCAAGGAGAAGGGCCGACTGGGCCGCGACCCGATCACCCTGCGGACCTACGGGGACGGACCGCAGGCCCGACCCGAATCCTTCAGGATCCGCAACGCCGTCGGCCAGTTGGGCCACCTCAAGGTCCCGGTCCTGATCCTGCAGGGCCAGTTGGATGAGACCACCCCTCCCGAACAGGCCCACCTGCTCCAGAGGGCTCTGGAACGCCAGGGCATCCCCCATCGCCTGCGCCTGTATCCCGACGCCCTGCACGGCTTCCTGGTCTACGCCCCCTACCTGGAGAAGGATGTCACCCCCCGGGAGAGGACTCAGGCCGAGGAGGCCTGGGCGGAGGTCTTCGACTTCCTGGCCGAGACGGTCGGACGCTGAACGTCACAGGGATAGCCGCACCCCGTCGCTGCGTTCCAGAAGAAGGGTCGACCCGGAAACCCGGCGGCCATCCGCTCGCAACTGCAGTTGCATCCATCCGGTGTAGCGGGCACCTCCCAGGTCCAGGCTCTCGATCTGCACGGGAACCTGCCAGGCTCCAGGCTGCTGGCGCGGGGCCTCCACCCGGTAGACCACCTTGCGGCCGAGCCCGTTCAGGAACCCCACCTGCGAGCGCACCCCCAGGGCCAACTGAGGCTCGGCCCAGCGCAGGGCCTCAGCCTCCCGGGCCTCCTCCAGGACGGCGCAGGCGAAGGCCCGACCGACCTCAACGGGTCGGAGATCCGCAGCGTCCGGACCGGGAAGAGGCCGGGGCCCGCAGGCCAGGGCCAGCCACAGCAACCAACCGGCTCTTCTCAACGCGGTTCCCTCCCGATCACCAACTGCCAGGGATTCGAGGTGCCTCGACTCTCGGGGAGGTCGTCCTCCAGGACCTGGACGGGAGGCACGTGGTACTGCCCGGGCCAGCGAGCCCGGGACGTCCAGTTCAGGCGCAGCCGCCCCGGGGGGACGCGCGCCAGCCAGAAGCGCACGGAGCCCTCGCTCGACTCCACGTGGGTCCCCGGCCGTGACGGCTCGGGCCAGGGGGCCTCCAGACCGGCGGCCAGGGGCGCCTCCAGGGTCACGTGGCGCAGAGGCCGCGGCGCCTGCAATTGAACCACCGTCTCGATCCGGTCCCCGGGCCGGATCAGCGCCCCTTCCTGCAGGGGAACCCGCTTGCCCGAGGCCTGCAGCCGGAAGTGGCTGCGTTCGACCTTCAGGGGATCCTGGACCGGGCCGGGCACGGCCGTTTCTACCGCCGACTGTACGGCACACCACCAGGCCTGGCCCGGGCCGGCCTTGCGCACCTCCAAGGTCAGCGGGCCCTCGGGAAGCTGCACTCCCCTCAGGGTGACGACCCGCGACCGCGACCACTCGCCGGGCTCGATCCTCCCGGTCTCCACCTCGTTCCCGTTCAGCCAGATCCCATAGCCGAAGGCCGAGGGCTTCTCACCGACCCGCCCCAGGTAGCGCGCCAGGGCCATGGTGGCCAGCGCCGTCTCCCGGGCGGTCGCCCAACCCCGCAGGTGACGGCGACTGCACAACCAGTGAGCGGCCGATGCGTTCAGGGGATTCTCGGGTTCAAGGTCCACCAGCACCTGCAAGGCCAGGGCTGTGGCCTCGACCTCGGTCCAGCCTCCACCTGCAGGCCACCAGGCCAGGGCCGCCGCGTCGTCGTGCCGGACCCCACCCCGGCCTTCGCGCAGGAGCCGGCGCGCCAGATCGGGGAAGCCCTGGGCATGCAGGGCTGACACAAGGTGCAGGCGCCCGGCAGCGGACAACCGGTCGGCCTGGCGGGCCAGGGCCAGCAGGACCCGGGTGGGGGCTCGTCGGGCCAGCGCCAGCGCCTCCAGGGCCACAGCCCGGTCATCGGGGCCCAGGGCCGGCAGGCGGGCAGCCAGGAAGGTACAGGCGCGCTCGACGGCGGGGTCCTCCCTGGCGTCGCGAGACGGGGCCAGGAGCAGCAGGCCCCGGCAGACCTCGGCCGTGACCCGCACCTCCGCGGGGGACTCCGGCCACCAGCCCCAACTCCCATCGGCCTTCTGCGAACGGCGCAACCTGGCCAGGGTCCCGGGCAGGGCACCTGCCAGACGGGTCTGCAGTTCCTGGATCGGCAGCTTCTGGGCCCGCAGGCCGCGCAGCACGAGCGTTGCCGGCGCCAGTCGGCGGATCAGGTCCTGGTTCGACGAGGGCCCCGCGGCCAGCGTGGCCGTCGCTGGGACCAGGATTCCCGCCAGGCCCGGGGCCAGGTCGATGTCCAGGCGGCGGCCCGTGCTCCCGACCGCGGGGGCCGGCAGGTCCGCCCTGGCGGAGGCCCCGACGCCCCCGGCGCGGACGAATTCGCGCCTCTCCCCCCGGGACGCGACCGGGACGGCCCGCAGGACCCGCTCCGAGCCTGAAGGCCCCTGGACCGAAACCTCCAGCTCCGCCGCTCCCGCGGTGGCCGCGGACACTTCCAGATCGTGGGACTGCTCACCCTGGGCCGGTACGCTGAGTTCCAGCCTCTGGGTCTCCTCCATGCGCAGCCCCCTGGCCTGTCCTCGGAGCCCGACGCCCAGAGCCTTCTGTCCGTGATTCTTCAGCACCACCGCGTAGGTCGACGAGTCTCCCTCGACCAACCGGCGCGGGCCATCCAGGCGGATCTCGAGTTCCCGCTCCAGGTCCAGGGGAACCACGGCCTCCCCCAGCCGATGCCCTCCTGCGACGGCTCGGGCCACCAGGACCCAGCGACCGGCCCGGCGCGGCCAGGTCAGGGCCACCTCCGCCTGGCCCTCGGGGCCTGTCCGCAGGTCGGGGCTCCAGAAGGCCGTCTCCAGGGAAGCGGAGGGGGCCGAAGCGTTCCTGGCCACCGCGGGACGTCCCTGCGCCGACGGCGGAGCGACCGGGCCGGCGACCGGCGACGTTGCCGGGAGCCCTCGCGATCCGAAGAAGGCACCCACCAGGGACGGCACGGCGGAAGGTTCCAGGGCGTCGGGGCCAACCAGGGCCAGGGAGACTTCGGCTTCGACCGCTCGCCCCTCCCAGTCCCGCGTCTGCACCTGCAGGCGCCCGGGATGCCCGGGAACCGGAATCCCCTGGGGTCGGACCCGAACCTGGAGGACCCTCCCGGGATCGGGGACGGGCACCGCGACGTCGTGGTGGTGAACCCCGTTCTCCGAGACCGTCAGGGCCCGAAGGCGGAAGCCCGGCGACAGATCGCCGGTCACGGGCAGGTCCAGCCCGGTCTGCGTGGTAGGACAAAGGACCACCCAGCGGCGGAGGACCTCGGAGCCCTCCACCAACAGCAGGACCTCGGTCGCCGGTCGCGGTGTGCGGATCTGCAGGTGGGCGACCTGGCCCGGAAGGTAGAAGGTCCGATCCGGTTCGACCCGGACGCCCGCGCCGAGGGGCTGTGGGCCCGTGGCCAAGACGGTTGCCGTGGCCTGGCCGGCCACCAGTTCCAGGCGCCAGGGGCCCGAGCCCCTGGGCGTCCAGGACAGACGTCCCCGCCCCGCTTCGTCAAGTTGAAGGGTTCCCAGGGCGCTCGTGTCCCCCTGCGCGACGGCCGAGACCTGGACCGTCGCCCGGGCTGGCCGACCCAGAAGGTCCCGGGCCTGCGCGACCACATCCCGGGCCACGCCCGGGACCACGGTCCCTTCCAGGCCGGCATGCAGGACCAGGGGGGTCCGACCGACGGGCACTTCCACCGCTGCGTGCGCCTGGCGACCGTCGCGATCCAGGGCCCGGACCCCGACCCGCAGGGTCTCCCCTGCAGCGCCCACGGGTGGGGCGGGCACCGCGAAGGTCAGCAGGGCGCGTCCGTCCCGGTCGGTTCTCAGGCGCCCGCTGCGGCGGACGGCCTCCTCCGCGCCCGGTGTCCCGACGGGAAGCGGTGGTGAGAACCACTCCAGACCGGGTTGCAGGGCGAAAGCCCAGGGCAGCGGCCGGGCCGTGACGGTCCATTCGACCAGGACTCCGGGCACCGGGAAGGCCTGCTCATCCCGGACCTCCAGATCCAACTGGGCCTGCTCCCCTGCCAGACGCCAGGCGTGGCGACTGCGCAGCGTCAGATCCCACTGCGCTGCCGGGTTCGGATCGGCCTGGAAGACGGCCTCGGCCAGGTCCGTCGGCGAGCCGTCCTGCGCCAGGGCCTGCAGCACCATCCGACAGTCACCGGCCGGAGTCGAACCGGGCAGGACGAAGTCTCCCCGCAGGGTTCCGAGGTTGCCCGCCTGACTGCGGACCTGGTGCAGGACCCGATTCCCGGGGGCGCGCACTTCCAGGCGGAACCATTGCCCCGCGGGCAGGCCAGGGCCCTGGAGGCCCAGGCTACGGACCCAGGCCTTCCAGCGCACCCGGTCTCCAACCCGGTAGGCCGGGCGTTCGGGAGAGAGAAAGGCCTGCCAGGACCGGGCCGGGGTCGGTGGGCGCGTGTCCGGCATCAGGAGGTGGTCATCGCCCCTGCGGACCAGCAACCACCGAGGCCCGGCGCCGACCGCACGGGGCAGGTCGACCAGGCCCGTCGGGCCCGCACAGAGCCTGTCGACCCGAGCCGAGGCCCCGCTGGCCGGGGAGGCCGTCGAGGCGTAGAGAGCCTCCACGCCGGCCGCCCCCCGGCCGGTGTCGGCATCCACCAACCAGACGGAGGCCTGCCCCCGAGCCTCCGTCGGATCGACGCCGACCAGGCTGGCGACGATCAGCAGGCCTGAGCCCGTGGTCCCTTCAGAACGGGCGCGCACTACTAAGGCACCGGCACCCTTTAGCTCCAGGGCCGCGTCCTGCTGACGCCAGGAATGGTCGCCGGGATCCTGCCCGGGAACGTCCACCCGCGCCAGCGCAGGCGTCGAGGGGCGATATTCGCGGGCCATGACCTCGGGATCGGGGACCCTGCTGAAGGCCTCCACGAGGTCGACCTTCCAGGCCTCCACGGTCACCGCCCCCAGGTTCCGCAGGCGCAACCTCACCGTCGCCGGGGGGCCCGGCCGCTGCCCGCCCGGGTCCGAGATCTCCAGGACCGGGCGCCGCAGCGCCTGCAACTCCCCCAGCGCCGCGCGGCCCTCCGCTCGGGTCGGGAAGTCGCGGACCAGGGCTTCCAGGTCCTCGGCCGCCTCGAGGTAGCGATGCTGGGTTCCGAAGGCCCGGGCGCACCGTTCCCGCGCCTTCGGAACCAGGGGACTGCGCGGCTGGACGCGGGCCAGCTCGCGCCAGACGTCGACCGCGCGGTCCACCGCCTGGTCGTAGACCTGGGGATTCTCCAGGTAGAGGTCGCCCAGGGCCAGGCGAGCGGCGGCCCCCAGTTCGCCGCGGAAGTCCTGGCGGATCACCGCGACCAGATCGGCCTCGGCCCCGGCACGACGGGACCGCATCTGCCGGGCCGTGGCGCGCACGCGCCCCCGTCCCAGGAGGGCCTCCAGGCGCAACCCGGAGGTCCCGGGGAGCCCGTCGGTCAGGGCCAGGGCCCGGGTGTAGGCGGCTTCGGCCTGGAGCGGGGCGGCGGCCTGGCCGCGCAGGTCCCCCAACAGCAGCCACCCCCGCACCAGCCAGGGATCCGGCCTGCCGACCGCCAGCCAGTCCTCCAGGTCGCTCGCGGCCTGGGTCCGGCGCCCGAGACCGTCCAGGCAGCGCGCCACCTTGTACCTCACCTCGGGATGCTCGGGACCGTCCGGAAGCCGGACCAGGTAGGCCCGGAAGGCCTCCAGGGCCACGGCGTGGTCTCCCCTGCGATAGGCCTGTCGGCCCGCAGAGAGCTGATCCTCCAGGGACTGCGAGAACGCAGCAGGGACCAGGAAGGCCAGGAGCACCAGGACGATGGGAAGGGAGGTTCGGCGAAGTGGAGGGGGCATGGGATGCGTCTCAGGATTCGCCCCGTCATAAGTCCGGCGGACGGGGCCCGCGGGTGTTGGACGTCAACCGGAAAGCTCCTGCGCGGCCCCCTCGCGCAGGAGGGCCCCCGGGGCCCGCCCCGGGAATCGCCAGCCTCAGAAGCCCGGGCCCGGCCCCCCGGGACCCGAGCGCAGGGAACGGAACTCCTGAGGATTCAGCGCCCGGGTCAGGGCCGTGTCATAGCTGATCTCGCCCTGCTCGTACAGGGTGCGCAGGCAGCGATCCATGGGGATCATGCCTTCCCCGGCGCCCATGGAGATCAGGTTGCCCAGTTGCTCGATCTTGCCCTGGCGGATCACGTTCTTGACGCCCGGGGTCCCCAGCATGATCTCGTAGGCCATGACGCGCCCCTTCTCGGCCAGCCGGGGCAACAACTGCAGGCTGACCACGCCCTGGATCGTGCCCGCCAACTGCATGCGCACCTGATTCTGCTGATGGGATGGGAAGACATCGATGATCCGGTCGATGGTCTGGCTGGCGCTCTGGGTGTGCAGGGTGGCCAGGACCAGGTGCCCGGTCTCGGCGGCGGTCAGAGTGGTCGTCACCGTCTCCAGGCTGCGCATCTCGCCCACGCAGATCACGTTCGGGTCCTGGCGCAGGGCCGCCAGCAGGGCAGACTGGAAGGAGGGGGTGTCCGAGTCCAGTTCGCGCTGGATGATCAGGCTGCGCTTGTTCGTGTGCAGGAACTCGATGGGGTCCTCGATGGCCACGATGCGAGCCCGCCGTTCGCTGTTGACCAGGTCGATCATGGCGTTCAGGACCGTGGTCTTGCCTACCCCGGTGGGGCCGGTGACCAGGACCAGCCCGGAGGTCCGGCCGGCCAGTTCGCGCACCGCCCGCGGCAGACCGCACTCGTCGAGGCTGCGGATCTTCAAGGGGACGACGCGCAGGCAGGCCTCCAGGTTGCCCCTCTGGTAGTACAGGCTGGCCCGGAAACGGCCGATCTCGGCGACCTGGAACGAGAAGTTCAGGTCCCGCTCGGTCTCCAGGCGGATCGCCTGGGGCTCGCTGATCAGGCCCAGCAGCATCTTGCGCAGATCGTCGGCCGGCACCGGGTCGTAGGGCATGAACTCGATGTCGCCATCCACCCGCAGGCTGGGAGGCAGCCCCGCCATCAGGTGCAGGTCGGAGGCCTGCCGCTCGGTGGCCTCGCGCAGCAGGGTCTGCAGACTGGGACTGATCAGCATGGTTTCACCTCGTCGACAGGTTCCGGCGGCGACTCCGGGGTTCGATCACTTCCACGGCCACCCCGCGGATACTCTCCCGATCGACAACCAGATCCTCCCAGGACCGCAGGCCGCCCCGCAGGGCCGGAAGGACCAGGATCTTCCCCTCCGTCAGCTCGAAGCGGGTGTCGGGAAGCCGCTCGAAGCCCTCCATGAACCCGGCGCGCCCATCCAGGAGGAGCTGGCCCGTGGCCTGCTGCCACTGGACCCGGGCCCCCGGCCCCGCCAGGACGCGGCCCATCATCTGCCCCTGGGCATGGGACCAGGGAGCCAGGTAGAGGACCAGGGAGCCCACGGGGATGCGGGCGGGGTCCAGGCCCGTGCGGTCGACCAGGAGACGGTCCGCCCGGTCGATCCCCGCCTCCCGGAAGGCCACACCCGAGGCCACGACCTGGTAGTGCCGCTGCCCCGGAAGCACGCCCAGGGCCCAGGGGCCGACCAGCAGCAGGACGGCGACCGCCGTGGCGCCGACCCTCTCGGGAAGGCCCGGCCGACGGCCTGCCGAGCCGACCCTCCGCGCATAGGCCTCGGCCATGATCCAGGCGTGCACGGTCAGGGGCACCAGACGCGGCCGCAACAACCACTCCGGCAGGTAGCCCCAACGCCACGCCGCCGGCAGTTCGGGGATCAGGACCAGCAGGACGCACAGCGACCACACCAGGGCCAGGCCCAGGCCCCGGCGGGCCTCGCCCTGGAGCGCGTGCCCCAGGCCTGGGACCAGGCTGGCCAGGAAGGCAGCCAGGGGCGAGCAGCGGGACAGGTTGCGCCGCCAGGCGTGCCGGCGGTTCCACCAGCGCACGGCACGCTCCGCCAGGGGACTGCCGGGAGCCCCACGGCGCAGTCGGGGCGGGACGATCTCCACGTCCGAGAGGTCCAGACCCTGCCCACAACGGAAGCAGACCCCCCGATCCTCGGTGTTCTCGAAACCGCAGTGGGGACACGTCACGGTCGCCCCTCCCCCAGGAGGCGTTCCCGATAGCCGGGCCAGGGCGGGACCCCCGAGAAGGACAGGCGGCCGTCAGCCAGCAGGCGGAACTCCAGTCCCGCCCCCCGGTCCAGCCACGGCTCGGGCACCGCCCCGCGATAGCGCGGCGTCAGGGCCAGCAATCGCTGGTTGGCCGAGCCCCGCCACAGGAGATCGGCGTGCTCGGCCAACCGATAGGGCCCGTCAATCAAGAGGTCCACCCGCCGCAGCAGGGCCAGATGGTCGGCCTCCATGAGTTCCTCCAATCGGTAGCCGGTGAAGCACACGACACCCAGGTCCCTCCGGGCCCGCACCCGGTCGACCAGGCTCGCCAGGGCCCAGGCCTGGTCCATCGGTTCTCCCCCACTGAGCGTCAGGCCCTCGAGGCCCCGGCAGCCCAGGACCCAATCGACCACCTCGTCCACCGGGGTCTCCGGGCCCCCAGGTGACCAGGACTCGGGCGCGAGGCAGCCCGGACAGCCCCGACGGCATCCGCGAACCCACAGGACGGCCCGCAGACCGGGGCCCAGGACGCGGCAGGCCGCCTCCCGATGGGTCAGTCTCAGGGTCCGGGAAGCCTCAGCCCGGACGGCGTTCGACGGAGATCCGCCCGGGCTCTTCGGGTTCATAATATTCGGAGGTAAGCCTCTGCGACTGCAGGGGTCCCACGGTCTGTTCCAGGATTTCCTTGATCTGGAGGCACTGCTTCCCTGGCATTCCAGAAACGTGCACCTGCACGGTTCCATCGGGGGCGATGGTCACCTCAAGCTCTCGACGTCTGGCCACGCGAGGTCCTCCTTGTTGCAGCCGGGATGGGAAGCCACCGCACCAGGAGGCTCAGCGCCCGATGCAGGGTGGCCCTCAGGCCCGGGCTCCGAGCCAGGACCCGACAGAGCAGCGGCGCGGTGCGGTCGTAGAGGCCGGCCGCCAGCCGGCCCGCCGGGCAGGGCAACCAGCGTTGGTCGCGCCAACAGCGCAGGGCCACGACGCCGGGGTGATCCTCGTGGCCGAAGACCAGGGTGGCGATCCAGCAGGGGCGCTTGAGCTGCCGCCGCTCGTCCAGGACCCGAGGGTCGCCGGGACAGAGGCGCTCGGCCTGGTCCAGGGCCTGCCCGGCCCGCTCCCGCATCCCCAGGCGGCGCGCCGCCCGGCCCAGCAGGAGCCAGGCGTAGGCTCGTTCGGGCCGCAGCTCGACCACGCGGTTCAAGGCCTCCAGGGCGCCCGTCGGATCCTGGCCCTCCAGCAACTCCACGGCGATCCTCTGTTCCCAGTCGGGGTCCCCCGGGCGCAGTTCCCGGACCTTGCCCAGACAGTGGCCGGCCGTGCCCCTCTGCCCGTCCACCAGCAGGCAGGTGGCGCGATCCAGCCAGACCTGGGGGTCCTGGAGGTTGGTCCTCTCGGCCAGTTCCAGGGCCAGATCGGAGGCCTCCATGGCCCCGGGAACCAGCCCGGAAGCGGCCAGGGCCGCGGCGCGCGCGCTCTCCAGGACGGGAACGGTGGGGAACAGAGCGCAGGCCTTGGAGGCCCAGGCCTGCGCCTCGCGATACTCGGCCAGGCGCACCAGGCAGCGAACCTGCCCGGCCCAGGCCCCAGCCAGGGCCCGGTCGTGCTTCAGCGCAGCCGAGTATTGACGCAGCGCCTCCTCGTACCTTCCCTCCAGGAAGGCCGAGTTGGCCTCCAGCATCCGGGACGACCAGTCCTGGCCGGCCTCGGCGTCCGCCGGAGGCGTCGGGGCCTGACCCTCGTGAAACTCCAACCAGTCGAAACGGTTGGCCATCAATCCCAGCGGCGCAGACGGAGATGAAGCGTTCCATCCTCGTCGCGCGTCTCCTCGACCTTGTCGAACCCCCGGGCCTTGAGGTCCGAGACCACCAGATGGTAGGCGTACTGCTGGGCCATCCCGTCCAGGACCTGCCGTCCCAGGTCCTCCAGTTCCCCGCGGGACAGACCGCCGCGCCCGCGCACCAGCATCTGCACCCGCCCCTTGCCCGGCACGAAGGCGATGGTGGCGTCCTGGCGGTCCAGGACCAGCGGGCCCTGCTCCTGGATCAGCCGGGTGAGCCCCCGGGCCTCGGCGACATCGAACTCGACGACCTCCCCGTCCTCCTCGGCCCGAAACAGGGCCTGAAGGTCTCCGGCCGTCTGGTGGACCATCGAGAACCCCAGGGACGCGGCCACGGCGGCGGTGGCCGACAGGACCACCGGAGCCAGGGTCAGTACTGGAACGACCAC
>CAZQPM010000018.1:5910-23169 GCA_964595195.1 uncultured Burkholderiales bacterium | reverse complement strand
AGAATCGGCGTCTTCATCTGCCACTGCGGCGAGAATATCGGCAAGACCGTGGATTGCCCCCGCGTGGCCGAAGCGGCCCGGCAGATGCCGGGGGTGGTCTACAGCGAGGACAACAAGTACACCTGCTCGGAGCCCGGTCAGGCCAGGATCCGCGAGGCCATCCAGAAGCACGCGCTGACGGGCGTGGTGGTGGCCGCCTGCTCGCCGCGCATGCACGAGACGACCTTCCGCAGGACCTGCCAGACCGCCGGACTGAACCCTTACCTGTGCGAGATCACCAACCTGCGCGAGCAGTGCTCGTGGGTCCACGCGGACCGCGACCAGGCCACCAGGAAGGCCATCTCGCTGGTCCGGGCCACGGTCAACAAGGTCTCGCGCGACCGCCCGTTGGAGCCGATCCGGGTCCCGGTCACCCGCCGGGCCATGGTGATCGGGGGCGGCATCGCGGGGATCCAGACCGCCCTGGATCTGGCCGAGGGCGGAGCCGAGGTGGTCCTGGTCGAGCGCTCGTCCTCGCTGGGCGGGCACATGTCCCAACTCTCCGAGACCTTCCCCACCCTGGACTGCTCGCAGTGCATCCTGACCCCCCGCATGGTGGAGGCCGCCTCCCATCCCCGGATCCGGCTGGAGATGTATACCGAGGTCGAGCGGATCGAGGGCTACGTCGGCAACTTCAAGGTCCACCTGCGCCGCAAGGCCCGCAGCGTGGACTGGAGCAAGTGCACGGGGTGCGGCGCCTGCTGGCAGAAGTGCCCCCAGAAGAAGATCCCCTCGGAGTTCGACGAGGGCCTGGGCACGCGCACGGCCATCGGCATCCCGTTCCCCCAGGCGGTCCCCTCCAAGCCGACCATCGACCGCCAGCACTGCACGAAGTTCCAGAACGGCAAGTGCGGCCTGTGCGCCAAGGTCTGCCAGGCCGGCGCCATCGACTACGAGCAGCAGGACGAGCCCTTCGTGGTCGAGGTCGGGGCCCTGGTGGTGGCCACCGGCTTCCAGGTGCTGGGCAAGGACCGGTTCCCCCTGTACGCCGAGGGCGACCACCCCGACGTGGTCACCGGCCTGCAGTTCGAGCGCCTGGCCTCGGCCTCGGGGCCGACCGGTGGCGAGATCCGCCGCCCCTCGGACGGCCGGTTGGTGCAGTCGATCGCCTTCATCCAGTGCGCGGGTTCGCGGGATCGCGAGCACTGCGTGGGCTACTGCAGCAAGATCTGCTGCATGTACACCGCCAAGCACGCCACGCTCTACAAGCACAAGGTCCACGGGGGGAAGGCCTGGGTCCTCTACATGGACGTGCGCACGCCGGGCAAGGGCTACGACGAGTTCTACCGCCGGGCCGTCGAGCACGACGGGGTCCACTACCTGCGCTCGCGAGCCTCGCGCATCTACGCCGACGGGGACCGGTTGGTGGTCCAGGCCGCCGACACCCTGGACGGCGGGCAGCGCCTGGACCTGAAGGTGGACATGGTGGTGCTGGCCAGCGCCGCCGTGCCCCAGGCCGACGTCCGGACGCTGGCCCAGACCCTGGGCCTGGGCTATGACGGGGACGGCTGGCTCTCCGAGGCCCACCCCAAGCTGCGCCCCGTGGAGACGGCCTCGGCCGGCATCTACCTGGCGGGCGCCTGCTCGGGCCCCAAGGACATCCCCGAGACGGTGGCCCAGGCCTCGGCCGTGGCCGCCAAGGTCCTGGGCCTCTTCGCCAACCCCGAGCTCCACAGGGACCCGATGATCGCACGGGTCCACCGCACCGGCCCACCGGTCATGTCGAACTGCATCGGCTGCTTCACATGCGAAGCGGTCTGCCCCTACCACGCCATCGAGCGCGAGGAGATCCAGATGAGGGGGGGCGCCCCCAGCCGCCAGGTGGCCAGGGTCAACCCGGGCCTGTGCCAGGGATGCGGAACCTGCGTTTCCGCCTGCCCCTCCAAGTGCATCGATCTGGACGGATTCTCGGAAGAACAGGTGCACGCAGCCTTGACCGGGTTGGTGATTTGACATGACCCTTCCAGTTGAAACCGCCTCCCAGCCTGGGGTCTTCGAGCCTCGGATCATCGCCTTCGTCTGCAAGTGGTGCACCTACGCCGGGGCCGACCTGGCGGGCATGAGCCGCATGCAGTACTCCCCCAACGTCAAGACGCTGATGCTGCCCTGCTCGGGCCGCATCGACGTGACCCTGGTGCTGCGGGCGTTCCTGCAGGGGGCCGACGGGGTGATCGTCAGCGGCTGCCATCCCGGCGACTGCCACTACACGGCGGGCAACTTCCGGGCCCGGCGCCGCTGGACGCTGCTGCGCGACCTGCTGGACGTGCTGGGCTTCGACCTTTCCCGCCTGGAGATCTGCTGGATCTCCGCAGCCGAAGGGGGCAAGTGGGCCCGCACGGTCCAGGAGTTCACCGCCCGGATCCGCGATCTGGGGCCCTACACGGCCCTGCGCCAGGTCGCCGAGGACCACGAGCCGGACTCGATCCCCCGCGAGCCTGGCCGCGAGCACGAGACGCCGACCCCGGCCACGCCCGCCGACCCCGCCCTGGTGAAGGCCCTGCGCGAGGCCTTCGGGGCAGGGAAGGTCCAGACGGTCCTGGCCTGGCGGCGCCACCGCACGCTGGACCGACCGGCTCCGGGCTGGATCTCCGACCCCGACGCGGCCGAGAACCTGGTCAACCCGGGTCCGGCCGGCAACCTGGTGCGCCAGTTGCGCGACCCCCAGGTCAGGAGCTCCGGGGCGCTGGGCATCGTGGCCCGCACCGCCGAGGTGACCACCCTGAACGTGCTGGCCCAGGAATCCCAGGTGGACCCCGAGCGGGTCACGGTCTTCGAGGTCGACGCCGACGGGAGGTTCCGTGGCCTGCGCAGCCTGGCCGAGGTCACCAGCCCGCTGCTGGATGAACTGGCTGCCGAGCGGCTGGTGGGGTTCTCGGAGGAGACCCTGGCCCTGGTCGACGAGTTGATGGCCCGGACGCCCCAGGAGCGCTTCGCCTTCTGGACCGACCAGGCCCGGCGCTGCATCCGCTGCTACGCCTGCCGGGGCTCGTGTCCCATGTGCCACTGCAGCACCTGCTACGCCGACAAGAACCAACCCCAGTGGTTCCCCACCGCCTCGGACGGCCCCGGGAACCTGGCCTGGCTGGTCGTGCGGGCCTTCCATCTGGCCGGCCGTTGCGTCGGCTGTGGAGCCTGCCAGCAGGCCTGTCCGGTGGGCATCCCCCTGAACGTCCTGAACGCCACCCTGGCCCGGTCGGCCCTGCGCCACTTCGGGCAGAGGGCCGGTGTGGACCCCGGCGCCACCCCGTTGCAGGCCGACTACAAGGGGCAGGACCCCGAATCGTTCATCGTCTGAAGGGCGGAATCCATGACCAGCAAGGCGGCCGAGAAGGCCCTGGAAAGCGGCACCCTGACTCCCGAGGCCCTGCAGGGCTGGGCCGAAGCCCTCCGGAAGGCCGGCCACCGGGTGGTGGCTCCCGTCCCCTCGGGTCCGGACACCGAGTACGTGGAGTGGACCGGAGGCCCCCTGGCCGTGGGCCAGGGCCTGCCCCGGCTCAGCCCCAAGGGGACCTGGTTCCCGCGCACGGAACCGGTCCTGCGCTTCCACCGCGAGGGTCTGGAGTGGGTGGTCGACGAGCAACCCCGCGACTTCCCCTCGGTCGTCGTGCTGGGGGCCCGCCCCTGCGACGCCGCCGGGCCCGAACTGCAGCAGGCCCTCTTCGGCTGGGACTTCCAGGATCCGTTCTTCCAGGAACGCCGCCAGAAGCTGGCCTTCGTCGTGGCGGGCTGTCCGGGCCCCGTGGACCGGGCCTGCTTCTGCACCTCGGTCAACCAGGATCCGACCGGTCTGGGGTTGGGCGACGTCCTGTTGACCCCCCTGCCGGACGGGCGCTTCACCGCCGAAGCCAACTCGCCGCGAGGCCGGGAACTGCTGGCCCTGGCCCGGACCGGTCCCGCCCTGCCGCCCGAGGAGGTGCAGGGATTGCGCCAGCAGGCCCGCGCCGCAATACCCCCGCGCTTCACCCCCGAGAAGGTGCGCCGGGCCCTGCATCAACGCTTCGAGGACCCCCTGTGGGAGCGCTCGTCCCAGGGCTGCATCTCCTGCGGCACCTGCACCTTCTCGTGCCCCACCTGCCACTGCTTCGATATGCAGGACGAGATGACGGGCCACGACGGCGTGCGCCAGAAGAACTGGGACGGCTGCATGTTCCCCCTGTTCACGCTGCACACCTCGGGCCACAACCCGCGCACCGAGCGGGCCGCCCGCTGGCGCCAGAGGGTCAGCCACAAGTTCCGCTACTACCCCGACAAGTTCGGCCAGGTCCTGTGCACCGGTTGCGGGCGCTGCCTGCGCCTGTGCCCGGGAGGCCTGGACCTGGTCGACGTCCTGGAGGACCTGGACCGCTCGGGCGCCGCGGTGGAGGCTCCCCCGCAGCTTCCCGTGCTGGTGCTGGACTCTCCGGGAGTCCCAGCCAACCGCCCCGAGGGCTCGGCCAACCTCTACCGGCCCTACGTGATGAAGGTCGCCGACATCCGGGACGAGACCCACGACGTGCGCACCCTGCGCCTGGAGTTCGCCAACCCCGCCGAGGCCGAAGCCTTTGACTTCAAGGTCGGCCAGTTCGGCCTGTACACGGCCTTCGGGGAAGGCGAATCGACCTTCTGCGTGGCCTCCCCGCCGACGCGAAAGGGCTACCTGGAGTGCACCTTCCGGGAGGCCGGGCGGGTCACCCGCGGCCTGCGCCGCCTGGAAATCGGCGACACGATGGGCTTCCGCGGCCCCTACGGGAACAGCTTCCCGGTCGAGAAGTGGAAGGGTCGGGATGTCGTCTTCGTCGGCGGGGGGATCGGCTTCGCGCCGGTGCGCAGCGTCCTGCAGTACTGCCTGGACCGGCGGGCCGACTTCGGCCACCTGACCGTCATCTCGGGCGCCCGTACCTGGAACGACCACTGTTACAAGGGCGAGATGGGCCAGTGGGAGGCCGCCCCCGACCTGGACCTCTACCTGGGCATCGACTGGAAGTTCGGGCCCTCGGGTCCGATCCGCGACCAGGCTGCCCTGGAGGGTTGGGAGCCCCTGGGAGCGGGCCAACCTCCGACTCGCAAGTCCACGGGGTTTGTTCCCGAACTGGTTGAAGCGGCCAACCCCTCACCCAAGAATGCCGTGGCCGTGGTCTGCGGCCCGCCGATCATGATCAAGCTGTCGGTGAAGTCCCTGGAGAAGCTGGGTTTCTCGCCCGACGACATCTACGTCACCATGGAGAACCGCATGAAGTGCGGCGTCGGCAAGTGCGGGCGCTGCAACGTGGGTCCGGTGTACGTCTGCAAGGAGGGCCCGGTCTTCACGGCCCGCCAGTTCGCGGCCCTGCCCCCGGACATGTAGACGGCCGGCAGCGACGGTGCTGCCGGTGGGCAGCACGATGATGCTGGACCAGGTAGGAGCCATGGATGCTCGGCGCGTGAGAGGCTACCTGGGCCAGTTGGGCCCGACTGAGCAGGCTCCCGTCGAAGAGGGCCGCAGGGTCCCCCAGGCGGCGGGGCGAAGTCGACGGGACCATGAACGCTTCGCAGATCGCCTCCGCCCTGCGCGCCTGTTGTCCGGGGCCGGTCACCGTCGTCCCCGGCTTCGGGGTCACCCCCGTCTGGGAAGCCCTGGGCCGTCCCCCGCTGTCCCACCACGAGGAGATCGCCTGTGGCCTGGCCCACGGGGCCTCCCTGGCGGGCGTCCGGTCCGCCAGCCTGATCAAGACCCACGGGTTGCTCAAGGCCGCCAACCAGGTGTCCTCGGCCCTCTCCTGCGGGGTCCGCGCGGGATGGGTCCTGCTGGTCTTCGAGGATCCCCTGGCCCGGAGTTCCGACAACGTGCTGGCTGCCCGGCCCTTCCTGGAGGCCCTGGGTCTGCCCCACCTGGGCTGCGACGAGGACCCCCAGGCCGTCCTGGCGGAGGCCTTCGACCGATCCGAGCGGGCCGGACTGCCGGTGGCCGTGGTGGTGGACGGCCGGCGACTCGACCAGGACCCGTCCGCGCCAGCCCCCGAGCCCTGGTCGATGGCCTCGCCTCCGATCCTGCCTCCACCCCGGGACCCCCAGAGGCACCTGGTGGCCCCGATCTTCGCGCCCTACCAGCACCAGGTGTTGCAGGCCCGGTTGGCGGGCCTGCCCGCCGACTCGGTGCCCCGGCCACCGCTTCCGGCCCTGCCCGAGCGGCCCGAGGTCCAGGCCATGGCCACCTTCTTCCAGGCCTTCCGCGAACAGCGCTCGCCCTTCGTGGCGGGGGACACGACGCTCTCCAGCCTCTACGGCCTGCCCCCCTTCGACTGCGTCGATGCGGCCACGTGCCTGGGCGGCAGCCTGCCGCTGGCCCTGGGCGCCCTGGTCGCGGGGGTTCCCGAGGTCTGGGCCCTGGCCGGGGACTTCTCGTTCCTGTCGATGGGCCCCCTGGCGCTGCTGGAGGCGGTGCACCGGGGGTTGCCCCTGAAGGTCGCCATCTTCGCCAACGGCGTGGCCGCCGCCACCGGGGGTCAGCCGGTCAGCCTGTATCTGCTGGACATGGCCCTGGCCCCCTACGCCTCGCGGACCCGCCGCCTCTTGCCGGGCCAGGACCCCCATCCGGTGCTGCGCGCCACCCGGGAGGCCCGGGGCCTGCAGATCCTCCTGGTCGACCTGCGCCCCTGAAGGGGCCTCACACCACGGCCTCCACCTGCTCGGGAGGACCCGCCTCCCCCCTGGCGGACACCGGCCCCGGGTCTCCCACCAGATCCTCGATCAGGAAGCGCGGCCGGTGGCGCGTCTCGTCCAGGGCCCGCCACAGGTACTCACCCAGGACGCCCAGCATCAACATCTGGGCCCCACTGAGCAGCAGCACGACGACCATCAACGAGGACCAGCCCTGGACGGGATCCCCCGAGTAGGCGTTGACCACGATGTGCCCGGCGTACAAGGTCCCCAGCACGGCGACCACGCAACCCAGGTAGACCATCAGGCGCAACGGTGCATAGGTGAAGGCCGTGATCGAGTCCACCAGGAGCTTGACCTTCTTGGCCAGGGTCCAGCCCGAGGAGCCATGCAGGCGCGCCTGCTTCTCGTAGGTGATGCGGGTCTGGCGAAAACCCATCCAGGTGATCAGCGCCACCAGGCTGACGTTCGTCTCGTGGAACTGGCGCAGCGCCTCGACGACCCGTCTGTCCACCAGGAAGAAGTCGGCCCCCTGGGCGGGCACCGACTCCAGCCCCGAGATGCGGCCCAGAAGACCCCAGTACATCCGGGAGAAGACCCGGGTGGACAGCGACTCGCCTTGGCGGGCCGAGCGCACGGCCCACACGACCTGGGCCCCCGACTTCCACTGGGCGAAGAGCTCGCCCAGGGTTTCCGGGGTATCCTGAAGGTCGGCGGCCATGGCCACCGCGCAATCCCCGGTGGCGTGCCGCAGGCCGCACAGGAGGGCCAGGTGGGACCCCACGTTGCGCGAGACCCGCACGCCGCGCAGGCGGGGATCCTGCCGGGCCAGCGCGGCGAAGGTTTCAAACGAGCCGTCGCGCGAGTGGTCGTCCACGACCACCCACTCCCAATCGACCTCCAGGGTCCCCAGGACTCCCTTCAAGCGCTCGTAGAGGACGGGCAGGTTGGCGGCCTCATTGAAGCAGGGGGTGACGACGCTCAGGAGAGGCCTCACACCTCCAGCGCCTCGCGCGCTTCCCTGGCCACCCGCTCCAGGATTTCGTCGGACATCTCGTGGTAGAGGGGAAGGATCACCCCGCGGTGCAGGGCCGCTTCGCTGTGCGGCAGGTTCGCGCACCGCCCCGCCGCGTGGTCGCAGCCCGCCAGCCGACCCGCGCAGCGCCAGGGTTCAGTCCGATAGGCGGGTTCCAGATGGGCACACATCACGCCCCGCCGGGTCGAGATCCCCCGGTCCAGCAGGCGCTGCATGTAGGCCCGCTGGTCCAGGCCCTCGGGAAGTCGCACGCAGTAGCTCTGCCAGTTGCAGCGACCATACGGGGGCTCAATGGGCAACCCCAGGCCACTGCCCGCCAGCAGCTCCGCGTAGCGAGCCGCCTGAGCCCTGCGCACCCGCAGGATCTCCTCGAGACGGCCCAACTGGACCCGACCGACCGCCCCTTGCAGATCGGTCATGCGGTAGTTGTAGCCCAGTTCGTCGTAGGTCTCGAAGACGACCTGGTCGGAGCTGTGCCGGTTGCGGTCGTTCACGCTCATGGAGTGCTGTCTCCACTGGCGGAACTTCTGGTCCCACTGAGGGTGGCGGGTGGTGATCATCCCCCCGTCCCCGGTGGTCAGCAGCTTGCGCGGGTGGAACGAGAAGCAGCAGGCATCGCCGTGGGGCATCCCCACCCGCTGCCCCCGGATCTCGCTGCCGACGGCGCAGGCCGCATCCTCGATCAGGGCCACCCCGTGCCTGCGGACCAGGGGCAGGATTCGCTCGACATCGGCCGGCACACCGATCTGGTGCACCACCAGGACGGCCTTCGTCCGCGGGGTGAAGGCCTCTGCCAGGCGCTCGGGGTCCATGTTCACGCCCCCGGGCTCCACGTCCACGAAAACCGGTGTGGCCCCTGTATAGCGGATGCTGTTGGCCGTGGCGACGAAGCTGTGACTCACGGTCACCACCTCGTCGCCGGGGCCGACGCCAGCGGCCCGCAGGGCCAGTTGCAGGGCCACGGTGCAGTTGGCCACGGCGCAGGCGTGGGGGGCCCCGACGGCCGCCGCGAACTCGCTCTCGAAGGCCGCCACCTCCGGGCCCTGGGTGACCCATCCGGACAGGAGGGGACGACGGACGGCCTCGGCCTCTTCCTCCCCGATCCACGGGCGGGCCACGGGGACCCGCAGCGGTTCAGAAGTCTGCATGACGAGCTCCCTCCTTCTCCCGGACGTCTCCGACCACCCGGGCGGGGACGCCGACGACCAGGGCGTGGTCGGGGACATCCCGGGTGACCACGGCGCCTGCACCCACCAGGGCCCCCGCGCCCACGGTGACACCCCCCATGATCGTGGCGTTGCTGCCGATCGACGCCCCCCGGCGGATGAGCGTCGGGGCCACGGTCCAGTCGGCCTCGGTCTGCAGGCTTCCGGAGGCGTCGGTGGCCCGGGGGAAGATGTCGTTGATGAACATGACCCCGTGCCCGACGAAGACCTCGTCCTCAAGAGTGACGCCCTCACACAGGAAGGTGTGCGAGGAGACCTTGCACCGGGCGCCCACGAAGGCGTTCTTCTGGATCTCGACAAAGGCCACCACCTTGGTCTCGGCTCCGATGACAAATACATAGAGGTTGACCAGGTCCGGTTGGAAGATGCGAGCGGTCGGATCGATCTGACAGTTGGAAATCGGCAAGTGGACCTCCCTGCAGGGTGCGACACCGCGACCGGGTACCCACCCTGCGATGACTTCGGGCCGCCCGCGCAGGCGGCTCGGATTGATTTGGGTTCGAGTGCAGGATCCGGCGAAGGCTCAAAGGCCCGGCTCAGGGCCCCTGACACGACGCCAGGGGCGCCCAGTTGCGCCCCGGGACGGCCTCCATGAGGGCCTCGGGCCGGGCGTGATGGCGGTGGAACCACTCCACGTAGCGCCGCAGCCCCTCCTCGATGTCCACGCGGGGCCGCCAACCGGTCACCTGCTCCAGCTTGGATACGTCGGCATAGTGACGCTGCACGTCGGCAGGCCGCGCCGGGGCGTGCTCGATGCCCAGGTGGTGCGCCCCCGTGATCTCCAGCAACAGTTCCGCGATGCGGCGGACGCTGACCTCCACGCCCCGGGCCACGTTGACCGTCTGGCCCACCAGGTCCGCCTGGGCGGCCCGGAGGATCCCCTCCACCGACTCGGCCACATAGGTGAAGTCCCGAGTCTGGCTGCCATCACCGAAGATCACCGGGGCCTGGCCGTTCAGGATCCGCACCAGGAAGCGCGGGATCACCTCGCCGCTGGGCCCCTCGTGGTGCTCCCGCGGACCATAGGTGTTGAAGGGGCGCACGATCGTCACGGGAAGACCATAGGTATTCCAGTAGTTGCGGGTATAGAACTCGCCCGCCAGCTTGCTGGACCCGTACGTGGTGGTGGGCTCCAGGACGTGATCCTCACCCATCGGCACCGTGTGGGCCGTGCCGTAGATTTCCGAGGACGAGACGTAGACGAAGCGGCGCAGCCCCGGAGCGTGCAGCCGAACGGCCTCCAGGAGGTTGAGGGTGCCGGTGGCGTTGACCTCGTGCACCAGGTGCGGCCGGTCGAAGCACACCCTCAGGCACTGCACGGCGAGGTGGTAGACGGTGTCCATCCCGGGAACCAGGCGGTCCAGGAGTTCCCGATCCAGAACGCTGCCCCGGACCAGGCGGGTCTTGTCCCCGGCCTCGGCCAGGTTCTCTTCCCGACCCGTCGACAGGTCATCCAGCACGGTCACCTCAGCGCCTCGGGCCACCAGGGCATCGACCAGATTGCTCCCGATGAAACCCGCACCCCCGGTGACCAGAACTCGCTTGCTCACGTTTCCAGAGCCTCCCTGCCAGTTGTTGGAGGGGAGGGTTCCGGACGGGGGGCCCCATCCCTCCTGAGCCCGCTGGGAGCCAGGAGCAGGGCGGGCACGCCGCAGGCCGTCGTGGTGAGCAGGACCCAACTGTGCATGAGCAGGGCCAGGGCCGTGCCGGTTTCCCGTCCGACGCCGAAGAGCCCCAGGGCGGTGACGGCGAAGAGTTCGTAGGTCCCCAGGTATCCGGGGGCCGCCGGGATCATCATCCCGAGACCGATGATGGCGATGGCGGCCAGACCGGCGACGGCGCCCAGGGACAAGCCCAACGACCCGGCCAGCACCTGGATCAGCAGGACCTCCAGCCACCAGAGCACCGCGGTCAGGAGGATGACGACCAGGGCGCGCGCGGGCGACATCCCCCGCAGACCCCTCAGGAACCCGGCGGCCAGGCCGGTCGCGGCCTGCCGCACGCGGGGATGGCTCCTCAACAGACGGCCCAGGCGGCGGATCGACCGGGGCCCCCCGACCAGGCCGACCATCGCCGCCGCGGTCAGGCTGCCCAGGACGGCCACGCCAAGGAAGAGCCCCTGCAGGACCGGGGGTAGTCGCAGCGAGTGGAGCGTGACCAGGACGACCAGTCCCAGCGCGACCAGGTCGGCGAGCTTCTCGACGACCATGGTGGCCAGGGCGATGCTGGCCCCCCGGGCGGTGGGACTGGTCTCAGTCAGGACGCACCGGGCCAGGTCGCCCGCCCGGCCCGGCAGGAAGTTGTTCAACACGTTGCCGGCCAGAAGGGCCTTCAGGACTTCCCAGAAGCCCGGTCGCTGGCTCTTCGGGAAGATCTCCCACCAGCGCCAGGCACGAAGCCCGAAGACCGTCAGGCTCAGGGCCAGGGCCGGAACCAGCGCCGCCAGGCGGACCCCGCGGACCAGTCGCCAGGCCTCCCGGAGTTCGACGTTGCCGGCCAGCAACAGCAACGCCCCGACGCTGACCGCCAGGCCCAGGTACAGACGCCGGTCCGCCAGGAGCCTCATTCCCGTCCCGACTGCCCGCGCTCAGCGCGAGGCCAGGAACTCCTGGATGGCCCCGGTGACCTCCTCGACCTGCGGCCGCGTCAGCTCAGGGAACATCGGCAGGGAGAGGACCTGGCTGGCCAGGTGCTCGGAGACCGGGAAGTCACCGGGCCCGTAGCCCAGATGGGCGAAGGCGGGCTGCAGGTGGACCGGAATGGGGTAGTGCATCCCCGTATGGATGCCGCGGCCCTGCAACCAGGAAGCCAGGTCATCCCTCCAGGGAGACTCGATGGCGTAGACGTGGTACACGTGGCGAGCCCAGGAGGCCTGCCGCGGGTGGGCCACCCCGGCCTGGCCCAGCAGCGCGTCGTACGCCGCGGCGTGGGCCCGACGGGCCTCGGTCCACTCCTCCAGACGGCGCAGCTTGACCCGGAGGATGGCAGCCTGCAGCGTGTCCAGACGGTAGTTGTAGCCCAGGTACTGATGGTGGTACTTGCGGTCCTGACCCCAATCGCGCAAGAGGCGCAGCCGCTCGGCCATGGCCGGGTCTGCCGTGGTGACCAGGCCTCCCTCGCCGCATGCCCCCAGGTTCTTGCCCGGGTAGAAACTGAAGCAGCCGAAGTCTCCCAGGCTGCCGATCCGCCGGCCGCGGTGCTCGGCCCCGTGGGCCTGGGCCGCGTCCTCCACGACCCGCAGCCCGTGCTGGCGGGCGATCTCCAGGATCGGATCGAGGTCCGCGGGGTGCCCGTGCAGGTGGACCGGCACGATGGCCTTGGTCCGGGGAGTGATGGCGGCCTCCAGCCGGGCCGGGTCCATCGTCCGGAACACGGGGTCGACGTCCACCAGGACCGCCCGGGCGCCGGTGTAGCAGATGGCGGCCACCGTGGCCACGAAGGTGAAGGGCACGGTGATGACCTCGTCGCCGGGGCCGATTCCCGCGGCCAGGAAGGCCAGGTGCAGGGCGCTGGTTCCCGAATTCACCGCCACCGCGTGGGGCGATCCGACGTAGCGGCCGAATTCCTCCTCCAGGGCGGCCACGTCGGGCCCCATGACGTAGTGACCGCTCTCCAGCACGCGACAGACCGCGGCCTGGGCCTCCTCCTGGATCGTGCGGTAGTTGGACTTGAGATCGACCAGCGGGATCATGCGTGCACCTCCACCGAGCCCAGTTCCACGGGGACTCCACGATTGCGCATGGAGTGGGTCGCAGCCTCGAGCACGCGCACGACCCGCAGCCCGGCCTCGCCATCGGCAGCGAAGGCGGCGCCGCGCTCGACCGTGGCCACGAACTCGTCCACCTCGGTCTGCAGGGCCTCCACCAGGGGCAGCTTGGGAATCCAGACGTCGCCGGTGCGATAGTCCAGGCGCGTGGTCTCTCCCATCCCGTTGCAGTTGACCTTGACGCCCTTGTCGTAGATCTTCAGCTTCTCGGTGGGTTCCAGGTCGTTGAACACGATCATCTTCTGATCCCCGCCGATCAGCGTCTGGCGCAGCTTCACCGGAGCCAGCCAGTTCACGTGGATGTGGGCGATCAGGTCGTCCGGGTAGAAGCAGGTGAGATAGGCCAGGTTCTCGGGCTTGTTGGGGACGTGCGCCACTCCCGTGGCGGAAACGGCCAACGGCGCCCCGGGCAGGACATAGTCCATGATCGACAGGTCGTGGACCGCCAGGTCCCACAGCACGTTGACGTCGTGCTGGAAGAGGCCCAGGTTCACCCGGACCGAGTCGTAGTAGTAGATCTTCCGCCCCATCTCACCGCTGGTCACCAACTCCCGGATACGGCGAACGGCAGGGGTGAAGACGAAGGTATGGTCCACCATCAGGCACAGGTTCCTGCGCCGGGCCTCCTCGACCAGGAGGGAGGCCTGCTCGAGGCTGGAGGCCAGGGGCTTCTCGACCAGCACGTGGCGGCCGGACTTCAGGGCCTGCATCGCCAGGTCGAAGTGGCTGTGCACGGGCGTGCAGATGACGACGGCGTCGACCTTCGCGTCGGACAACAGGTCCTGGTAGCTCGTGGTGGTCCCGACACCGGGATGGCGGCGGCGGACCAGATCCAGGCGTTCCTCCCGGGCGTCGCAGACGCTGACGACGGTCACCTCGTCGTGGCCCTGGAAGTTTCGGACCATGTTCGGCCCCCAGTATCCGTATCCGACTACACCGATTCCAATCATGCACGCGACCTCGGGCCTGGATTCGCCTCCATGGGGCGGGGCGGGCCGGGCTCTTCTGCGCGGGGATCGGGTGTCCTGCCCCGTCCCCGAAGGACTCGGCCCCCCTTCCTGGACTCCCGGGGCATCTGATATCCTGGCTGGGATCGGAGGTGCCGGAATGAGCGAACCGGACACGGCAGAGCGGCAGGCCCTGGCCGAACTCGGACTGGGTGGCGACCCGACTCCGCCTCGGCGCTCGCCCGGCACGGCCCTGGCCGGCTCGGGTGCCCCCCTGGCCGTGCCGGTCGGGGCCGACGAACGCGTCCAGCCCTTCTCCTGGGGCTGGACCCTGGCCAGCGTGCTGGTCTTCGCCGCCTTCCAGGTCGCCTTCGGCTGGCTGGCCGGCAGGTGGCTCTTCACCGGCCAATACCTCACGGAGAACCTGCGTTTCTTCGTGGAGGGCGGCATCAACCTGCTGAGCTACTTCCTCAGCGGCCTCGTGGTCGGCGCCATCTCTCCCCGTCTGCGGTTGCTGGAGCCCGCCCTGGGAGCCGCCCTGGTGGTGGTCGCCACCCTGTCGGTGGGCCTGTTCACCCCCAACCGCATGCTGGCGATGGGCCCCCTGAAGCTCGTCATCGGGGGCGCCCTGGCCTTCGCCCTGGCCCTGTGGGGGGCCACCCTGGGCGAGAGGCTGACCCGACAGTTGTAGGCTCCCGGCCCCGCGAACGGCGCGCAGGGACCCTCTGCAGCACCTCGAAGTCTGCCGCCCGGCGGCCTGCCGACGGGCCACCGGAAGAGGATGGGACTTGAGCCTGGCACCTGCGGGGGAACCGGTCGACCTCGAGCACCTCATCTACCGCGATGAGTTGACAGGTCTGTACAACCGGCGCTATTTCCGGGAGAACTTCGAGCGGTTCGGCCAGACCGCCAAGGCCCAGGGCTCACCCCTGTGCCTCCTGTTCATCGACGTCGACCACTTCAAGAGCGTCAACGACCGCTTCGGGCACGACGAGGGCGACCGGGTCCTCACCCGGGTCGCCCGGGCGATGCAGGCCCACACCCCCGAGGGGGGCCACGCCATCCGCTACGCCGGCGACGAGTTCCTGGTGGCCCTGCCCGACTTCTCCAAGGCCCGGGCCGTCGAGGTGGCCAACCTGGTCCTGGAGGCCGTGCGCCGCGAGCCGATCACGACCGCCTCCGGCGAGCAACTGCGCCAGACCCTGTCGATCGGGGTCGCCGGCTTCCCCGACGACAGCCAGGATCCCGAGAGCCTGAGGGAGCTGGCCGATGAGGCCGCCTACCTGTCCAAGAAGAAGGGGCGCAACACCGTCTCGACCCTGGACGACAAGCCGCCCGAGAACCTCGACCCCAACCGGCTCTTCAAGTACTTCCCCTGTCGGCGCTTCGTGGGCCGCGGGGCCCTGACCGAAGAACTCCGGATGGGCCTTTCGGCGGCCCCGGGGGTGCAACGCCCGTACCTGTTGCTGGCGGGCCCCCGAGGCATCGGCCGCACCCGCCTGCTGGCCGAGGTGGCCAGGACCGCCGACCCGCAGCGCACGCACCTGCTCTCCGCCCGCTGCAGCCCCTACATGGTGGGCCAGCCCTTCGCGGAGCTGGCCCACGCCCTGCGCCAGCTCTTCGAGGTCGATCCCGAGCGGATCGCCGCCCTGGCGGAACTGGAAGGACCGATGCTGGCCGGTCTGGCCCCGCTGGTGCCGGCCCTGGTGCAGTTCGGCCTGGTCCAGCCCGGTCCGGTGCCCACGCTGCCGGCCGCCCGGTTGGTGGTCGCCATGGGCCGGGTGCTGGCGGCCCTGGCCCGGGAGCGTCCGCTGATCCTCCTGATCGACGATTTCCAGTGGAGCAGCCGGGGAACCCGGATGGCCCTGGACAGCGCCCGGGCCGCCGGAGCCGAGGACTGCGCGGTGGTGCTGGCCTGGTCGCCCGACCTGGCCGTCGAGGAACAGCGCGCCGAGATCGGGACCTGGGCGCAGCAGTCCCAGGGTCTGGAGAGCCGCGAGCTGCCGGCGCTGGACCGCGACGAGACCAGCCAGATGCTGGAAGCGATCATGCCCGGCCTGGGCGCGCGCCGGGACCTGTCGGGGCTGGTCGCCGAGGTCGCCGAAGGCCGCCCCCTGATGGTGGAGGGGCTGCTCCGCTTCCTGGTCCACGCCGGTCGTCTGCGCCTGGAGGAGGGTCAGCTCCACCTGGATGTCCCGAGGCGGGCCGAACTGCCCGAGGACCTCGAGCAGATCCTGATGCCGGCCATCGCCGGGCTGGAGCCTTCGACCTCCAACGTCCTGGCCCGGGCAGCGGTCCTGGGCGACCGCTTCGACCTGGACTCGCTGACCCGGGTTTCGGGCCTTCCCCAAGCCGAGGTCGTGGACGCCCTGGAGGGGGCGCGCCGGGCCGGCCTGGTCTCGGCTGTCCCCGGAGAGGACTCCTTCGTCTTCTGGAAGCCGGCCCACGAGGCGGTCTACCGGGGGCTCTCCGAGGAGGAGGCCCGCGACCTGCACGCCGCCGCCGCCCGGATGCTGGAACAGCGATCCCGGGGGAACACCGAATCCAACCTGGCGGCCCTGGCCTGGCAGTGGGAACGGGCCGCCCAACCCCAGCGCAGCCAGGACTACCTGGAGCGCCTGACGCGGGACTACCAGGAACTGGTCTCCCCCGTGGTGGTCGAGGCCTGCATCGGCAAGCTGCCCGTGGCCAAGGACTGGGGGGTCGAGACCCCCCTGGAAGGGCCGCAGATCGCCACGGCCCTGCGGGTCGCCCGGCTGCTGCGAGTGAGCCTGCAGAACCTGGCCCGCTTCCCCTCGGGCAGCGACCTGGTCCGGGGCTCGCTGGAAACCCTGCACGACGGGCTCAGGACCCTCTTCGAACACACCGAGGTCGTCTCCCTGGAAGAGGCCGAGGGCGCCCTGCTGGTCAACGGCTCGTCCCTGCCTCCGAGGGAGGCCCAGGCCGCCGGGGCCGGGGAACTGGCTGGAATCCTGCAAGCGGCAGGTCTGCGTGGCATCTCGCTGCGCTCCGGGGCCACCCGGGAGGAATTGGAGGGCTTCCTCGGCCTGATCTGCACCCGGCCATCCGACCTCGAGTCCCGGGGTGGTTGGAACGCCCTGCTGCGCTCCCGGGGCATCACCCGGATCCTGACCAGCGAACGGGTCTACCTGACCGTCGGCGAGAAGGAACTCGACCAGCTCAAGGGCCGGCCCCTGACGCTTGCGCCTCCCGAGAAGGCCGAACCCGCTCCCGGTCCGGCCGAGCCGCCGCCCACGGACCTGCGCCAGGCCCTGGAGGCCGAGCTGAAGCGCCTGGGAGCCAGCGAAACCGCCCAGGAGGACCTGCGGGGCCTGCTGGAACAACTGGTCGCCCTGCTGGAACGGATGCCGACGGGGCGCCCGCCTGCGCCCGCTGAACCTGCCGCCGAGGTGGCTTCGCTGACCGAGGGGTCCCAGCCGATCCGGGCCGCCATGAATCGCCTGGATCTGGTGGCCATGGCCCGCCTGGAGGAGCACGTCGACGTCCTGCTGGAGGACCTCCGCTCGACCGAGGACACCACCTCCCAGGCAGCCGCCATCGCCCTGCTGGCCAAGGGCCCCGAGGCCCTGCAACCGGTCCTGCAGAGCCTGCGCAACGAGCCGGACGTGC
>CAZQPM010000018.1:0-5895 GCA_964595195.1 uncultured Burkholderiales bacterium | reverse complement strand
GGCGCAAGGTGCTGTTCCACGTGCTGCGCAAGCTGGACCCGCAGATCGAGCGAACGCTCCTGGAGGACCTGGCCACGGGCCTGCCCGGCAGCGAGGCCGGGCGTATCCTGGAGACCCTGGACGATCTGGCCGGCCTGGACCTGGGGCAGTGGCTGCCCTTCCTGGCCACCCACCCGGATCCGGACACCCGCCGCTCGGTGCTGGACCTGGTCGCCCGCAGGCCCTCGGACAGGACCATGCGCCAGGTGCTGGACCTGGTGCCCCAGGCGACGCTGGAGACCCGGACCGACCTGGTCGACTGCCTGGGCAGGGCCCGCTTCGCCGGCGCGGTCGAGACCCTGTGCCGGATGCTGCGCACCCGGTGGGGAAACCCCAGTGAGGCCGAACAGAAGCTGCAGAGAGCCGCGTGCACCGCCCTGGGCCACATCGGCGACCGGGCGGCCCTGCCCGCCCTGCACCGCGCCATGAAGCGCTTCCCCTTGTGGTTCCTGAACCTCGACAAGCCGACCTCGGTCCGGGCCTCGGCCGCCATGGCCCTGGCCTGGTTCCCCGGCCCCCAGACCGAGGCCCTGCTGGAGCGCCGGGCCGCCCGGGATTCCAGCAGCGAGGTCCGGGCCGCCGCCCGCCTGGCCCTGTCGCGGCTCCGCGGGCACGAACCGAACCGCCCGGCAACGCCCCAGCCCGTGCTGGGCCCCGGGAAGTAGACCCGAACCGTCGGTTCAGGTGGGGATCTGGAAGCCGGCCCTCTTGAAGACGGTCAGGTCGTGGGCCCGCGACAGGGCCTCCGGCAGACTGATGGCCCCCCCCCGGAGCAACTCGATCAGGTGGGCGTCCAGGGTCTGCATGCCCTCGTCCTTGCCCATCAGGATGAAGGAGGCGATCTGCGCCGTCTTGCCCTCGCGGATCAGGTTGCGCAGGCCCTCGTTGCAGATCAGGACTTCCAGGGCCGCCAGGCGCCCCGAACCATCGGCCCGCTTGAGCAACTGCTGGGCGACGACGCCCCTCAATGACTGAGACAGTTGCATCCGCACCTGGTCCTGCTGCTCGGAGGGGAAGACGTCGATGATCCGGTCGATGGTCTTGGCGGCGCTGTTCGTATGCAGGGTCCCGAAGACCAGGACGCCCATCTCGGCAGCGGTCAGGGCCAGGGAGATGGTCTCCAGGTCGCGCAGTTCGCCCACCAGGACGATGTCGGGGTCCTCGCGCAGTGCGGACTTCAGGGCGGCGGCGAAGGAGCGGGTGTGGTGCCCGACCTCCCGGTGGTCGATGAGGCACCGGTTCGAGACGTGGGTGAACTCGACGGGTTCCTCGATGGTGATGATGTGCCCCCGACGCGTCCGGTTGACGTGGTCGATCATGGCCGCCAGGGTGGTGGACTTGCCCGAACCCGTCGGACCGGTGACCAGGATGATCCCTCGCGACGACAGGGCCAGGCGGGCCAGGACCGCAGGCAGGTTCAGGTCCTCCAGGGAGGGGACCTGGGAGGGGATCACCCGGATCACGCACCCCAGGCCACGCTGCTGCTTGAGGTAGTTCACGCGGAAACGGGCGACCCCGGGCACCTCGTGGGCGAAGTCCAGGTTGCCGGCCTGGTGGAACTTCTCCCACTGGGCCTCGCTGATGGCCAGTTCGGCCAGGAGCCTCTCGGTGCAGGCGCTGGTCAGCACCGGCAGGTCCAGGAACCGGATATCGCCCTTCATGCGCAGCACCGGAAGGCTCCCTGTCTCCAGGTGCAGGTCGGAGGCCCCCATCGCGACCATCCGCCGGAGCAGGGCTTCCAGGGAGTAGCCGGCCTCGAGGTCGATGGCCAGGGGCTGGGGCCGCATGGCGGGAGCCGCCTGGGTGACCACCATCGGGGCCGGAGCAGCGGGAACCTCCGCGGCCTCCTCGACGGCACAGGCCCCCGTGGCTTCGGGGGTGCCGGGTTCAGCCTTCGACAGTCGGCGGAAGAAGTTCACTGCAGGCCACCTCCCGCGGTCTCGAACTGGGCGGCCATGGACTTCGAGTCGCCAGCCCGGTCCAGGGCGGACTCCGTCGAGATCACACCCGCTCGGGCCAGCTCCAGCAAGGACTCGTCCATGCTGCGCATCCCCTTGGCCCGCCCCATCTGGATGGCGTTGACCAGTTGGTAGTCCTTGCCCTCGCGGATCAGGTTGCCGATCGAGGCGTTGACCAGCAGCAGCTCGTAGGCCACGACCCGGCCGGCCCCGTCCACCCGGGGCACCAGTTGCTGGCAGACCACGCCGCGCAGGGACTCCGAGAGCATGGTCCGGATCTGGGACTGCTGACCCGCAGGGAACGAGTCGATGATCCTCTGCACGGTCTGCACGGAACTGCGGGTATGCAGCGTCCCCAGGACCAGATGGCCGGTCTCGGCCGCGGTGATGGCCAGCGAGATGGTCTCCAGGTCCCGCATCTCGCCCACCACGATCACGTCGGGGTCCTCGCGCAGAGCGGCGCGCAGGGCCGTGGCGAAGGACTCCACGTGGTTGCCGACCTGGCGCTGCACCACCAGGGCCCAGTCGTTGTCGAAGACGTACTCGATGGGGTCTTCCAGCGTGATCACGTGGCTGGCCCGGGTTTCGTTGAGGTGCTGCACCAGGGCCGCCAGGGTGCTGCTCTTGCCGCACCCGGCCGGGCCCACGACCAGCACCAGGCCGTGATGGTGGTGGGTCAACTGCTCCAGGACCCGGGGAAGGCCCAGCTCCTCCAGGCTCGGTATCCGGGACGAGATCCCCCGGAAGACCACGTTCAGCCCGTGCTTCTGGTAGAAGGCGTTGGCCCGGAAGCGACGCATCGTCGGCGGCCCGCCCTCCATCTCGTAGACGAAGTCGACGGTGGCCTCCTCCAGGAGGTGGTCGATCAGGGGGGCAGTGAGGATCTCCATCGTCATCTGCCGCACCTGCTCGGACTCCAGGCGGGGGAGATCCAGGGGCTGGAGTTCCCCATGGATTCGCACCATGGGGGGACTCCCCGACGGCAGGTGCAGGTCGGACCCCCCGGCCCGGATCATCTCCAACAGGAACGCGTCGACAGCCTTCATAAGGTGCGTCTGATTCCATCCGGGCGTGCCAACGCCCTGCCATGACCCCCGCCGCCTTCCTCGAGGCCGGGGTCTCAGCCGCCCAGGGCCGCCAGGATCCGGTCCTCAGAAACCGTGCCGACGCGGACCACCTTCGGGGTCTGGCCCGTGACATCGACCAGGGTGGACTTCGGGGCGGGAGGGATGTCGCCGGCATCCACCAGCAAGTCCAGGTTGTGGCCGAAGTTCTTCTTCACCTGGGCCAGCGAGTTGGCCCCGTGCTTGGCCGCCAGATTGGCCGACGAGACCAGCAGGGGCCGGCCGAACGTGCGGACCACCGTCAGGCAGAAGGGGTCGTCGGGCACGCGCACGCCCAACCAGCCCTTGGCCTTGGTCAGGGCCTTGCGCACCTTGGGGTCCAGATCCTGGCTGGCCGGAACCAGCAGCGTCACGGCCCCCGGCCAGAAGGCGCGCATCAGCCTGCGCGCGGCCTCGCTGACGCTCTCGGCCACCTTGTCCATCCAACCGGCGTCGGGCAGGAAGACCAGGCCCGGGGCGTGACCCAAGCGCCGCTTGGCCTGCATCACCGTGGTGACGGCCTGGGCGGAACCCAGATCGGCCGCCAGCTTGTACCCGGAAGGGGCCGGAATGCAGACCAGCCCCCCCTTGCGGAGCACCTCGACGACCTCCTTGAGCAGGAGCGGGTTGGAGTCAAAGTCGCGCAGCAGGACTGTCTTCATGCAACCTCCCGATGGGTCTGAGCTCTCCCTGGTATGCCACATCCGGGGCCGGCTTCCTCTGCCGGGTCGCCGGACACCTGGCCGGAGGGCACCGCCACGACCGGAAAAGGGCCCTCAGGGCGAGGCAGGGACGCGGCCGATGAGGCGGCGACCGGTTCAGAGGATGACCGGTCGGCCCGACCAGGCACACTCCAGGATGTTCAGCAGGTCGGCGGGCGACGTCTGGCGGGGGTTCGAGGCGGTACAGGCGTCCTCGAAGGCCTGGTTGGCGATGTATTCCTTGTGCATGTCGAACTGGAACTGGCTGATTCCGGTCTCCTGGAGGCTCCTCGGGATCTGCATGTAGCGGCCCAGATCCTCGACGCCGGCGACCAGCGAATTGACCAGGTTCATCTCGCGGCTGCCGTCCAGACCGATGCGCCGCGCGATGTTGGCATAATGGCGCATGGCCGCGCGATCGCGCGCGTTGTACTTGATGACGTAGGGCATCAGGATGGCGTTGCACAGACCGTGGGGCAGCCCCAGGGCCCCACCGATCTTGTGGGCCAGCGAGTGCGTGATGCCCAGTCCGGCGTTGGTGAAGGCCATGCCCGCCAGGCACTGCACCACGTGGATCTCACCGCGGGCGGAAAGCGCGCCGTCGTAGGAGTCCTTCAGGTAGCCGAAGATGACCGTGATCGCGTGAACCGCCAGGGGATTGGTGAAGCTGCAGCGGTTCAGGGCCACGTAGGCCTCGATGGCGTGGCACAGGGCGTCCATGCCCGTGTAGGCCACCAGCCGGGGCGGCATGGTCAGGGTGATCTCTTCGTCCAGGACCGCGATGTCCGGCGTGATCTCGTAGTCGGCGATCGGGTACTTGACCTTCGCCCGATGGTCGGAGATCACCGTGAACGAGGTCACCTCGCTGCCCGTCCCGCTGGTGGACGGGATGGCCGCCAGGTGCGCCTTGCTGCGCAGCTTGGGAACCCCCCGGGTCAGCATGTCCTCGAGGGTCAGTTCGGGATGCTCGTACAGGGCCCACATCCCCTTGGCGGCATCGATGCAGGACCCGCCGCCGATGGCGGCGATGAGGTCGGGACCGAAATCCAGCATCAGCCGGGCCCCCCTCATGACCGTATCGATCGAGGGGTCGTTCTCGACGCCGCTGAACGTCGCCACCTCCATGCCGGCGGAGCGCAGGATGCCCTCCAAGCGGGCGGCGAAGCCCAACTTCTCCATCATGTCGTCGGTGACGATGAAGGCTCGCTTGAAGTTCCGGAAGCCAGCCAGCTCGGCCAGGGAACCCTTGCCGTAGAAGATATCCCGGGGGATCGTGAATCTGGACACGAGGCCACAGTTTTCCATCTGCCCGCCGAGTCCTGTCGCGACGGAGCCTCCGGTGGCCCCTGAACCTCAGGGGTCAGCCTCCCCGGTGCAACAGCAGGAGGGCCACGCCGGCCGTGGCCACGGCCGCCCCCAGGCCGGCTCGCCAGGTGATCCTCTCACCATCGCAGATCCTGGTCAGGGGAAGGATGAAGAGCGGCCCCGTGGCGTTCAGGGTCGCGGCGATGCTGGCGGGAGCCGACGCCAGACCCAGCATGGACAACCAGATCCCGGCGAAGGTGCCCAGGAGCGAGGCCCCCGCCAGCGTCCTGAGCTGCTGCCAGTTGCCGAAGGGCCGGATCCAGCCTGCCAGGCGGCCCGGTTCCAGGCTGCCCCACAGGACCAGGGCGGCCAGGGCCGCGACCTGCCGCACCAGCGAGGCTTCCAGGGCCGGGACCCGAAGCAGCGCGTCCTTGGCCAGGATCACGCCCACGGCGTGGCTGCCGACCGCGCACAGGCCCCAGGCCAGGGCCACGGCCAGCGAGCCGCGCACCTGCTGGCCCGGGGCGCTGCGGCCCCGGAGCACCCAGGCCACTCCGGCCAGGGTCAGCAGGATGCCGAACCAGGCGGTGGCCTCCAGACGCTCGTGCAGGATCCAGGCGGCCAGGAGAGCGGTCGTGCCGGGACTCAGGGTGTCCAGCAGCAGGGTGCGCCGCGGGCCCAGGGCGTTCAGCGCCGTGAAGTAGGCGGTATCGCCCAGGGTGATCCCCGCCAGTCCGCTCAGGGCCAGGAAGAGGCCCTCCCGGATCGGGATCCCCGCCATGCCCCCAA
>CAZQPM010000017.1:7082-23894 GCA_964595195.1 uncultured Burkholderiales bacterium | reverse complement strand
ACGACGAACGGCAACCCGGCGACGGGCATCCCGGGCGTCTACATCTTCGCCTTCCTGTAGGGCGTCCGGCGCGCACGCGCTTCTGGGGGCCGGGCCGCGCGGCGGTCTGGCCCCTGGTGCGTTCTGGGGAACTTCGCAGGGGCCGGCCTGAAGGTTGCGAAGTCCTGCGGACCACCGATGGGAGGACCCGGTCGTGCTGCTGCTACCCCCCCCGCTCGCTGCCGTGATCCAGGCATCGCGGTCCGTTCTGGCCCACCAGGCTGATCCTGATCAGGTCCGCGGCCTGCTGCCGGCCGCCTACTGGTTCGTCTGGAACGGTTCCCGCCTGCTGGACCAGCTTTCGCCGGGTCTGCTCCGGAGGGGGCGAATCCAGGATTTGTTGGTCTCGGCCCGGCAGGAAGCTGAAGCCCAGTGGCGGGCGCTTCAAGCCTTGGAGAACGCCCTGTCCGGGCAGCGGACGCTGGCGATGCAGCGCGCCACCGAGGATCTGGCCTGTGCCACCGGTCGCCTTCAGGACCTGCTGCGAACCGTGCAGGCTGAAGAGTTGGAGGGTGACCGCTTCTCTCCCTACCCCGAGTTCGATGCCTTCCTGAAGGCAGGGCGCAACTTCCTGGATGGGCACCTCGGCCCTCAGGCCTTGCAGGCCGGCTTCCCCGAAGTCGCCTCCCTGACCCGCCGTCTGCGCGCCGCCGTCCTCCGGTACGGCGCGCTCTACGACGATCCCGATGGGGTCGGCCAGGCTGAGGTTCCCATGGCGGACCTGGAAGCGGGGATGGGGGCCGCTGTCGAGTTCCTCACCCATGGGCAGCGAACGGCGCTGGAGGACTGCCTGCGCCTGGTCGGGCCCGCGTCGGTCAGGGTACACGAGGCCATGGTCGCCATGGATGCCCGGGCCTGCCAGGCCCGCCGTCAAGGCCGCCATCCCCTGGTCGAGGATCTGGTCCGGGCCCGGGAGCGCGCCCTGGGTGAGGAGGGCGTGCGCCGGCTCTGGGAGGAACTGGACGCCCGGCTGGAGGAGGAGGCCGCCAGGGTGCAGGGCCTGGCCGGCCACCCGCTGCGCCTTCTGGCCGGCCTGGAGGCCGAAGCCCACCGGGCTCTCCTGGAGAACGCCCGGCGGCAGGCGGAGCGGGCCCGGGACGCGGGCCTGGCCGGAGCCGATCTCGGGGCCTTGGACGCCGCCCTGTCGGACCTGCGGGAGGCGCTGGCCCGCAGCAGCGAGTTGCTGGCCCAGGCCCTGGAACCCGTCCAGGACGCGCCGTTCCTGGCGGAGCTGCAGATGGCCGTGGGACGTGCCATGCAGGGGCAGTTGTCCGCCTCGGACCTGCAGGCGGCGGTGGACCACTTCCGATCTCTGCAGAATGGCCTGGCCGGCGAGTTGCAGCAGTCCGCCGGTCTGCTGCAGCCTGAAGAGGAGGAGGCCCTCCTGGACCTGCTCCAACGTCAGGCCGAGGCGGGTGAGGAGCTGGCGGCCTGGTGCGAGGGCGGTGAGGTCGACCATCTCCGGGAGGGCTGGCAGATCCTGGCCCAGACCACGCCCGGCCTGGCGCAGATCAGCAGGGCGATGCACCAGAGGTTGCAGGCCACCGCCCCATCGAGCAGTGGCCCCGTCTGCGTCCGCTGCGGCGCGGAGAACCCCACAGGAGTGAGGTATTGCGGGGCCTGCAGCGCGGTGTTGCCGGTCTGTGCACAGGCCCCCACCGAGTATTCCGACATCATCGGGGGCGGTGAGGCGCTACCGCCGGCGCCCGCCCACGTGGTGCGCCTGGAGGAACTGGTGCGGCGCGTCGAGGAAGAATTGGCGGGTCCCGAGGAGGTTGCGTCCGAGGTCGATGACCTTCTGGCGCGGGCCGAGCAGGTCGCCCGGGGTTTCCAGCGCCAGGTCCTGCCCCGCGTGAGGGAGGACCCGGCTGTCCTGGAGTATGCCGACTTCTTCCGCGAGCAGATGGACCTCTACGTGGAGGGTCTGCGGGCCATGCGCTGTTTTGCCGAGGAGGGGCGTTCCGACCTGCTCTACCGGGGCCTGGAGTCGTGCCGCAGGGCCGGAGCGGAGCTGACCGCCATGCGGGCCGCCTTGGACCAGGCTGCCAGCGCCTGAAGAGGTCGAGCCTCCGACGCACGAGCGACGCGCCCACGATCTACCACCCCCGCAGATGGGGTAGGATGATCCCGTGCGGGGCGACATGGAACCCGCCAGAGGGAGCGTGAAGCTGTTGCGTTGGTCTTACAGGTTGGGGAAACTGGCCGGAATCGACGTCCATGTCCACCTGACCTTCCTGATGTTGTTGGCCTGGATCGGCATGAGCCGCCTGGTCTCGGGGCAGGGGCTGGTTCAGGCAGGACTGGCTGTCGCCTTGGTGACGATGGTGTTCGGGATCGTGGTCCTGCACGAGTTGGGACATGCCCTGGCGGCGCGCCGTTTCGGCATCCCGACCCGGGACATCAACCTGCTTCCCTTGGGAGGTGTGGCCCGCCTGGAGAGGATGCCTGAAAAGCCCTGGCAGGAACTGGTCGTCGCGGCCGCTGGCCCGGCGGTCAACCTGGTCCTGGCTTCGATCGCCGCCTTGGGGCTGTTCATGGTGGAAGGGCTGCAGCGCAGCCTGGTGGCGCTGCTGGTGGGCGAACTCATGGTCTGGCTGGTCATGGCCAACCTGGCCCTGCTGGTCTTCAACCTGATCCCCGCCTTTCCGATGGACGGAGGCCGGATTCTCAGGGCCCTGCTGGCCACTCGCCTGCCCTTCCCCAGGGCGACCGAGATCGCCGTGCACGTCGGGCGCGTCCTGGCCGTGGGCCTGGGTCTGGCGGGCCTGTTCTACAACCCCATGCTGGTCCTGGTGGCGATCTTCGTCTGGATGGGTGGCAGCGCGGAGCTCAGCATGGTCCGGCACCGCTTCCAGCCCCCGCCGGCCTGGGGGGCCGTGGGGCTGCCCGTTGGAGAGGTGTCCGGCGAGCGGGTCGTCTTCGTGCCCGGCCCGGCGGGATGGCGGGCCGTCCGCCTGGGGGGGGCTCCGCCTCCGCCTCCGCCGCCGGCGACGACCGTGCGCATCGTCGACATCCAGTGACGAGCCGCGAGAAGGCGCAACGGATCGGCCGCATCCTGGACGAGCTGTATCCTGAGGTCCAGGTTCCCCTGGACCACCGCGACCCCTACACGCTCCTGGTGGCGGTGCTGCTTTCCGCCCAGACGACCGACCGCAAGGTGAACCAGGTCACTCCCCGGCTCTTCGCCGCGGCTTCGACCCCGGAAGCCATGGCGGCCCTGGAGGTCGAGGAGATCCTACAGATCATCCGGACCCTGGGTCTGGCGCCCCAGAAGGCCCGTCACCTGAGCGAACTGAGCCGCATCCTGGTGGTCGAGCACCAGGGCCGGGTCCCCGCCAGTTTTGCGGCCCTGGAGCGCCTTCCGGGGGTGGGGCACAAGACGGCTTCCGTGGTCATGGCCCAGGCCTTCGGCGTGCCTGCCTTTCCAGTGGACACGCACATCCACCGTCTGGCCGCGCGCTGGGGTCTGAGCTCGGGCAGGAACGTCCAGACCACCGAGCGCGACCTGAAGGAAGCCTTCCCTCGCGAAGAGTGGAACCAGCGCCACCTGCAGATCATCTACTTCGGGCGCGAATACTGTCCGGCGCGGCGCCACGAACCCGGCGCCTGCCCGATCTGTTCCTGGGCGGCCCCTCCTCCCGAGACCCGACCCGCCTAGTTCTCGTGCCGCTCCCAGGGCGAAGCCGGAGCCACAGGCCTGTCCTCGCGCGCGGCGGTCTTCACCAACTGCGGTAGCTCGCTGTCGAGGTCGGCTGGGATCAGGGTGACCACGGCCTCCGAGCCGGGGCGCACACCGATCAGGTCTCCGGGCTGGCTCAGTCGCACGCCGTCCAGAACCTCCAGGCAGCGGCCCAGGTAGCGGTTCCTCTGGGCGAACTTGAAGGGGTCGATCACCGCGAGCGGGCCCAGGGAGGAACGCTGCTTGGAGGTGCGGGCGATCTCTTCGTCACGGGTGGTCGCGAAGCGCTCCTGGATCCACTGGGCCCGCCCCGAGTCGGAGGGGGTCCTGCGCCAGGCCTGGTGCAGCATCTCCAGGGCGCGCAGACCCTGGCCTCGGGAACGCTCCAGCTCGGCCCAGGCCAGGAAGGCGTCGGCGTGCAGTTCCAGGGCATAGGCGCCCGGGAAGTCCAGGGCCTTGCGGATGGATTCCAGGCGGGCGGTGTGGTTGTTGCCCACGTAGGCCCGGTAGAGGAAGTAGCGAGGGAAGCGCAGATGGAAGGCGTCGGACCCCTGGTTGGCCTGGACCAGGGCTTCAGCCTTGTCCGGGAAGGCGAGCATGGCTGCCGGGCGGTCACCCTTCTCCAGCAGGATCAGGGCCCTCTCCAGGTCGACCCGGGCCTGGTCCAGGGGCGAGATTCCGGGAAGGTTGCTGCAGCGCTCGAACTCGGCCAGGGCCTCGTCGCGCCGGCCGGCCTCGCGCAGGATGCTGGCCAGGCGCAGGCGGTAGTCATAGCTGGTGGGACGACTCTGGACGGCCAGGCCGTATTCCTGGACGGCCATGTCCAGGCGCCCGGTGTAGCGGGCCATGTCCCCCAGGGTTCCGTGGGCCAGGGCAAAATCCGGATTCAGCTTGATGGCCTCGCGGAACTGCGCCTCGGCCTCTTCCCGCCGGGCCTGACCGTTGTAGACCTCGCCGATGTAGAAGTGCACCATCGGGTTGCGGGGGAACTGCTCCAGGCAGGCCTGCAGGTGCTGCAGGGCCGTGTCGAGGTTGCCCAATCGGGCTTCGACCAGACCCAGCCACAGGGTGGCGTAGCGGTTGTTCGGGCGCATCTGCAGGGCCACGTCGAAGTGGGTCCTGGCCCGCGCAAAGTCCCGGTTCTCGAAGGCGTTGATTCCGGAGAGCAGCTCCCCGGTGGCCGAGACGGGTTGCAGTTGGCGGGCGCGCTCCCAGGAGCTCTTCGATTGGGCCCGATCTGCGGAGTTCTCGGTCTGGAACCAGCGCTCGAAGAGGACGGCGCCTCGGGCGAAGTGGGTCCCGGGCTCTTCGGGCATATAGGCGATGGCGGCGTCGGCCTGGGCCAGGGCTTCGTCCATCTGGCCGTCGTTCATCAGCTCGTAGACGCGCCGTTGGACGGCGGCCTCGTAGGCCGTGGCGGCGTTCCGGCGCAGCACCTGGGGCACCGCTTCGCCGCGGTCCAGGGCGGCCTGGCACAGTTCCAGGCACTTCCTGTGACTGTCCAGGGCCTCCTGGAACCTGCCACACTCGTAGTAGGACAGGCCCAGCGAGTAGAAACCGGTCGGGTCCTGGGGCCACTTGCGGGTGTAGCGCTCCAGCAGTTCGACCGCCTTCTGGAAGTTGCCCGCCCGGTAGAACTTGATCGAGTTCTGCATGAGCGTTCTCGGGTCGGTCTGTTCCTTGGGGGGAGCCGCCCAGACCGGCACAGTCAGGAGCAACAGGACCAGCAGGAACGAGCGGAAGAACTTCACGTCGGGTGGCCTCTCTGGATTGAGCATGGGATCGAGCCCGGATGGAATCGGGCAGATTCCGGTTCACCATGTCCGGTTCTCTACGTCCGGTTCTCTATGGAACGGGCTGCCCGGGGCAATTCGGGGTCTCCGGAGGGAAACCTGCGCAATCCGCCCGGCAGGCCCCCGTGGACCGGCGAGGAACTGATCCTGCAGGTGGCCCGCTCCAGAATCCCTTGTCGAGATGGACCCATGGAACCTCAGCAGGTTACGCACGTCCTGTATCACGCCGATTGCACTGACGGCTTCGGGGCCGCCTGGGCGGCCTGGAAGGCCCTGGGAGACCGGGCCTCCTATCATCCGGTGTATCACGGTTCCCCACCGCCCGACCTGCCCGCCGAGGCTTGCGTGGTCCTGGTGGACTTCGCCTATCCCCGCCAGCAGTTGCTGGAACTGCGCGGCCGGGTCCGGGACCTTCTGGTGCTGGACCACCATCGATCCGGCCAGCGGGACCTGGAGGGCCTGGACTTCGCCCGGTTCGACATGGGTCGTTCGGGTGCGGCCCTGTCCTGGGAGTTCTTCCATCCGGAGCAGCCTCAACCGGAGCTGCTGGGTTACGTCGAAGACTGGGATCTGTGGCGCTTCCGCCTGCCGGAGTGCCGCGAGGTCCACATCTCGCTCTCCTGTGTCCCCCAGGATTTCCAGGCTTGGGACGGGCTGGACCTGGGCGTGATGCGCTCCGAGGGTCGGGTCCTGGTGCGCTACCAGGCCCTCCTGGTGGGGCACGTGGCCGACCGGGCCGGACTGGGTGAGATTCGGGGGTACCGCGTTCCGGTCGTGAACTGCCCGAACGACCTGCGCTCGGAAGTCGGCCACGAGTTGCTGGCGCGGCATCCGGAGGCCCCCTTCGTGGCCATGTGGTCGGTGGATCGTCACGGCTTCCAGGGCTGGTCCCTGCGCTCGCGCGGGGCGTTCGATGTCTCGGAACTGGCGGCCACCCTGGGGGGAGGGGGCCACCCGGCCTCCTCGGGTTTCCGCCGGCCGCCGGGGCAGTGGATCCTGGCCCCCTCGGGAAGCTGAGGACCACCCGGATCCCCCACGAGGGTCCGGAGCCCACGTGGGAGAAGACCTGCCGGCTTCCATGGCCAACCCGATTCGACTGGTATTCTTTGACATCGGAGGCGTCGTGATCCAGGCCGACCTGGAGCGCTACGTCCATGTGGGTTGTGCCCTGTTCGGAGCCGATCCTGCGGCCTTGCGCCGGGAGGTCACCCTGAGGGTTCCGGCCCTGGAAAGGGGAGCCCTGGACTCAGCCACCTTCTGGAAGCAGGTTTCGGAGACCCTGTGGCGCCGCGGTGAAGGGCGACTGGTCTCACCCGAGCAGTGCCGCTACCTGTGGAGGGACCTGCTGGCGGCCACCGCCCAGGTCGACGCCGAGGTGATGGACATGTGCTTCAACCTCCGGGTGGCCGGGACCCGGGTGGGGGCGCTGACGAACACCATCGAAGACCACATCCCGGTCCTGACCGGCATGGGCGTCTACAGGCCCTTCGACCCCTGCGTCATGTCGTGCCGCGTGGGGTTTCGCAAGCCCCAGCGGGAAGTCTACCTGAAGGCAGCCGAGATGGCCGGGCTCAGGCTTCACGAGTGCCTGCTGGTGGACGACCTGGTCGGGAACGTCGAGGGAGCGCGCCGAGCGGGAATGCCCGGGATCGTCTTCACGGACGCCGCGGCCCTGCATCGGGACCTGGTGCGCTGGAAGCTGCTGGGTTAGCAGCCGGGCAGGTCCGCAAGAGCCCCCGCGGGGGGCGGAAGGCGCCAGTCCCTCCCGGGGAGAAGACCGGGGGGAACGGAGGAGACCTTGGATGCCCCCTCTTCACCCGAAGGCCTCCTGGCCCCTGGCCTCCGCTTGAGAGGCGGGGTGAATTCGCTGTGACGTCGGGTCGGAGCCCCGTCGCCCCCCCGCGCTTCCGCGGCCTGGTGTGGACCTGGTTCCTGGGGGACTTCCGGGACCATCTCTTCAGGAGCGCCCTCGTCCTTCTCGTGCTCGGCGGCGAAGTCCAGGGAGTTGTCGACGACCCGGGCCGGTTCGCCCTGGTGGCGGCGTACCTGCTGGCCCTGCCGGTCCTGATCTTCTCGGGGGTGGCGGGTCAACTGGCCGACCGTTACGACAAGGCCCGCCTCCTGCGCTGGATCCGGCGGGTGGACGTGGTGTTGTCCCTGGGCGCCGGGCTGGCCCTGATGCAGGGCGAGCCGGCCCTGCTGCTGGCGGCCCTCGGGTGTCTGGGCCTGCAGGCCACCCTCCTGGGGGCCGTCAAGTACGGTCTGATTCCGCAACTGCTGGCGCCCTCTGACCTGGTGCGAGGGAACGCCCTGGTGCAGGCAGCCGGCGCGCTGGCCATCCTGTTGGGAACCCTGTCTGCCGCCCTGCTGCTGGGGGCGGGGCGAACCGCCGGTCTGGGGGTCTGGGAGGTGTCGGCGCAGGGAGTCCGGCTGGTCGCCTTCGGGTGCGTGGTCGCAGCCCTGGCCGGTTATCGCGCCGCGTGTGCGGTCCCCGCTACCCCGCCCGCCGACCCGGATCTGGCGGTCGACTGGAACCCCGTGACCTCCATCCTCCAGGTGGCGCGTCTCACCCTGCGCGACCGGACGGTCCGGCTGGCCATCCTGGGCCTCTCCTGGTTCTGGTTCTTCGGCCCGTCCGTCATGATGCTGTTGGCCGATGGCGCCTGGCGCACCCTGCGGGCCGACCCCGGGCAGGCGGCGGTCCTGCTGGGACTCCTGTGCCTGGGCCTGGGAGCGGGGGCCCTGCTGTGCGATGCCTTCTCGTTCCAGCGCCTGGAACCGGGCCTGGTTCCCTTCGGGTCCCTGGGGATGACCCTCTGCGCCGCGGACCTCTTCTTCCTGTGGTCGGCCTGGCCACCGGGCAGCCATGTCCTGCCGGGCTCCGGGGACCTCCTCGGCAGCCCGGTCGGGGTCCGCCTGCTGCTGGACCTCTTCCTTCTGGCCGTGTGCTGCGGATTCTTCGTCGTCCCCCTCCAGGCCCTGGTGCAGCAGGTGACCCCGGCGAAGCATCGCTCCCGCGTCCTGGCCGGCAACGGCTTGTTGAACCTTTTGTTCGTGGCACTTTCGGCGTTCTGCCTGACGGTCGTCCGGGCCCTGGGAATGGAGCCGCACCAGGTCTTCGGGGCCCTGGCCGTCCTGAATGGAGTCGTGGCCTTCTACATCTACAGCCTGATCCCCGAGTTCTTCCTGCGCCTGGTGGCCTGGTTCCTGGCCCACGTGGGCTATCGGTTGAAGGTCCAGGGCCTGGAGAGGATCCCCCCCGAGGGCCCCCTGATCCTGGCCTGCAACCACGTCAGTTTCGTCGACTGGCTGGTCATCGCGGCGACCGTCAACCGGCCCATACGCTTCGTCATGTGGCACGCCTACGCCGGGATTCCGCTGGTGCGCTTCCTGCTGCGCGACGCCCGGGTGATCCCCATCGGCTCGTCCCGCCAGCAGCCTGAGCTGGTGGAGAAGGCCCTGCGGGAGGTCCAGGAGGCCCTCGAACGGGGCGAGGTGGTCTGCATCTTCCCCGAAGGCAGGGTCACCAGCGACGGCGAGGTGGGGCCCTTCAGGCCCGGCGTCGAGAGGATGGCCCGGGCCTCGGGGGTCCCCGTGCTGCCGATGGCCCTGCGCGGCTTCTGGGGAAGCCTCTTCAGTCGTCGTCCGAGGCGCCTCCGGCAGCGTTGGAAGCGCCCCTGGAGGCGACGCGTGGAACTGGTCGTGGGCAGCGTGGTCCCTTCCGAGGAGGTCACGGCGGAGGACCTGCGGGCCGCTGTGGCCGAGCTCCGGGGAGAATGGCGCTGAGCGGCCCTGAGCCGACCCGGACGAAGGAGCCCTGGGAGGCCCTCGGCGACTTAACGTATTGTTCACAATAGCTGTGGCGGAAGATGATAGGGTCGGGTCCGGGAGGGCAGCCGGCCCGAGCCTCGGGCCCGGCTTGGGGAACGTCACCGTCGCGGATCGGAGTCGGTCATGAGCTCGGAAGTCCTGGTCACCACCTGCCTCATCATCCTGTCCCGCATCGCCGATGTCTCGCTGGGCACGCTGAGGACCGTGGCCATCGTCAACGGTCGGAAGGGCATGGCCCTGACCTTGGGCTTCTTCGAGGTCCTGATCTGGATCGTGGTGGTCAGCAAGGTGGTCACCAGCCTGGACGTTCCGGCCTACGCCGTCTCCTACGCCCTGGGCTACGCCCTGGGCAGCTACCTGGGGGTCATGCTCGAACAGTCCCTGGCCTATGGCGAGCAGGTCCTGCGCGTCTTCACCCGCCAGGGAGTGGCGGTGGCGAGCGCCCTGCGGCAGGCCGGATACGCGGTGACGGCCATCCAGGGCGAAGGTCTGGATGGACCCATCCATCTCCTGATGGTCCAGCGCCCCCGCAAGGAGATGGCGGCTCTGATCGGTCGGGTCGAGGGCCTGGACCCGGAGTGTTTCTACGTGGTCGACGACGTGCGCATGTCCTCGACGGCCCGCCTCCGACAGCAGGTGCGGCCGGCGTCTCCCGTCTCGCTGTGGGGCATGCCGGTGCCGGGGGCCCTGGCCTCGGCGGTCCGCCGCGCCTGACGCATCTCGAGCCCCAGCGGCAACCCTACGATATCGGCAAGTGAGGTAGAAACCGTGGAACAGGACGCACCAGAGAACGCCCTAGGGAACACCGACCTTCGCTTCGTCGAGTTGAGCCTGCAGGACCGCATCGGGATCATCACCATGAACCACCCGGCGCGGCGGAACTGCCTGAGTTCGGGTTTGATCGCCGAGGCCATCACCGGCATCTCGGCGCTGGAGCAGGCCGGCGCCCTGGTGTTGATCCTGCGGGCCTACCCCGGGGCCCAGGTGTGGTCGGCGGGCCACGATGTCAAGGAGCTGCCTCAGGGCGGCCGCGACCCCCTGGGCTACGAGGATCCCCTGGAGCAACTGGTCCGGGCCGTGCAGGATACCCGCCTGCCCGTCCTGGCCATGGTGGAAGGGGGCGTCTGGGGAGGGGCCTGCGACCTGTGCATGTCCTGCGACATGGTGATCTGCGCTGAGGACACCGCGTTCACGATGACCCCGGCTCGCCTGGGAGTGCCCTACAATCCTTCGGGCCTGGTGCGCTTCCTGAAGAACCTGGGGCCCCACCACGCCAAGGAGCTCTTCTTCGCGGCCCGGCCCCTGGTGGCCGCCGAGGCCCGGGCGATCCGCATGGTGAATCATGTCGTGCCGCGTCCGGAGTTGCTGGACTTCACCATGGATCTGGCCCGGACCATCGCCCGGAACGCCCCGCTGGCCGTGCAGGTGCTCAAGATGCAGTTCCGCATGCTGCTGAAGGGGCAGATGCTGTCGGCGGAGACCTTCGAACGCATCCAGGAACTGCGCCGGGAGGTCTACGAGAGCCGCGACTACCTGGAGGGCCTGGCGGCCTTCCGGGAGAAGCGCCGTCCCGTCTTCCGGGGCGAGTAGGCCACGCCAGCAACCAGGAAGACCTGGGGTCGCACAGGACCCCAGGCCTTCCTGCTGTTCAGGGCTCGAGATCCCTCGTCAGGCGGGCTGTTCCTCCTCGCTGTGCATCCACTTGCGCAGCAGGGGGGCCAGGGCGAAGCAGATCAGGGCCGAGGCCAGGGCCGTCAGGGCGATCTTCCCGAAGACGTCCCCGTAGATGCCCACGGTCTGGAGGGGAGGCGGGATCAGGTTCTCGGCACCCTCGCCTCCGTGGACTCCGGTCAACTGGGCGATCATGGCGGCCAGGTAGTTCGAGAAGGCGGTGGCCAGGAACCAGGCGCCCATGACCGTGCTGACCATGCGGGCCGGCGAGAGGCGCGTGATCATGGCCAAGCCCACCGGCGACAGGCACAGCTCACCCGTGGTGTGCAAAAGGTAGCCCAGCAGCAGCCAGCTCATGGCCACCATGCCCCGCGGGTCGGCGTTCTGGGCTCCAATCCACAGGGCGCCGAAGCCCAGGCCCAGTTGCAGCAGCCCCATGGCGAACTTGACCGGGGTCGAGGGCTCCCAGCCTCGCTTGCCCAGGAAGCCCCACAGGCCCGTGAAGGCCAGGCCGAAGGTGAGGATGAAGACCGGGTTGGCGGCCTGGAAGATCGAGGCCGGGACCTCGGCTCCCTGGAGGGTCATGCCGACGTGCTGCGCAGTCATGGTCCACGAGACGTTGTCCTGCTTGGACTCCCTCAGCTTGCTGAGCTGGTCCAGGGTGAAGACCTCCTGGCCGTTCTGGAAGCCCAGTTGCGCCTGGCTCACCTTGAACTGGAAGGTCTGCCCGACATCCTGTGCGGTGACCTGTCTCTCGGAGAAGACGCGGTCCACGTTGCGGTCGGTGAAGTTGTTGACCGAACTTCCCGCCTGCTCGAAGAACGCCCAGAAGAGCAGCGAGAAGAACATCAGGATCAGCACCACGAAGAGGCGCTCGCGCTCCATCTTCGGGCTGCGGACGGCCTCGACGAAGAGCCACAACAGGGCCCCCAGGCCGAAGACGGTCAGGGTGTAGCCGGCGATCCGGTCGTTCTGCACCAGGATGGCGATGATCGGGATGGCCACCAGCACGGCCAGGAGGATGGCCAGGTCCGTGCGCAGGAAGCCCAGGACCTTGCGGCCGGCGGCCTCCGGATCCCGGGGCAGACCGGCGTCCTGGGGCAACCCCCCTCTGCCCAGGGCCATCGTGGCCACGGTGGCGGAGGTCAGCAGGGCGCCGGCGACCAGGATGTTGACGACCAGTTGGTAGGGGTTGTTCTGCAGGAACAGGAGCGACGCGGCCGTGCCCAGGGCGCCCACACCGATCAACACCTGGGTCAGCAGGGTGGGGGCCACGAAGATGGCCAGGCCGACCAGCATCCCGATCCCTGCCAGGCCGAAGCCGTACTGCCAGCCGTAGGTCTCGCCCACGTAGCCGCAGATCAGGGGAGACATGGCCGCACCCATGTTGATGCCCATGTAGAAGATCGTGAAGCCGCCGTCCCGCTGCGGGCTGTCCTTGGGGTACAGCGAGCCCACGATGGTCGAGATGTTGGGCTTGAAGAAGCCGTTCCCGCAGATCAGGAGGGCCAGGCCGACGAAGAAGGCGGTGCGGTCCTGGATGGTCAGCATGAACAGGCCCAGGGCCATCAGGACGGCGCCTGCGACCACCGAGCGGCGGGCGCCGAAGAACCTGTCCGCCAGCATGCCCCCGATGAACGGGGTGGCGTACACCAGCGAGGTGTAGGCCCCGTAGATTCCGTAGGCCTCGTTGTCGGCGAAGCCCAGGAATCCCTTGATCATGTAGAAGACGAGCAGGGCGCGCATGCCGTAGTAGGAGAAGCGCTCCCACATCTCGGCGAAGAACAGGGTATAGAGCCCGACGGGATGCCCGAAGAGCGTCTGCTCCTGCGGGTGGCTTTCTGTGGTCATGGGGCCTCCAGGGATGGTTAGAGGCCCTAGAATAGGACGAAAACCATCGCGGGTCCTTCCTGCGTCCCCCGGAAGGTTGTGAACAGATTCGCACCCTGTGGAGATTCCCGCTCCCGAAGGACCGTAAGCTCAGAGGTTTCCCCGCTTGAGCCGGACCTGCACCTCGACTTCGAAGGTGCGCGGCCAGGGCAGGTCGACGGCCACTTCCACCAATTGCAGCGGCCCCCCCGGCAGGTCCTGGCTGGCGAAGTGCTCGTGGAACAGGCGGCGCAGGCGCAGGCCCAGCAGGCGTTGCACGCGCCGGCGCGTCTGGTCGAGCGGGAGGTCGGATAGTTTTACGAACGACCCCCCCAGCGGGGCCGCTACCTCCTGACGCAGTTCCGCCTGATACAGGTAGTCGTCTCCCAGGCGTTCCAGGAGGAAGCCCAGGCGCTCCCGCTCGGTGGTGGGAGTCGGGAACTCGGGGGCCAGGGCCGCGCAGGCCAGGGCGGTGCCCAGGGTGTTGCCGGCCGTGTTCCAGCCTGCGTAGCCCGCCAGGCGCGGCATCAAACCCGCCTGCAACAACTCGCGCACCAGGGCCCGGTCGGCGCCGTTGGCGCGGGCCACGTCGGCCACCGCGATGCGGGCCCCGCCGGCCAGTTCCCGGCCGAGGGCCTCGGCGAAGGCCGCCGCCCGGCGACTGCGGCGGGGGCGCCCCTGGTCGGCAGCTTCACCCTGCTCTCCGTGGGGGCCGTAGACCCACAGTTGCCGGGAGGCCCGGTCGCGAAGGTCCACCCCCGCGGCCCGGGCCTGGGCCTCCACCACACCCTCCAGCGAGCGATCCTCGTAGCGGGTGACCCGCGTGCGGTCGGAATCCTGGGACCAGCGAACCGAGACGGGCACCCCCGGAGCCAGGACCCGAACCAGCAGCAGGAGGGCCATCTCGTCGGTGCCCGGGGCCACCGTGGCGGGGGCCCCCCAGCGGTCCAGGGCCTTCTCCAGGTGGGCGGCCTCCAGGACGTTCAGACCCTCGGTGCGGCTGTCGTCGACGCCCAGCAAGAGATGGCGGAAGCACCCCTGTGAGGCGGCCTTCAGCGCCGCCAGGTTCAGGCCGTGGTTGCGGTGGCGGGCCCGCAGGTAGCGGTCCACCCATTCCACGGGCATGGCCTGGCGCAGGGCCTCCACTCGTTGCAGGGCGCCCGGGAAGTCCCGACCGCAGCGCGACATCCACAGGGCCAGTTCCGTCAGGCGGGCGGCCTGTTCGACCTCCTCGACGCTGGTCTGGGTGGGGGCCGTGCGCATGACCGTGGAGAAGGCCCAGGAAGGGCGGGTCCGGGCCAGGCTGCCAGCCCTCTCCAGCCGCCGCCAGGCCGGCTTCCTGGCCAGGTCCGGGCGGCGCGAGGCCACCAGGCCGCCCCAGCACAGCATGTCCAGCGAGAGGATCTGCCCCGCGGAAGGGATGGGGCGCTGCTCCAACCAGTCGAGCAGGCGGTCGGGGTCACCGGGCTGCAGATAGTTCCCCAGGAGGTCTCGCGGCGGCAGGGCCAGGTCGTGGCCGGCCATGGCCGCCAGGCGCACCGGGAATTGCCGGCAACAGGGCCGGTCGTCCAGGGGGACCAGCAGGAGGTCCCGGCGAGCGGGCGTCACGGCCGCCGGAGGGGCAGGGCGTCGATGGCCTGGCGGAAGCTGGCCACGGCGCGCCGCAGACCCTCCACCTCGTGGCCGGTGACCACGGCCCCGATGGCCAGGCCTCGGGCGCCGACGCGGTGGAGGTAGCCGACCTCCTCGGGTTGGACGGCCTTCTGGGTGGGGACCACCACCGGGACGCCAGCGGCCCGCACCAGGGCCGCGTAGCGGGCCAGGTCGGCGGCCGTCAGCCGGGTGCGGTAGTGGGTGCGGGGGATGATCGAGGACTCGATCACCTGGACCCCCAGACCCACCAGGTCGCCCACGAATTCAGGCGTCCAGGTGGGGTCCACGGCCACCATGCGGCCCATCTCCGGCCAGTCCAGGTAGCCCGGCGGGGTGTGGTGCGCGAACAGGTCCCAGAAGTCGAAGCCCGCGGCGCGGATCTCGGCAAGGTCCTCCGGACCGGGCAGGTCCTCGGCGCCGGTCACGATCCCCAGCGGGATGTCCAGGGCCTTGCGGATCTCGGCGATGACGGCCTTTTCTTCGGGCCATGAACCGAAGCGCGTGCCGCTGGCGAAGTGCTCGCAGTTCAGGTGCACCTTGATGGCGTCGGCTCCGGCCTCCGCCGCCGCCCGGGCCAGCGCCAGCTCGTTGCGGGGGATGCTGACCAGCAGGATGAAGCGCTCGTCCAGGACCTGCAGCAGTGGGTTCGTACCGGGGTTCATGCCAGGAGGGCCTCCGCCTTGCGCGAGTCTGCGCCCACGCCCGCGGGCAGCTTCTCGCCGTTCTCCCCGCGCAGTTCGACGCTCAGCAGCCGACTTACTCCCGGCTCCTCCATGGTCACTCCATAGAGACGGTCGGCGAACTCCATCGTCTTGCGGTTGTGGGTGATCACCAGGAACTGTGAGGAGGTCGAGAACTCCAGAAGGCGCGAGGCCACCTTCTCGACGTTGGCGTCGTCCAGGGGGGCGTCCAACTCGTCCAGCACCACGATGGGACTGGGCTTGTGGGTCAGCAGCGACAGCAGGAAGGCGATGGCTGCAAGGGCTCGTTCGCCCGAGGAGAACAGGGTCAGGTTCTGCAGCTTCTTGCCCGGAGGGCAGGCCACGATCTCCACGCCCGATTCCAGGAGGTCGTCGGGGTCGCACAGTTCCAGGCGGGCCCAGCCACCCCCGAAGATCTCGCCGAAAAGCCGTCCGAAGGTCTCGTTGACCTGGTGGAATACCGTCTGGAACTGGGTGACCGAGGCCCGGTCCATCTCGGCCATGATCTGCTTGAGGCCCTCCGAAGCCTCCTCCAGGTCCTCGATCTGGGCCTTCAACTCGACGTGGCGGGTCGAAAGGCGCTCGAAGTCCTCGCGGGCCCCCAGGTTCACGCTGCCGAAGCCCTCCAGGAAGGAGCGCAGGCGCCGGGCCTGGGCGCGGGCCTTCTCCAGGTCGAAGTCGGGCTCTTCGCCTGGGGGATCCTCCAGTTCGCCGACCTCCTCCAGGCGGATCCGGGCCTGCTCGAGGTGGGCCTCCAGGCCGGCCAGTTCCACCTGGTGACGGTGCAGCTCCTCGCCCAGTTCGCGGGCCTTGCGGGCCGCCTCGGCGTGACGGGTGCGCAGGTTCTTCAGGCGCTCGTCCTGGCCCGAGGATTCCTGGCGCAGGCCCTCCAGCAGCTTCTCCTCCTCGGTCAGGCGGGCCGTCAGGATCTCCATGCGCCCGGCCAGCTCGCCGCCTTCGCGCTCCAGTTGCAGTCGGGCCCGGCCCGCCCGCTCCATCTCGGCGGCGGCGGCTTCCCGGTCGGCCTCCAGTTCCTGCTGGCGGGCGCGCACGCGCTGGATCTCGCGCTGGCGCTCGGCGTGGCGCTGGGTGCGGCGTTCGGCCTCCAGTTCGGCCTCCATCACCTGGCGGCGCAGGCCTTCGCGTTGCACATGCTGGCGGGCCTCCTCCTCCTGGGAGCGCGTCAGCTTCTCGCGCAGGTCGTCCCACTCCTCGCCCAGGGCCTCCAGCCGCTCGCCGGCGGTCCGGCGCTCCTGCTCGTGGCGCAGGCCCTTCTCCTCCAGGGTGCGGGCCTCGGCCTCCAGCTTCTCGGCGGCCACCAGGGCCCGTCGCGAGTCCTGCTCCTGGCGGCGGACCTCGGCCTCCAGGTCGGCCACCACCTGGCGCGCGCGGCGGGCTTCCTCGCGGGCCCGGGTCAGGGCCTGTTCGGCCTCGGCCAACTGCAGCGATTCGCTCTCCTCGGCCTCGTGCAGACGGGCCAGCTCGGCCTCCAGGCTCTTCAGTCCGCCCCGGGCCTCGTCCAGTTGACGGCGGCGGGCCAGCATCCCCGAGCGGTCGCCGCGCAGCGAGCCCCCGG
>CAZQPM010000017.1:0-7061 GCA_964595195.1 uncultured Burkholderiales bacterium | reverse complement strand
GAGAGGTACTCGCCCTGCAGCGTGACGGCGTGCGGGCGGCGGCCCCGGCAACGGTCATAGAGGGCCAGGGCGCTGGGCAGGTCCTGCATGACCACGGTGCCGCCCAGCATCTGGGCCAGGACGGGCCGCAGCTCGGGGCTGAAGTCGATCAGGTCCAGGGCCTGGCCCACCACGCCCTCGCGGGTGGGGAGCGGGATGGGGTCGCTTTCGCGGCGCTCCAGGTCCAGGGGCCAGAAGGTGACCCGGCCCGCGCGCTCGCGCTTCAGGCGGTCGACCAGGCGCGAGGCGGTGTGGCGGTCGCGCGTGATCACGTCCGAGAGACGCCCGCCCAGGGCCGCCTCCATGGCGACCTCCAGGCCCTCCTTGACCCGGATCACCTCTCCGACCACGCCGATGGTGCCGGGTTCCTTCCAGGACATCACCGCGCGGACGGCGGGCGGCAGGCCGGCCCGATCCTCCAGGATGGCTTCCAGTTCCATGACGCGGGTCGTCAGCGGGCGTCGCCGCTTCTCGGCCTCGGCGCGCTGGGTGCGGGCCTGCTGCAACCTCTGGGAGGCGCCCTGCCGGGCCTCCTGGACGGCCTGCTCCTGGCGGGTGGCGTCGGCGGCATGGGCCCGGGCAGGCTCCAGGGGGTCCAGTTCCAGATGGGGCTTCTCGGCTTCCCGGCGCAGGGTCCCGGCCTGGTCCAGGGCCTCCTGGCGGCGCGTGGATTCCTGCTCGGCGCGGGCCTTCAGGGTCTCCAACCGGGCGTTCAACTGGTTGCGTTCGCGCTCCAGGGTGGCCAGGCGGGCGCGGATCTCCGACCCGGGGCCCTGCCGGGCTTCAGGGCAGGCCGCCAGCTCCCGGCGCAGGTCGGTCAGGCGTGTGCGGGCCTCGGCCAGCGCCCGCTCCAGGTCGGGCAGCTCGCGGGCCATCGTCTCGAGTTCGACCTGGCGCTCGGCGATGCGCTCCCGGGAGCTGTCCAGGCGCTGGCTGGCGGCCCGGGTCCCATGGTCCAGCTCGCTGGCCCGCTTGAAGAGCCCTTCGTGGGAGGCCCGGGCGTGCGACAGTTCCTCGCGCGTGGCGGCCACCGTGGCCTGGATCCCGTCGCGGCGCACGTCGCGCTCGGAACGCTGGGCCTCGGCCTGTTCCAGCTCCAGGCCCAGTTCCAGTTCCAGCTCGTCGGCGGCCTGCGAGGCGGCTTGGAGGCCCTCGGCCTTCTGGCGCACGCCGCCCACCCTGCCCAGGATGGCCTCCATGTCGGCCCGAGCCACCCGGACCTCCAGGCCCTGCAACTGGTCCTGGGCCTTCTTGTAGCGCTCGTAGCGTTCGACGGCCCTGCGGCTCTCCTCGACGCTGCCCTCGACCTCCTTGAGGATGTCGCGGAGGCGCACCAGGTTGGCGGCCGTGTGCTCCAGCTTGCGGGCGGCCTCCTTCTTGCGGAAGCGGTAGCGGTTGGTGCCGGCCGTCTCCTCCAGCATCAGGCGGCGGTCCTTGGGGTCGGAGGAGAGGACCATGTCCACCTCCCTGCTGCCCAGCACCGAGAAGGACCCCGGTCCGATCCCCGACCCCATCAGCAGCTCGTGGACGTCCTTCAGGCGGCAGGGAGTGCGGTTGATGGAGTACTGCGAGTCGCCGTCGCGGGTGGTCTTGCGGGTGATCGCCACCTCGCTGAAGTCCACCGGGAGGTGGCCGTCCGAGTTGTCGAAGACGGCGGTCACCTCACCCAGGGCCGCGGCGCGGCGGGTGGGGGTGCCGGCGAAGACCAGCTCCTCCAGGCGCGTGGCCCGCAGGGTCCGGGTGCTCTGCTCGCCCAGGCAGTAGCGGATGGCGTCGGTCAGGTTGCTCTTGCCGCTGCCGTTGGGGCCGACCACGGCCATGAAGCCGGGTACGAACTCGACTTCGGTCCGTTCCGCGAAGGTCTTGAAGCCGCAGAGCTCGATCCGCTTCAGAAACAAGGCCGCACTCCCGTCACCGTAGAGGTCTGACGCTTGATTTTATCTCAAGCGCGAGCCCCTGGCTAGGCGAACAGACCTTTGCCTTGGCGGTGGAACCGGACGAGGTGAGCTCTTCTTCCGGTGCCCCGGGTGCCGGACCCGTCGCGCCTCCGTGGGGTGGGGCGCAGGCTCCGAGTCCGTCAGGGCAGGCCCTCTGCCCTCACCGGGAGGCGCCGGGTGACCGTCCGGGGCTGGTGTGTGACCGGACCGGGCCAGCCCAGGTGGCCGTGCATCCCTGAAGGAGCCCGGTCCCTGGGATGCGAAGAATTCCCCTGTCGCAGGGTCGGTGGGGACGGGCCTGCGCAGCAAGGGGGGCGCATCCATGACCCTGGACGAAGTGTTCATCCGTCTGTCCCGGCCTCAGGGTTCGCTTCTGGAAGGCCTGGGGGCCGCGGTGCGGCCACACCTTCCGGCGGGGGGCTGGCCGGTCCGGCTGGCGGTTCCTTCGTCGGGTCGCACGGAACTGGAGATCGAGCTGGGCTTCGCCTCGAGCCCGCCTCCCGGCGCCGACATCTTCGAGTTCCGCCGCCGACCTGGCCACAAGGCCGACTCCTTCCTGGTCGCCTTCGTCGTCCCCACGGGGATCGGCGCGGAACTGGGCGGGCACTCGGGCGATGCGGGGGCCGCTGCCCGGTTGCTGGCCTCGGCCTGCGACCGCCTGGTGACCCACCCCAACGTGGTGAATGCGGCGGACCTCAACGAACTGCCGGAAAATGGCCTCTACGTCGAGGGCAGCACCCTGGCCCGGCTCCTGATGGGCACCGTCGGCCTGTGTCCGACGCGGTCCAATCGCCTGCTGGTCCTGCTGGAGGACCATCCCGAGCCACAGTACCTGGATGCGACCCTGAACATGCTCTCGGCCGCCCGCGCGGCCGCGGGGATCGAGATCGCCGAGGCCCTGGTGCTGCCCGGTCGGATGTCCATGCGCTCGGTCCTCACGCCCGCAGGCCGGGCGGCGGGCCGGGTCGAGGCCTTCGAGGAGGTCGACCAGGCCCTGGAGGCCCGTCGGGGTCGGTACGACGCCGTGGCCCTGGCCAGTCGGGTCCTGGTGCCCCCCGAGCGGCACCGTGAGTACTTCGCCGACCGGGAAGACCGGATGGTGAACCCCTGGGGCGGGGTCGAAGCCATCCTGACCCACGCCGTCTCCCTGCGCCACGGACTGCCCGCGGCTCACGCCCCCATGATGATGTCCTCGGAAGTCCACCGTCTGGAGCACGGGCCGGTGGACCCGCGCAAGGGTGCCGAGCCCGTCTCGGTCACGTGCCTGTTCTGCGTCCTGAAGGGCCTGGCCCGCAGCCCCCGCCTGGTCCTGGACCCGCCCGCCTGGGGAGCGCCGGGCCTGGTCACCGCCGCCGACCTGGGCGCCCTGGTGATCCCCGACGGCTGCCTGGGGCTGCCGACCCTGGCCGCCCTCGAGCAGGGCATCCCCGTCGTCGCCGTGGGAGGTACGGGGCACCGGATGCGCAACGACCTGGACCTGCTGCCCTGGGCCCCCGGGCAGTTGGTCCGGGTGCAGGGCTATCTGGAGGCGGCCGGAGCCTTGCTGGCGTTGCGCTCCGGGGTCTCGCCGGAGTCGGTCCGCCGGCCCCTGGCCGCGACGGCACTCACGCGCACCTGCGCCGCATCCGTGCCGTGAGACCGCGGTTCCTGGTCTTCGCCAGTCGGTCGGAGGAAGCGGGCGACTGGCAGAGGCGCCTGCCCGATCTGGATCTGTCCTTCGCGGGGCACGCGGTCTTCCAGCCGGGGGTCCTGGCCTTCCAGCCCGAGGCTCCTGAGGTCTTCCTCCGGGCCCTGGCGGCCGAGCACGCCCGCCGCCCCTTCTCGGGCCTGCTGAATCGGCGCGAGAAGTACGTGGTCCCCGCATGTCTTGCGGCCCGGGAGCTGGACCTGGCACCCCCGGCCCTGCGACCCGAGCCGGTGCGCGACAAGCTGGCCATGCGCAGGGCCCTGGGCGGCGAGGCGATCCTGGTCCGGGAGCCTCCCCTCGACGTGCCGGCCCACCTGTTCCCGGCCATCCTGAAACCTCGCTTCGGCTTCAACAGCCGGGGAGTGGTCCGGGTGGAGGGCCCCTCGGACCTGGCCCGGCAACTGCGTCGGCAGCGGGCCTTCTTCGCGCTTCTGCGGCGTCCCGACTCGGCCAGCCTGGACTTCGTGGTCGAACCCTGGTTTGCGGGAACCGAGCACACGGCCGAGACCCTGGTCCGGGAAGGCCGGGTGGAATGGTGCCTGGTCTCCGACAAGATGCCGATGCACCCTCCCCATCACGTGGAGGTCGGGGATCTCGCCCCCTCCCGGTTGTTGCCGGAAGGCCACCAGCAGGTCTGCGCCGCGGTCGGGGAGGCCGTGGCCCGGCTGGGGATCTGGACCGGATGGGCCCACGTCGAGGTCAAGCTGGACGGCGGGCGGGCCGTGGTGATCGAGGCCGCCGCCCGCATGGGGGGAGGCTGCCACGAGGAGCTGAACCGGGAGGTCTACGGCCTGGACCGGGCGCGGGTGCTGGCGGACCTGCAGTCGGGTCGTCCGCTCCCCGAACCTCCAGCCCCCAGGACCTGGGCCGCCGCGTCGCGGGCCCTGGTGAATGGGGTCGGTTATGTGCGGGTGCCGCGGCGACTGCGCGAACGGGTCGAGGCCGAGGGGGCCCGGTTGCTCTGGCCGGAGGGGCAGGCTTCCCGCCTGGTGATCGGCCCGCCCTTCGGTTACAAGAACACGGTCTACGAGGTCATGGCCTGCCACGGCGATCCCGACGAGGCCCTGCGGCGCGTCGCCAACGCCCAGGCCCGGGTGCGGCTGTTTCGCCTCCCCGTGCCCGCGCCGCTGTACTTCGCGCTCCGTCGCCTGGTCCGAGGACGGGCACCCCTGGATGGCTGAGCCCCTGTGCTTCTTCCTGGCGGGCAGCACGGGCCTGCTGGCCGAGTGTGGCCGCAGGCTTCTCGAGGCCGGTCAGTCGGTGGTCGGCGTGTGGGCGCCTGATCCGGCCACGATCCCGGGGTTCCTGGTCGGGGCGGCCTGTCGGGGAACCCTGCCCGAGGCCCTGGCCCAGGTGGAGTTCGACTACCTGCTGAGCGTGGCGAACCCGTGCCTGCTGGGCCCCGAGGACCTGGCCCGACCCCGGCGCGGGGCCATCAACTACCACGACGCTCCGCTGCCCCGTTCCGCCGGTCGCCACGCCGCACCCCGAGCGATCCTTCGCGGGGAGTCCACCCACGGCGTGACCTGGCATGAGATGGAGACCCGGGTCGACGCCGGCGCCATCCTGGTCCAGGAGGTCTTCTCACTGGACCCCGAGGATACGTCCTTCTCCCTGCATCTGCGGTGTTTCGAGGCGGCCCTGCGGACCTTCGACCGACTTCTGGAGGGGCTGCAGGCCGGCACCCTGGTCCCCGTCCCCCAGGATCTGACCCGCCGCACCTGGTTCTCCTCGACCGATCGGCTTCCCGACCAGGGACGACTGCGCTGGGACCTGCCGGCGCGGGAGCTCTGCGCCCGGGTCCGTTCCGCAGACTTCGGCCCCGAGCCCAACGATTGGGGGACCTGTTGGTTCGAAGGGCCGGAGGGTCCCGTGCGGGTCGGGACGCTGCGGATCGACCCGCTCCCCCGGATCGCTCCGGCTGGGGCGATCCTGGAGGTCGGATCCCGTGAGGTCACGGTGGCCTCGGCCGACCTTCCGGTTCATGTGGGTCGCCTCGAGGGGGCTGACCTGGGATCGCCGGCCTGGGCCCCGGGCCGGGTCCTCGGCCGGGAGGCCCGTCCCTTCGGCCGGGAGGCCGCCCCCCAGTATAGCGTGCCCGACCTCTTCGCCCGGGTCGCCGCCCGCTGGCCCGAGCGCCCCGCCGTGTTGACCGCGTCGGGTTCGTGGTCCTACGCCCGCCTGGAGGAGGAGTCGAATCGCCAGGCCCGGGCTCTGCTGCACCTGGGGCTCACCTCCGAGGACCCGGTGGTCGTGATGCTGGACCGTTCGCCCGAGCTCCTGGCCGCGGCCCTGGGGGTCATGAAGGCCGGTGGCGCCTGGCTGCCCCTGGACCCGGCCACCCCCGGGCCGCGTCTGGAGCGGATCCTCACCGAGGCCCGCCCGCGGGCGGTGGTGGCCCGGAGGCCCGTGCCGGGTTGGCCGTGGCTCCCCCCGGAGGCGGCGCGGGAGTGGCCCGGGGACCCCTGCGGGGTGCCGATACCCCTGGACACCCTGGCCTACGTGATCTACACGTCCGGAAGCACCGGAGATCCCAAAGGGGTCATGGTGGAGCATCGGGCCCTGTCCTGGTTCCTGGACCTCGATGTGCAGTCCCACCGCCTGGGCCCCGAGGATCGGGTGCTCCAGCTCTGCTCACCCAGCTTCGACTCCGCGGTGGAGGAGATCTTCTCGGCCCTGGTCTGCGGTGCCGCGGTGGCCCTGCGACCCGACAGCGCCGACCTCGAGGTCCTGCTGGATTTCTGCCGGGACCAGGAGGTGACCGTCATGGGGCTCTTCCCCGGCATGCTGGGGCTGGCCCTGGACGTCATGGAGGCCCGCGGCTTTCCGCCGACGGTTCGCCTCGTGACCACGGGGGGAGAGTCCGTCCGGGCCCCCGATGTCGAGCGCTGGCAGGCCTTCTTCCGGGCGCGGGGTCTGGTCCCCCCGCGCCTGGTCAACAACTTCGGTCTCACCGAGGTGACGGTGGTGTCGCTGGCTTGCGATCTGACCGCGCGCGATCTGGGCGCCGGCCGGGTCCCCATCGGCCACCCCCTGCCGGGCACCCGGTTGCGGATCCTGGATGAGGCCGGCCAGGAGGCTGGGGAAGGCGAACTCTACCTGGGAGGACCGGGCCTGGCCCGGGGCTATCTGGGCCGCCCGGATCTCACGGCCGAGCGCTTCGTGGACCTCGGGGGCGAGCGCCTGTACCGCACCGGCGACCGGGTCCGGCGAGGGGCACAGGGCGAGTTGGAGTTCACGGGCCGAGCCGACCGGCAGGTGAAGGTCCGGGGTTACCGCGTGGAGCTGGAGGAGGTCGAGGCGGCCCTGTCTGGCCAGGAATCGGTGCGGGAGTGCGCCGTGCTGCAACTGCCCGGGGGGCCCTTGCGAGCCTGGGTCGTGGTCCGTGGGCCAGTCGA
>CAZQPM010000016.1:0-25052 GCA_964595195.1 uncultured Burkholderiales bacterium | reverse complement strand
GAAGCTGCGGGCTGTCTTCGGGCAGTCTGGTTTGGAGAATCGGGGAGGCAGCTGCCGGGGCGGTCCGAACAGGACACGGCTGATTCCACCTTCTGGCATCAGAGCCGATAGCGTCAAGACGGGCTGGGAGGCCAGGACAGCATGCCTTGGTGGGGGGCTGAGCGTGGGCTTTGCCAGCACCGATGAGGTGCGCCTGACGATGCAGACGGGCCCGGCTCGGCGGCCGAATGCCACGGTTGGTGGCGGGTCCAGGGATCCTGACGAAACTTGCCGGAGTTCCAGATCAGGTCCGCCGGTCGACGGTCCTCTTGATCTTGCCGGTGCGCTCGTTGCGGGGCAGGCCGTCCGGGTCCAGCAGCTCGACCTCCAGAGATGCCAGCCAGCCCTCGCGCAGGGCCTCGGGCAACTCGGCATTCTCGGCCAGGATGGCCTCGCGGATCGCGGAACTGCGATCGGGGCCCCCGGCGTGCAGGCGCTCGGCTCGGATGGTCAGGGTGTCCTTGGTCCCCGCCCGGTCGGCCACGATCTGGAAGAGGTGGCTGACCCCCTCCACCCGGGACAGGGCGGTGGCGATCCCGTCGGGATAGATGCTGACCGTGCCCACCCGGACCACGTCGCCCGTCCGCCCCTTCAACTCGAAGAGCGGCGTCGTGCGCCCGCAGGGGCACTGCTCGCGGACCCGGCGGCCCAGGTCCCCGGTCCGGTAGCGGATCAGCGGCATCAGCCGGCGCTTCAGGCAGGTGACCACGATCTCGCCGATCTCGCCCTCGGGGACCGGCAGGCCCGTCTCGGGGTCCACGATCTCCAGGTACTGGTAGTCGTACAGCAGGTGGTGGACACCCCCCGGCCGGAAGGGACACTGGTAGCCCACGGGCCCGGCGTCCACCGAGGCGTAGCCGGCGCTCAGCACCACCTGTGACCCCAGGCGCCGGCGCAGGAAGGCCTTGGCCTCGCGCGACAGATGTTCGCCGCCGTACAGCACCTTGGGGATCACCAGGTCCAGGCCCCGCCTCTCGACGGTCTCGGCGATCTGGACCAGCACGCTGGGCAGGCCCAGGATCGCCGTGGGGCGGAACAGCTCCAGGTAGCGCATGATCTGGGAAGGTTCGGCGTTCCCGGCGATGGGCAGGCTGACGCAACCCAGCTTCTCCAGGGCCTCGCTGGCCGCCAGGAAGCTGGTGTAGAGGCTTCCCGCCATGAAGAGGTTGCCGACGGTGTCCCCCGCACCGATTCCGGCGATGCTGTAGATGGCCGCCATCGTGTCGGTGACCTCCTCCCACTCCTCGTAGGAGTAGAAGGAAAACTTCGGGGCGCCCGTCGAGCCCCCGCTGGCGAAGACGTAGGCGCCCTGCAACGGCCCGGTCAGAAGGTCCTGGCCCGCCGGGGGGGTGTGACAGCGGACCTCTTCGCCCGTCAGGAGGGGCAACCGCGCCAGCTCCGAGGGGTCGCGCAGCGGCTCGCCGGACAGACGGTCGCGGTAGAAGGGGGAGGACTCGCGGGCGAAGTTCACCAGGTCCACCAGGCGTCGGCTGCGGGTCGGGGCCTTTGCACCCGGATCCACCTGGTCGGCCGTGTCGAAGCGCTCCTGCACCGATTCGATGCTGACCCAGCGCAGCAGCCGGCCCAACTGGAAGGACCCGTCGTGGGGGGCGCCGGCCCGGGCCACGTGCATGCGTCCGATCTCGGTGATCCGCGTGGCTCCCAGGCGGACCAGGTCCCCCGACAGGTCGCGCAACTCCATGGGAAGGGCGCCCATGCCCACCGACTGCAGGACGTCGCGGTAGGGGGCCAGCGCCTGGAGGACCTCGTCCCAGCGCGAGTAGGGGTGGACCACCAGCGTCCGATTCAAGGGCGAACCCAGGCGCCGGGTATCGCGGCGCCACAGCACGGTCCAGCGGGTGTCGCCCTCCGGGTACCAGGCCCGCGACTCTCCCATCAACTCCCCGAAGCGGGCCAGTTCGCGCTCGCGCAGGATCTCGATCTGTTCGTCGCGGTCGAGCCGGGCCGGGGGCACCGAGACGGCCAGGCGGTCCAGGGCCTCCCGCACGGCCTCCAGGAACCGCTCGCCGGCGGGCCCGGCGTCTTCCAGGAAGAGCATCTGCGGCGAGCCGCATCCCCGCTGCTCCCACATCGCCACGTCGGTGGCCAGACCCTCGGCCGCCCGGATCGGGTCGACCTCCTCCAACCAGGCCCGGGTGATGACGGCCAGGGACATCCGGGGGCCGTAGGGGATCAGACGATTGCCGGGGGGAAGGTCGCGGCTCCAGGCCTGGAGGGCCTGCTCGCCGCCCCAGACCACGGTTCCCTGGCAGCGGGCCTTGAAGCGCGACTCCAATTCCGCCTCACCGCCCCGGAAGGTGACGACCGCGAAGGAACGGGCGATCCGGCCATCCCGGTCCTGCTCGGCCAGGGTGCGGGCGAAGAGCAGCGGGAAGATGGGGTCGGCGCTGGAGACCTTCAGGATGTTGGTGTTCTTGGTCAGAAGGCCGCGCAGCAGCGAGTCCACGGCTCCCAGGAACACGTTCCCCGGCGAGACGTGCAGGACCACCCCCAAGGGAACCCCGCGCACGTAGCCGTTGAATCCCGAGCGCCAGTACCAGCGGTCCAGGGACTCCGGGACCCCCAGTTCGTAGCGCAGCATCTCCAGCAGGTTCTGTCGGGACAAGAGGCGCCCCAACTCGTCCAGGCCCCGCTCCACCATCTGCGGCGAGAAGCCGACGACCTGGGGCATGTGGCGGAGGGCCAAGCGCCTGGGTCCGAAGTCAGGGTCGCTCCACAGTCGGCCAACCCGGTCCAAGAGGTCCAGGACGCGGCGCACCTCAACGCCGGCCAGGTCCTCCCGGGCCTTCTCGGCGCGGTCCAGCAACTGGTCCACGAAGGCCAGGTCGGGCGGGGTCTCCAGCGAGACCAGTTCGCCGAAGAGGTAGTGCTCCCAGGCCATCTAGGGGCTCTCCCTGCGGGTCTCCAAGCGGCCCCTGGGGCCGAAGGTCCAGACGTCGTCGTGGCGCGTCTCCACCAGTCCGAAGCCCGAGAGCCTGCCGGCCACCGCCGTGAAGGCCCCGGCATAGGCGCACAGCAGGCCCAGGGCTGCGTAGGTGATGTTGCGTTCGGAGGACAGGGTCATCAGGCTGAGGAGAGGCTCGAAGGTACTGGACATGGCGATGGGCACGACCACTCCGGTCAGGGCTCCCAGCAGGCCTCCCAGGCCGAAGGCCATCAGAAGGGAGGTCTCGGCCACCCAGGTGAAGACCAGCCAGGCCATCACGGCCCCGGCGACCAGGTAGTACAGCATCTCCAGGCCGCCCAGGTTCTGCCAGACCAGGCGGCCGATCACCAGGTAGGAGGCCAGCAGGGCCATCAGGGCCACGCCCCCGGCCCGCGAGGGCTTCTCGCGCCGGGGAAAGCCCGCGCGCAGGAACAGGGTGGAGGCCACGCCGATGGCGGCGGCGGACACGGCCGCCAGCAGGGATACCTCCGAGGGGACCAGGTCGACCCCCTGGCCCATCACGGCCCCGACCGTGGAACCTGCCAGCAGTCCGGCCAGCAGGCGCCAACCTCCGCCAAACCTGGTGAAGATGCTCATGGGACTCCTTCCGTGGCCAGTATGTCCAGGGCTGCCAGGGCGCAGCCCTTGTGGCGGGTCACCCCGCCTCGCCCCTCCAGGACGATCACAGGAGCTTCCCGGCCGCAGGCGCAGCCCCTCTCCAGGTGCCCGACATCCGTGTTCAGCAGGGAGAGGGCCGGGAAGGACGAGAGGTAGGGGGTCAGGAAGTGGAACAGGCCCGTCTGCCCCGGAGGCAGCAGGGCCAGGGTGCCCGGATCGCGGACCAGGACTCGCGAATGGATCGGCACGTGCATCCGTCCGGCCTCGCACTCGGTGTAGGGCACCCCATGCTCGACCATCCCGTACAGGTCCCGGATGTGATCCTGGGGAATTCCCAGGATCCTGGCGACCTCGGCTCGGAAGAGGGGTTTGGGAATTTCCCGATCCCCCAGGGTCTTCCAGCCCCCGCCGGTCAACACGTAGCTGCGGTTGGGGAAGCTCAGCGTGCGGCCTCGCTCGCGCTCGTAGGCCTGCAGGACCTCCCAGGCGTGGGCCGGGAAGCCCAGCATGCGGAAGGCGCTGCCCTCGCGCTCGAAGCGTTCCAGGGCCTCAAAGCAGGCCTCCCGGTCCAGGTACCAGCCCCCGTCGCCGTCCGGCCGGATGGCGTAGTGGACCTCGCCGACCCGGGTCAGGCGGGTCAGCAACTCGTCGGAGAAGGCGGTGCCCAGGTCCTTGGCTACTCGGGGGTCGTAGGTGAAGGCCAGGTAGTTGGTGACCTCCCGGGAGGTCATCTTCAGGTCCCGGTAGATGTTGTGCACGATCCTGCGGATGCGCCGCAACGAGCGTGCGTCCAGGTGGATGGCGCTGCGCTCGCCCCCGGTGCCGCTGGAGGTCAGGGTCAGGCGGACCTTGGCGGGGTCGCCCGTGACCAGCGTCTGGCGTTTGAAGACCGTCACGAAGACGTAGGGGATTCGGGGCAGGTCTTCGACCTCGCGGATGTCGCCGGGAACCACACCCACCTGCAGGCAGCGGGCCCGGTATAGCGGGCAGCCCAGGAAGTGGTGGGCGAAGTTCTCCTGCATGGCCTCCAGGAAGAAGCCGTCCTGGCGCCGGCCCGCGGCGAAGGCTGACCTCTGGGCCAGCATGCGGTCGGTGGCACCCCGGTGCCGGGCCAGGACCCGTCGGGCCCGGCGCAGGAGCCGGCGCTCGGCCAGTTCGGTGGCGGGGTCAGGCATCGACCAGCTCCTCCCACAGGCGTCCGGTGTACAGCTTGAAATACTCCAGGATGAAGGGCTTGGCCTCCTCGGTCAGCTTCATCCCCTTGAAGTGCAGGGGCACGAAGCTGCGCGAGGCCACCAGGTAGTCCTCGCGCTGTCCGTCCTCGGCCAGGCGCGCGGCCGGGAACCAGGCGCTGGGGATGAAGTAGGCCTGCCAGAGCTGGGCCTGCACCTCGGGGTCGTAGGCCGAGGCCAGGATCTCCAGATACTTCAGGTCCAGGGCCTCGCAGGCGTCGGCCACGGCGCCCAGGACATCGACCATGTCGTGGCCGCCGGTGGTCATGCCCAGCAGACTGGCGTGCCCGTCCACGGGCTGGTGGTACAGGAAGGCCTTGACCGAGCGGTCGGCGTTGGCCAGCAGCAGGTTCGGCTCGTGCAGGGGGTAGAAGCCGAACTCCAATTGTCCCGCCCCACGCAGGCGTTCGCGTTCAGCCTCGATACCTCCCGGAACCTCCTCGGGCGGCACGCCGGCCAGCGGGATCGCTTCGCCGGGTGGCGGCGACAGGCGGGGGTGCTCGATGATCGCCTCGTCCAGACCCAAGCGTGCGCCGACGATCTCGTACAGGGTCTGGACCTGATGGAAGAGGCGCGGCGGCCGGCGGCGCCGGTCCAGGGCGTGGGGGGCGAAGCAGCACTTGAAGCCGTGGGTCTCATAGTCGCGAACCCGGCGGACGTTGGGGAAGATGCCGGTGTCCACGTAGCCCAGGCCGCGCAGGTCCTGGTGGAAGGAGAGCGAGACGAAGGTGCGCACGACGGCATAGATCAGGTCGCAGGGTCCCCCGTCCACCATCAGGCGGCGATGCCCTTCGCGGATCATGTGGGTCATGATCTTCTGACCGCGCATCTCGGGCTCGATCACGCCGCCGAAGGACTTGCCCACGCGGTGGTAGGGGTCGACCGAGAAGATCACGCTGCCGACCACCCGACCCTGGACCTCGGTGACCAGCCACAGGTAGTTGGTCGGGTCGGCCAGGGCCCGGGCTGTGTGCTGCGGGTCGGCCACCTCGGGGACACCGTAGCGATCTCCGTAGGTTCGGAAGTACAGGGCCCGGACGGGCTCCAAGTCGGCCGTCCCCGCAGCGCGGAGTCGGGCCGTGGCGCCGCTGGGCAGCGTCCAATCCTCAGCCGGGGTGGGGGCAATCTGCATGGAAGCCTCTCCGCTACGGTAAAGCCCCGGAACGGAGTTCCGAGGCACTGCTTCGTCGGCAGGTTTCTTCGAGGACGCCGTCGGCGGAACCTTTCGGATCCGGTTCCCGTGATCCTCGTGGAGTATTCCTGACAGCAGGTATGTTTTGCGAAGGATTCGGCTTTGTGTTGCTGAACATACGGGTAGGGAGGTATATTGTGCGATGATTACCAGGACTCTGGGTTTGGTTCTACCTGCCCTGGCCTTCCTCTTGGGAACGCTTCTGGCCCAGCATCATCCCATGCCGTCCGTGCTGGCTTCTCCGGCGGATGTCCGGGGTTCGGACAACGTGTTGGTGACGGGCTACCGGAACCGGGCCGGGACCTTCCTGCTCTGGTCGAGTGGTCGGATCACCCGGCCTGACGGCTCGCTGGCCAACGCCGCCGGCAACTACGTCACGGCCCCCGGCTATGTCAAGCCACCGACCGTGCAGAATCAGACGGTGGGCTCGGGAAACGTGGCATGCGGGGTGGCTCCGGGGGCTGATGGGACGGTGGTCCTCTTCTCCGATGGGACGGGGCGCCGCCCCGTGAATCCCGAGGCCGCCGCCTCCTGCCTGGAGGTCCGCGTGGTCTGGGGGTGTGTCAACGTGGGGCCCTCCTATGGTTATGGCTCCGGAGACTGGTCCGTCGACCCATCCACGCCGGGGCCCCCCTACAGGGTGTCCTTCCATCCCGCCTTCCAGGGCGCGCCGGCCGTGGTCACCACAGGCCTGCGAGGAGCCCATGGTCTGATCAACATCACTCGGAATGGCTTCGACGCCTACGACCTGATCATCACCGCACCCATGCACAACATCCCCTTCAGTTTCGTGGCCGTTGGCCAGTAGGCGGCGGCGCAGGAGGTCGAAGCCGACCTGCGAAGGCTGGGACCGGAGGCCCGCACGTGATTCCGCCCCTGGTTCCTCTCACCCAGCCTGAGGTTCGAGCCTTGACATCCGTCCGCGTCGGCGAGGTGCGGGTCGGCCAGGCGATTCCCCTGCTGGGACCGCAAGGGGGGCGCGAGGGTTGGCAGCAGGCCCGGAGGGCCGGCGCCCGTTTCGCCCTGCTGGGAATCCCCGAGGATCTCGGCCCGCGAGCCAATCTGGGCCGCCCCGGGGCCGACGGGGCCTGGGAGGCCTTCCTGGCAGCCTTCCTGAACCAGCAGGCCAACCATTTCCTGCCGACCGAGGAGGTCCTCCTGGCGGGAGCGGTGTTCACCCAGGATCTCCAGGAGGCTTCGCGAGGCCTGGGCTCGGGCCCGGAAGACCTCGGGCCCCTGCGGGATCTGTGCGCGGCCCTGGACGAGCGCGTGGCCCCGGTGGTCGAAGAGATCGTGTCCGCGGGCCTGGTTCCGATCGTGATCGGAGGGGGGCACAACAACGCTCATCCCCTCATGAAGGGGGTGATGCAGGGCCTGCGTCAGCGGGGCCAGGAACCCTCCGCCGGCCTGGCCGTCGTCAACTGCGATCCCCACGCCGATTTCCGCCTCCTGGAGGGCCGCCACAGCGGGAACGCCTTCAGCTACGCCCATCAGGCGGGTCTTCTGGCCTCCTACTTCGTGGTGGGTCTGCACGAGGGCTACAACTCGCGGGAGATGTTGGACCGCCTGCGGGCCGCGGGCGGGGGCCTGGTCTCCTACGAGAGCATCTTCGTCCGGCGGGAACTGGACTTCGACGAGGCCCTGGAGCGGGCCCGGATCCACGCGGCCTGCCCGGGGGTGCCCGTCGGCCTGGAACTGGACCTGGATGCCGTGGCCGGGATGCCTTCCAGCGCTCAGGCCCCCAACGGCCTGACCTGCGAGGAGGCAGCCCGCTTCCTGCATCGCCTGGCTTCAACGTTGCCCGTCGCCTGGCTGCATCTTCCCGAGGGAGCTCCCGCCTGCCAACCGGAGGGTGGCGCCCGGCACGTGGGCAGGGCCCTGGCCTTCCTGGTGTCGACCTTCGTCAAGGCTTGCAGGCCCGCCTGAACCGGCCGGTGCCTTTCAGCCCAGGCGCCGGGTGGGGCGGGTTCCCCAGGCCTCCCGCGCGCGTGCCCGCCGCATCAGGAAGCGCAGGCGGTAGGCGTGCCGGGCTGTGTCGCCCACGTCGCCCAGCAACTGGTAGTTCACCCCGGCTCCGACCATCGAGCCCACGACCGCCAGGGTCTGGGCCAGCTTCCTCCGGGTCAGGTCCGTGCCCAGCTTCTCGGCCAGGGCCCCGAGTCCCCTGAGGATGACCTGCTTCTCCATCTCGCGGGAGGGGACGCCGGCGTGCAGGAGCCCCTGGACGGCCTGCAACTCCTCCAGGCCTTGGCGGCGCGCCTCGGGAGTGGTCCGGTGGCCCAGGTCCAGCACCTTCAGCAGGTGGGCCGTCTCCGCGCCCGGCTCCAGGGGGAATCCGTAGATCAGCGAGACCTCCCCGAGCATGTGGAAGATCAGGGAGTACAGGGCGGGGATGTCCACGAGAAGTCCCGGAAGCCCCGCCAGGCCGCTGACGCCACCCTCGACGGCGGCCGCCCGGCGGTGCGCCTCGACGGTGCGTCGGGCCGCCCGGTCCAGGGGACCCAGGGCCAGGCTCCGGATCTGGTCAATCCTCGAAACCTCGAAGCCGACCTCGGCACAGACGGAATCCAGGACCCGCTGCTCGGGAAGGGCCCGGCCCGTGGTCTCCAGCAGGGCCACCAGGGCTCCGTAGACGGTTCGGGACGTCGCTTCCCGGGTGCTCGCGGGGACCTTCCGCCAGGCCAGTTCCAGCGGGCGTTCCACCAGGCCCATCAGCAGGGAGAGGGTGCCGGAAGGGCGCTGGAACCAGGCCTGACTCCGGCGCATGGCGTCCAACTCCCCGGCGTCCAACCAGGCCGTCCAGGGGGGATCCCCGGGGACGGGCCTACTCACCCAGGACGGCCACGATCTCGTCCTCTTCCAGGCCGAAGAAGTGGGCCACCTCGTGTACGACCGTCACCCGGATCTCCTCGATCAGCTCCTCCCGGGTCTGGCAGAAATCCTCCAGGGGCCCCTGGAACAGGATGATCTGGTCGGGCATCTGGTAGGGGTCCTCCAGGCTCCGTTCGGTCAAAGGAACACCCAGGTAGATGCCCAGCAGCGTCTCGCTGTCCATCTCCTCCAGAAGCTCGGGGTCCGGCTCGTCCTGGACGGTGACCAGGACGTTCTCCAGCCGGGCGCGGAACTCATCGGGCAGGCTGTCCAGGGCCTCCCGGACGCAGCGGTCGAAATCCCGACGTTTCACGGCCTGGAGCGGGCCCCTGCCGGGTCCTCGCGGAGCTCCGGAAGGTCCAGGGGGGGCGGAGGGGGGATCTGTTCGACGAGGGGCGGGACGCACCCCGGCGCCCCGGCTCGGGACGGGCAGGGAAGTCCCGTGGCGGAATCCAGGCTGTCGGCCAGTCGACGCAGGTGGCGGCGCCAGACCAGGGTGGCCCGCAGGAATATCTCGCGGGCCTCGTCGGCGGCGGCGCGGCGCCGGGTCACCTCCCGGAGATCCTGTTCGGCGGCTTGGAGGAGCCGTCGCAGGCGGGCCCGTGGCGTGCTCGGACGGGGGGCCGGAAGCTCGCGCAGGACTTCCAGGCCTTCCCGGGAGACCCTCGGCTCGGGCAGGTTCGCTCGGGGCTCGGGAAGCGCAGGCCCGGCGGGACCGGGGGGAGCCAGGCGCAGGGCCTCGTGGGTCTGGCGGCAGTAGTCGACAAGCAGGGCGCGGGCTCGGTCATGCAGGGCCAGGTGTCGGGCGAAGCCCACGAGGATCGCTTCCCGGCGCTGCAGGAGGCGCAGGCCGGAGTAGAGTTCCACGGGAGCTCGCGGCAGGCCTGGGGCCACCTCCTGCAGCGCCTGCTGCAGCTCGGTGGGAGTGGCCGTGGCCGGCAGGTTGTCCGAGGCCTGGGCGGCCTGGAGGCGGGCTCCCTCTGGAAGCATGCGGCTCAGACGAGCCTGCCAGTCGAGCAGGCGTGGATGGATCGTGGCCCCGACCGGGGCCGCCAGGAACAGCAGGGACAGTGCGATCACGAGCGCCCGTCGCAGGGGTGGGAAGGCCTGGCGCATGGCCCCGGCGCTTCGACGCAGCGGCCGGGCGGCCTGCCACCGGGAACCGGGGGCGGAGCCCGGCAGGTCCGGGTTCGCTGCAAGGCAGGGAAGCCTGGACCCCTGAGGGAAAGGCATGGAATACCCGGAGTCAGCCTCCGGAGTCGCCGACCAGGAGAGTCAACCGATGAAACCTCGCGCCTATATCCTGATCGAGACCGACCTGGGGATGTCGGCCCGCGTCGCCGAGGAACTCCTGAAGATCGAAGGCATCAAGCCCGAGGCCTCCAGCGCCGTCAGCGGCCCCTATGATGTGGTGGCCCTGGTCGAGGGAGAGAGCCACAACGCCATCGGGCGCCTGGTTGTCGAGCGCATCCAGGCCACCCCCGGGGTCCGGCGCACCCTGACCTGCTTCTGGGTGCGGATGGAGGACTAGGACAGCCGGGGCCCTAGCGCCGTTCGTTGACCCGGCGGGCCTTGGCTCGGAACGCGAAGGCCCCGGCCACCAGCAACAGGGCCAGGCCGGACGAGAGGCGTTCGGTCAGGATGAGGGCCGGCGTGATCAGCACCCCCGTCGTCTTCATGCGGATCACCGTCCAGGTCAGGACGACCAGCGCCAGCAGGGCCACGCTGAACAGGGCGTTCGAGTAGTTCCTCAGCACACCGCTGCGGTCTTCCAGGTGTCGGCGCAGGCGGCGCTGATCCTCTCCGCTGCCGGTCTGGCTGGGAATCGCCGCATCCGAACCGAGTTGCTGGGCGACCTGGTGGGAGGATCGGACCTGGTCCAACTCATCCAGGACCCGATCGGTCCGCTTGTGGCGCCCTTGAGGGGTCAGGTTCCGCGACTGCACCAGGGTCTGGAAATCCTCCGGGCTCAGGGGCCGGCCCCTCATCAGGAGCAGGTAGGCCGTGCCCAGCAGGTAGAGCAGTCCGACGCCGGCGCCCAGGGCTGCGGGAAGGATCTCCTGACGGGCGTAGAGGACCCCGGCCGCCAGGCCGGCCAGGACCAGGGGTAGCAGGGTGAGGACCAGGATTCCGGGGCGGCCCAGTCGCGTGCGCCAACTGCGGAACCACGCGTAGTTGGCATTCTTGCGCATCACGAAGGCCGTGGCGTAGAGGGCCTGGGCCTGCTGCTGGTCGGGATCCAGGTCCAGGGCCCGGCTGAACTCGCTCAGGGCCAGGTCCTGGTAGCCGCTGTCGATCAGGGCTGCGCCCAGGCGGACGAAGGTCTGGGGGTCGTCCTCGGCCAGGGGCAGAGGAGGGCGGAAGGCCAGATCGTCCACGCCGGCGCGCCAGACCTGGTCCCGCGCGCACTCCTCCAGGACCTTGGGCTTCGGGTGGTCGGGGGCCAGGGCGTGGGCCTTCCGGGCCCGGTCCAGGGCCTCGTCGAACTGCTGCTGGTGGATGAGGAAGCCCGCGAAGTCCATCTGCATGTCGGACCGTTCGGGCGCCTTGGCCAGGGCCTGCTCGAAGAGGCTCTGGGCCTCCCGGGGATCCCCGGCGCTCCACAGGCACAGGCCCAGCGTGAACAGGTAGTCGGGCTGCCCTGGCGCCAGCTCCAGAGCCTGCCTGGCGTGCTTCTCGGCCTCGCCGAAACGGCCCATACCCCGCAGGGCCAGGGCCAGCAGGGCGTGAGGCTGGGGATTGTGCTCCTGCAGTCGGACGGCTCGTCGGGCCAGGCCCTCGGCGGGTGCCGGGCTGGCCACCTGGAGGTGGACGAAGGCCCTGAGACACAGGTCCTTGGCGCGGGCATCGGTCTTGTCGTCGGTCTTCTTCTTCATCTCGGTCCTGGGGAGGGCGCCGGCCTTCGCGGCCTGTTGGAAGACTTCCTTTGACGCCCCTCACAGAGGTCCCAACCGGGGCCACGAAAGCTCGACTCCTTCCTGGACGAGTCGCTGCTGGAAATCTGCCAGGAGGCCGCCGTCGGCGCGAACCTGCCGGGGGGCCAGACCGCGGTCCAGGCAGAAGCCGGCCAGGAGTCCGGCCGCCTCACCCACGTTCCACTCCACGGGATGCAGACGATAGCAGCCGTTGGTGATATGGGTGACCGACAGGTTCTTTCCCCCGGCCAGCACGTTCTCGACCCGGATTGGGATCAGGGCGCCCAGGGGAATCTGGAAGGGCAGGGCGCTGACGTCGATGTAGTTGTCCCCCCCAGTGCTGGGATGCAGGTCGATCCGGTAGGCTCCGATCCCCACCGAGTCCGGGAAGTTCTGGGCCCTCACCTCGGTTGCAGACAGACCCGTGGCCTGCATACGGGCCTCGAGGCCGACGTGCTGCTCCAGGACCGTGAACTCTCCGCGCAGGCGGCGCGCCTCGCGGATGTAGGGGGCCGCGGCCAGGCCGTCGGCGGTGCCCGTCACGTCCGGCCGCAGGCGCAGTCCCGGCCAGCCGGTGCCGCCGTCGCGCCGGGGAGCCTCGGTCTGCATCCAGTAGAGCAGGGACAGGCTCAGGCTGCGGGCGCCCTCCAGGTGCCGGGCGGCCTCGTCCGGGGAGACGCCGACCAGAGGCCCGGGCAGGTAGTCGATCTGGGGCCAGTTGACCAGCACGATGTCGCTGTCGTAGGCCCCGGGCTCGAAGTTCGCGCGGTCCGCCACGCGGCGGAAGGTCCACAGGTCCATGGGGCCCCGCTGGGGCTCGGGATGCACCGGATCGAAGGTGCGGACCACCGGTTCCAGGGTGATCGGGTGCGTGGCCTGCCAGGACAGCAGCGGACCGCCCCAGGATGGCGTCAGGGGCGGGACATCGTCGCGCCAGAAGGAGTAGTCTGCGGGGCGCTCGATGGTGTGGTCCTCGCCGGGTCGGTGGTCCAGCACGAAGCACCAGGAGATCGCCTGTTGATTCGAGGGATCGGCGACGGCCGCGGCGTGGGGCTCGCCGGTCTGGGCCTGCGACTCGGCGCCCACGGTGTGCTCGACCCCGGCCAGGGGGAGCAGGTCGCCCAGTTCCGTGGCATCGATGCAGAAGGGGGCGCAGATGGTCACCACACCGGGGCCCTGGAAGGTCACCGACTCGAGGCGGTCGCCCTGAAGGCTGGCTGAGATCGGCCGATGGTGCAGCAGGACCTGCAAGCGGCCTGCGGCCTCGTAGGGGAGCAGGAGGGCCTGCAGGACGGCCAGGCTGACCCGGGGTTCGTGGCAAAGCGTCGAGACGAACCCGTTGCCCGGGTTGAGGTGGGGGTTGCGGCGCGCCTGGGGGGTCAGGGGGTAATGCCGGCGATAGAAGGCTCGCACGCCCTCACGGACCTGTCGATAGCTGCGGGTGCATCCGAATCTTTCGATCCATGGATGCTCGTCGGGTGGCACCGCCTGGGCCGTCAACTGACCCCCCAGGCGGTCGCCCTCCTCGGTCAGGATCACCCTGCGCCCCGCCCTCAGGGCGGCCCAGGCCGCAGCGAAGCCGCCCAGGCCCCCTCCCACCACCAGGACCTCGGTCTGCAGTTCACGGTTCAATCGGGACCACCTCGTCTCCGGCCCTGGGGGCCGCCTGCCCCGGTTCGACGTCCTCGGCCTCGCGCAGCATCGGGGCGTAGTGCTGGCGGCGGACCCGGTTGAGGAACTCGTGGGTTTCCTCGTCGGGTGTGCCGATCTGCATCAGGGCTTCGTGCAGCAGTTCCAGGCCGGCCTCCAGCTCGGGAACGAAGGCGGCCTCGACACCGTGGCGCGCCAGTTCCTCCATATGTTCGATGCAGGAGGCCCTGGCCACGACCCGGGCCTGAGGATGGTAGTGCCGGATCCGCTGCAGGGTCAACACCGAGGTGAGCGGATCGGGGACGGTCAGGACCACCAGCCGGCTTTGGGACAGGTTGGCCAGTTCCAGGAGCACTTCGGAGGAGGCGTCCCCGGCGATCACGGGATAGCCCGAAAGCCGGGCCGCGCGGGCCCGGTCCGGGTGCTCCTCCAGGACCAGGATGGGTGGGCCCTGTTCGCGCAGGGCCGAGCACAGGAAGCGGCCGATCCGACCGTAGCCGATCACCACCAGATGCCCCTTGAGGTTCTCCCCTGGAAGTTCCAGGTCGGCCTGGGCTATTCCGCGGAAGTGGCGGCGCCACCAACCGTAGAGTGGGGTCGCCAGGCCGGCCGTGAAGGGGGTCAGGGCCATGGTCAGGGCCGCCACGCTGAGGATGGACAGGTAGACGTCCCGGGACAGGGCCTGGCCCTGGTAGCCCAGTCGGGCCAGGACGAAGGCGAACTCGCCCACCTGGAACATCGACAGGCCGACGGCTGCGGGCATGATGTTCACGTAGCCGAAGACCCGGGTGATGGCCCCGAAGACCAGGCTCTTGCCCACGAGGAGGGCCCCCACCAGGAAGAGCAGCGTCCTCCACTCCTGGCGCAGGAAGGCCGGTTCCAGCAGCATGCCGACGCTGACGAAGAAGAGCATCGTGAACAGGTCGCGCAGGGGAACGATCTCGCTGAGCGCGCGGTGGCTGAAGTCCGAACGCGACAGGATCATCCCGGCCAGGAATGCGCCGAAGGCGAAGGACAGGCCCAGCTCGTAGCTGGCATAGCCGATCCCCAGGCCCAGGGCCACCACCGAGATCATGAACAGTTCGCGGGAACGCCAGGCCGCCACGCGGGCCATCAGCCAGGGCAGGAACCGCGAGCCCAGGAAGAACATCGTGCCGACGAAGGCCGAGGCGCTGACCAGGGCGACGCCCAGGGCGGCGAATCCCTGGTCCAGGTCCCGGGTGGCCGGCAGCAGGATCAGCATGGGGATGACGGCCACGTCCTGGACGATCAGGATGGCGGTCATCACCCGACTGGAGAGCGTCCCCATCAGGCCGCGCTCGCTGAGCAGCTTGAGGACGACCATCGTGCTGGAGACCGAGGTCAGGCAGCCGAACCACAGGGACGACGGCCAATCCCACCCCAGCAGGCGCCCCAGGCCGAAGGCGAAGGTTCCTGAGAGCAGGAGCTGCAGGGGGGTGCCCACGAGGGCGATCCGACGGACCGGGGCCAGGCGCTCGATCGGGAACTCCAGGCCTACGGTGAAGAGCAGCAGGGCCACGCCGATGTCGGCCAGGACCTCGACGTCCTCGAAGTGGACGACGGTAGGCCCTCCCGTGTGGGGTCCCACGGCGACCCCCGCCACGATGTAGCCCAGGAGGACCGGAAGGCGCAGGCGGTGGGCCAGAAGACCGCCTAGAAGGGCGGCTACGGTGATGATCGCGATGTCGCCGGCGATTCCCAAGGGCGCCTCCCTTCCAGGGCGTGGCCTGCCCTTCCACGGTCCGGGCCTGGATGCCTGCGTGGGTCGCAGGGTCCGGGACGCATGGTCCGAGGGCCGTCCCGCCGACCAGGAACCCCCGGAGGCCCTGGGGAATCGCCGCAGCATGCCGGCCGACCTGCCACCCGCCCCTTCGCCAGACCGACCCCGGTTCTGGCTGATGAAGTCCGAGCCCTCGGTCTTCTCCCTGGCGGACCTGGAGCGTCAGGGCCGGACCTGCTGGGACGGAGTGCGCAACTATCAGGCCCGGAACTTCATGAGGTCCATGCGCTCCGGCGACGGGGTGCTGTTCTACCATTCGAACGCGAGCCCCGCCGGAGTGGTCGGGGTGGCCCGGGTGGTTGGGGAGGCCCGCCCGGATTCGACGGCATGGGACCCGGTCAGTCGCTACTTCGACCCCAAGGCCTCTCCGGAGAAGCCGATCTGGGAGATGGTCGACATCGAGTTCGTCGAGAGCTTCTCGCGGGTGATCTCGTTGGCGGAGTTGCGGGCCCGCCCTGAGCTGGATGGCATGGAGGTCAACCGCAAGGGCAGTCGCCTCTCGGTTCAGCCGGTCCGGCCCGAGGAATTCCGTCTGGTCGTGGCCCTGGGGCGCGGATCCGGCTAGGACCCCGCGCCTGCGGGCGGGCGGGTGGAAAGGACTCGCGTGGTGACGGCCTCCAAGGCCTCCTCCAGATGTCGCTGCACGGCCGGACCCTCCAGGATTCCCAGGGCCCGGGCCAGGGCCTCCAGGGTGCACACGCTTTGGGGGTTGCGGTTCGTGCGCAGTTGAAAGGCCGAGGGGGGGCCGGGCGGCAGGGCCAGGCGGGGGAGGGCCGCCAGTTCCGGCGAACGGTGCACCATGCGGCGGGTCCGCCTCCAGGTCGCGTCCGGCAGGACCAGGGTGCGCACGGGAGTGCCCTGGGTCAGGACCCCGGCCTGCTCACCGGGATAGAGCAGGTAGACCCCTTCCCCCGTCAATCCGGAGGGGTCGTTGGGGGTGCCCAGGAGGTTCCACTCGCGCAGTTCGCTGTCGGCCAGGGCCAGGGTGGCGATCCGTCCTGTGTTCGTGGTCCGGTAGCGTTCCACCCGGTGCAGGAGGACCAGGACGCGGGTGCGCGTGGCCATGGGCGCCAGGTCGCGGCACAGGCACAGCTCGGTGCGCATCCGGCAGCGGTGGCAGCGTGAGGGGTCCTCCAGGGGGCGATTCCTTCTCAATGCCTTCGGCTCGATTCTGCCTTGCGGCCCGTCCCGGGTAGCAAGCAAAGAGGCCCCGGATGACCGGGACCTCTGTGTCTGCCGCCCGGTGAGGTGCTACAGGGTCTTGCGCAGGACGTTCACCACCGCACCCAGGGCCACGCCGGTCACGCCTCCGACCAGCGCACCGCCCACCACCGAGGCCACCACGTTGGGGCCCACGTGCTCGGTGCGGGTCTCGGTGTCCACCTTGGGGCGGTCCTTGCCGATCAGGCGGTCCTCCATCTGCGGACCGGCGGCCCGGACCTCCTTGTCCTGCAGGTTCTCGGTTCCCCGGTAGCCCCGCTCGGCCAGCTTGTCGAGGTTGCCGTTGCGCAGGTTCTCGACCTGCTGCGGGGTCTCGGGGGGCTGCAGGCCGTCGGTGTTGGGAACGTAGAAGCCCGGACCCTTGGGAATCTCGCCGATCTTCTGGTCCACGAAGGGTGGCAGCACGTCGGTCTTGTAGGTGACGTTCTCGCCGTGGGCCAGGGCGGTGACCAAGCCGACTCCGGCTCCGGTGGCTGCGCCCACACCGCCCGTGACCGCCATGACCTTCAGGTCACCCTCGGTCTGGCGCTCGGGAGTGCCCTGGTAGGTCTGGCCCCCGGCCCGCCTCAGGGCCACGGTTCCGGCGCCCAGGACCGCCCCGCCCAGGCCGCCGAGAACCAGCCCCTTGGCGCCGTCCAGCAGCACGTTCGGGCCTCCGGTGGCCTGCGCGTCCCGGGTCGTGTAGGTCCCGACCTCCTTCTGGGTCAGGGGCCTCTCGTGGATGTCGACGTCCCAGCCGTTGATGGGTCCGCCCTCGGGTCCGATGTCGTAGACCTTGACGTCGTATCCGGCGCCATCCAGGGCAGGGGCCATGATTTTCTGGGTGGTCTCCACGATGTTGACCGTCGGGTCCCCTGCGAAGAGGCTGCCGGTCAGGCCGATGGCCCCGCCGACGGCCGCGCCGGTACCGGTGGCGGCGATCATCACCTGCTTGTCCGAGACGTCCCGGAAGGTCGGCTTCTGGACCGCGGAATCCTGGTCCACCCGGCCCAGGCGCTCGCCGATGCTGGTGGCGTCCTTGCCGATGCGGTCCAGGTCGCCCTCGATCTGCTCGGCTTCGCGCCGGGCCTCGTCAGGCTTCTGGGTTCCGTAGTCCTTGCTGTCGCCGACGATCTGGTTCTTCACGAACCCGGAAAAGGCGCTGGTCAGGCTCTTGAGGTTCATCGCTGCACTCCTTCGCAGTTGCACCCTACCACCGAGGGCTGAAGAGAATCAGAATGACGTTCAGTAGCGGGAGCCGTCCCGGCGGCCGTGGCCACCCCCACCGTAGTTCGAGTCGTCGCGCTGGCCGTGACCGCCACCGTTGTTGGAGTCGTTGCGGCGACGGCGCTCTTCGTCCTCGCGGCGGCGGCGATCCTCGGCTTCGCGGCGCTCGCGGTCCTCGCGCTCCCGGCGGACGCGCTGCAGCTCGCCCTGCTTGCTGCTTTCCTCCGAGCGCAGGCCGGACACCTCGCTGCTCAGCCGCGAATTCTCGGATTCGGTGCTGGAGGTCCGGGAGCGCAGGCTGGAGGCCTCGCTGTTCAGGCCGGGCACGCGCGAACGGTCGGAACCTGCCTGGTTCTCCAGTCGGGCCGCCTCGGCACGGTCCTGGTCGGCCTTGGTCTGCAAGCGGTCGCGCTCGGCCCGCAGGGGCTGCAACTCGGCCTGGACCTTCTCCTCGACGGTCTGGGGGATCCCGGCTTCCTGGTCCTTCAGGCTGGCCTCGCGGCTCTCCAGGGAGGCCTTGCGCTGGTCATACTCGCTCTGGCTCTGGGCCTGATGGGCCTCGCGGCGGCGGGTGGCCTCCTCCCGGGTCAGGGTGGGGACGTCCGTCTCCTTCTGGGTGATCCGGTCATTCTCGGAGTCCAGGTGGGACTTGCGGCCATCCAGGAACTTCTCCAGGTCGCCCAGTTCCTTCTTCTTGCCGTCGTAGAGTTCGTCGCTGCGCCCCGCCACCAGGCCGTCCTCGTTGCGGACCAGTTCGGAGGTCCTGGTGCGGGTCTCGGACACGGCCGCTTCCCGCTGGGCCACGGCCTCGGCGCGCTCCTTCTGGTTGCGCTCGGCGGCGGCTTTCTGGGTGGCCAGGTCCTGCTCGGACTTCACCACGTCCTTCTCCAGGTCGTTGAGCAGGCCTTCCTTCTTGCCCTGCTCCAGCCACTCGCGACCCTGGCCGAAGCGATACACGACCTCGCGGACGCCCTTGGTGATGCCCTGGACCAGGGTCGTGCCGCCCACGAAGCAGATTCCGCCCATGATGGCGGCCCCGACGGCGGCCCCGATGGCGCTGGTGCCAGCCAGGGCCGTGAAGTTCAGGTTGCTGGCGATCAGGCCCCGGGCCAGCCCGGCTCCGGTGGCGATCCCGGCCCCGATGGCCCCGCCGCCAGCCAGACCGGCCAGCAGGGCTCCGCCGCCGACCACCTGGCCGACGAACTTGACCGGGCCCTTGACCTTTTCGGGGACCTGGGGGCGCTCTTCACGGAAGGGATCGGGCTTGGGCTGCACCGGCACGCCGCTCTTCTCGGCCAGGTGGTCCAGCGCGCCCTTCACGGCACCCGGAGCCATCCCCAGCATGAAGGGGATGGGCTTGCCGGCCACTTCGCCCAGCTTGGTGCCTGCGCGCCAGCCACCGGCCGCACCGGCCACTCCACCCAGGACCATCCCGGCCTTGCCCAGGGCGCTGACCGTGGACATGCCCGTGGACAGGAAGTTCCAGGCCCCGCCCTGGGAGAGGGCCGCGGCCACCGGACCGGCGAAGCCGCCGCCGATGATGCTGCCGGCCAGGGCCCCGCCGATCACCCCGCCGTACAGGCCCAGGGTCATCAGGCTCAGGCCGCCCATTCCGGCCGTCACGTTGCCGAAGTCCTGGGCCCAGGCCTTGCCGTTCTGGACGGCGCCGCGACCGGCGGCCTCCCACAGGGTGGGGCGCTTCTCGACCGCAGGGGCCTTGGAGTCGACCGGGATGGGCGAGGTCACCGCCTCGGAGGAAGTCTCGGGCGCCGCGCCGGTCCCCGTGGGGCGTGCCACCGGGACGAAGGGGGTGGCGGAAATGTTCGTGTTCGCGTTGACGGTCATCTTCTTGTTGGCTCCCCTAAACCGGATGGGTGCACCGCAGGCGGTGCGTCAGCGGCGCTCGCGAGAGATCGCACTCTCGAGGTCGCGAATTCGGGCCCGCAGGCGGTTGATCTCGTTGAGGAGGTTGCGGTTCTCGCCTTCGGCCTGATCCAGCCGGCGGCGGGCGGAGTCCACCTCGGCCTGCGCCGAGGACAGCTCCGAGCGCGCCCGGTCGGCGGCCTCCTGGGCCTGGCTGCGGGTACTGGCGGCGCTCCTGGCCTCGCCCTGGGCCTTGCTGACCTCGCCCTCGACGGGTGGCTTCTCGACGGCGATCCGGGAGTCGAACTTCGACTTGATCTCGCCCCGGACCCTGGTCTCGAACTGGTCCAGGCCGCCCTCGAAGGCGTCCAGTTCCTGGCGCAGGCCGCCGAAGTGCTGGTCGATGGGCTTGCGCTCCTCGCCGAAGATGTCCGAGGCGCCCTTGTCGATCTTGGAGTCCAGGCCGGCTTCCCACTTCTGGATCCGGGCCTCGAAGTCGTTCAGGGTGCCCTTCCAGGCTTCCAGTTGGCCCTGCCACTGGTCCAGGGTCTCCCGTTTGCCGATCACGCCGTGGGGGCCCTTGGCATCCAGGCTCTCGTCCGGTTGGGCGGCCCGGGTGCGGAAGCTCTCCTGCCCCCGGGTCTCGATGCGACCCTCGATGGTCTTCAGTTCGCCCGCCGAGGTCTTCTCTTCGCCGGCGACGCGGTCTTCCGCCTGGGTCAGCCGCCCGCTCTCGGCCTTGTGGCTCTCGCGCAGGGTCTCGGCGCCCGTCTTCACCTGGTCGACCCGCTGGGTGAGGTCCTGCTCGCGGGCCTCCAGGGCCTCCCGGCGCTCCTTGAGGGCCTCGCCCGTGGGGCGACGGCCTTCCATCAGCTTGCCTCCGGTGTGGTCCCAGACCCACTTGGCGCCCTTGACCAGTTGCAGCCCGCCTTTGCCGCCGATGTATCCCATCAGGGCGGCTCCGGCCACCCCGCCGATCAGGGCCGTGGTGGGCAGGGCCGTCAGGAAGGTGCTCAGCGTGGCCGTCGCCGAGAGGGCCGTGTGGGCCAGACCGCCGGCAGCGGCCAGCGTGCCGCCCACCACCAGGCCTCCGACCGCGCCCGACAGGGCGCTGGCCCCGCTGATCACCTGGCTGGCCGGCTTGAAGGCGCCGTCCACCTTGGTCTCGGGCTTGGGCTCCTTGACGGGCTTGGGGGCCGGCGCGGGAGTCTCCTTCCCGGCCAGGCCTTCGGCTGCCCCGGCCACGAAGCCGGGGACGAAGCCTGCGGCCTTGGCCACGCTGCCTCCGACCTTCGTACCCAGTTGCCAGCCTCCGATGGTCCCGGTCACGCCGCCCAGCACCATCCCGATCTTGGCGGCCGTGCCGACGGCGGCGAAGGTTCCGGTCAGGATGCCCAGCGGGCCGGCTCCGGACATCGCGGCCAGCATCGGACCGAACCCGCCTCCGATGGCCGCGCCGACCGCGGCGCCACCCAGGGTCATCGCGTAGCCCGAGAGGGCCGTGACCCCCAGACCGACGGCTCCGCCGACGGTGGTCGAGGCGCCCTCGCCCCATGCCACGCCCTTGCGCATGCCGGCCTGGACGGCTCGGGACAGCGCGGTGGACTCCTGGGGTTCAGGAGTCGTTGCGGGCGCGGGTTGTCTGGCCTCGGCTGCCTTGGCGAGGTCGGGTGAGGATGCCAGGGGAGCGGGGACCAGGTTCAGTCGGGACGAGACGTTCACGGAACACCTCCAGGGGGGTTTCGTAGGCAGTTTATACCAGGGCGCGTGAAAAGAACATGAAAACTCTATGAACGTTTCGCGGGGCCGTGGGCTGCATGTCCCGGGACACCTTCGGGACCGTCTAGACGAACCGCGGGTCTTGAGTGATATCTCCGATAACCAGGAGCTCTTGGCCTGTCCGGGTTCCTGACAGGTCTGCAAGGAGGATGTAAATGAGCGAGATTTCGGCCCTGTCAGCCTTGGAAGCCGCCCGTCTGGGCCAGACCGGAGCGGTCGCCGGTGCCCCCGGCACGACAGCCGCGGCGGCCAACCGTGCCGCTGGCGGTGAACTGGATGCCGGCAAGAGCACCGTCAAGGGAACCACCGACTACTTCAACGGCAAGTCGGTGATCACCGATGCGGACACCGCCATCGACATCGCGAAGATCATGGACGAGAGCAAGGCCTCGAACATGTCCCCCGAGAAGATGGCCGCCAAGCTGCGCGAGAAGGGTTACGACGTCCAGGTCGTCAAGATGGGCAACCGCAAGGCGGTCCAGTTCAAGAACGGCGACTTCTTCTACGACTCGGACGGCGACGGCAATCTGGGCACCAAGGATCAGAACTTCCAGGAAGCGCTGGGGGCTGTCGAGCAGAAGTTCGGAGTCAACCTCCACGACCTCAAGACCTCGAAGTACACCGCGTATCACAAGTACAGCGAGATCGGCAAGGGCAAGGACGCCACCGGCAAGGTCACCGCCGTGACCGACGCCGGCGACGGGACCCAGGCCGTGGACACCACCCTGGGCGCCTACAACCTGATGAATCAGTTCAACCAGGGGCAGGGCAACGGCCCGAACCTGACCAAGGTCTTCGCCAACCTGGACACCGAGCTGGCCTCCCACGGCTACGCCGGGCAGACGGCCGAAGAACTCTGGCAGGACGGCCAGTTGTCGTCGGTACTCTCGCAGTTCGGGATCTCCGAGCCGAAGCTGCCCGACACCTCGATGAACTTCTCGATGCAGAGCAGTCTGAACCTCTTCGGCGCCGCCTTCGGGGTGGCCACGAACCGGCAGGCCGCGGCCCTGTAGTCGCGAATCCGCCGATCTCGTCGTCCGATCCGGCGTCGCTGCAGGAAGGAACGCAGCGACGCCGGATTCCTTTCTGGAACTGAAGAACCGGCGGAGCCCACGGCGACCCGCCCGGATCGGAAAGGTCGGGAATCAAGGCATGGAGTACACCCCGGAGCAGATCCAGGAGAGGCTTGACCGGTTCGTGCGGGCGGCCGACAAGGTGCGGGAGCTGAAGGACTACCTGTTGAGCTTCCGCTTCCTGGACAGCCACCAGGACTGGTTGGAGGAGGAGTTGGCCCGTCACGACGAGGCCATCGAGGAGATCGGGCGGATCTACAACCAGGAGATGATCCCCCTGGTCCAGGAGATGTCCGCCTACCTGGAAGAGCATAAGGAGGACTTCCAGGCGCTGGTCGAGGAATCGGAACTGGAAGGCTTCGACGAGGAGGGCGACTTCAGCGGGATCGAGGTGGACTTCGAAGCGGAGGACGAGATGGGGGAGGCCGAGGACCTCCCGGCGGTCACTTCCCTGCCCGACGTGCTCGAGGCCTAGGCTGATACGGCCTTGAACTCGAGCTCGGGTCCGGTCCGGCTGGTCTTCCCTCCCCAGTGGGTTCCCCTGAACCCGCACTTCTCGCTGTATGCCCTGACGGGGCACCTGCGCGCCAGCGGTCTGGACGTCACGCCGGTGGACCTCAACGTGGCTTTCTACCGGCAGATCCTGACGCCCCGCTACCTGGACTACTCGCGGGCCCGGGCTCGGAACGCCCTGGATTACCTGCAGGCCCGCCTGACCCTGGGCCGGGTGGCGGGCGACCGGTCGCGGGAAGTCGGCCACCTGGCGACCCGCTACCTGGAAATCGAGAAGTACCTGACCGTCCGGCGGGGCGTCTGGGACGAGGTCTCACAGGAGATCGAGGCCGCCGTGAGGGTCTTCTCGGACCGCGAGGCGTTCTACGACCCACGGCGACTGGTGCGGGCCTGGCGGACGGTGGACAAGGCCCTGGAGCTGGTGTCCCTGCCCTTCCATCCCAGCCGGTTGCGCTTCAATGACTTTTCGGCGCCCGGCCACCCGATGACGGTCGACGGGCTGGTCGCCTTCACCCGGTCCTCGGCCGAGAACCCCTTCCTGCCCTTCCTGACCTCCGAGGTCCGGGACCTTCTGAGGGACGCCCCGGATCTCGTCGGCATCTCGATCAACTCCCACAGCCAGCTCTTCGGTGGCCTGACCCTGGCCCGGCTGCTGATGGAGCGCAAGGCCCCGGCCACCCACGTGTCGCTGGGGGGCAACTACTTCCTGCGGGTCCGGGAGACCCTGCTGTCCAAGCCGGTCTTCCTGGAGACCTTCGCCGACAGCGTCCTGCTGGGCGAGGGGGAGGGGGCCCTGGTGGCCCTGGCCCGGGCGCTGCAGGCCGGCCAGCCCCTGGAGACGGTACCCAACCTGGTCTACCGGGACCCGCAGGCCGGCCCCCGCTTCACCTTCAAGGCGCCGCCGCTGCCCCTGGCCGAGCGGGCCCTGCCCGACCTGGATGGGTTGCCCCTGCAGGACTACTTCACCCCGGAGACGGTCCTGGTCACCCGCACCTCCAAGGGCTGCTACTGGCAGAAGTGCACCTTCTGTGATGCCGACTACGGGATCCGGCCCGAGACCCGGCCCGTGGAGCACCTGCTGGCCGAGCTGGCCGAGGTGAGGAAACGCTGGGGCATCGAGAACTTCGAGCTGATCGACGAGTCGATGACCCCCGCCTACATGGAGGACCTCTGCCGGCAGTTGCTGGACCGGGATCTCGGCCTCCACTTCTTCGGCAACGGGCGCACCGAGAAGTCCTTCACGCCCGAACGCCTGCGCCTGATGGCCCGGGCCGGCCTGACCATGATCCTGTGGGGGGTCGAGTCCGGCAGCGAGCGGATCATGGAGCTGATCCAGAAGGGCGTCGACTTCCACGGCCGGTTGGACGTCCTGCGGGCGGCCCGCGAGGCGGGGCTGTGGAACTTTGCCTTCCTGTTCTTCGGCTTTCCCAGCGAGACCGAGGAGGAGGCCCTGCAGACCATCCGCCTGCTCGTGGACAACCGCGACATCATCAACGCCTACGGGCGCAGCGTCTTCACCCTGGGCAAGCACTCCAGGATCCGGACCAGCGCCCAGCAACTGGGCATCGCGGACATGATCGAGGACACCCAGGAGTTCTCGACGATCCTGTCCTACCGGGTGACGCGGGGCATGACGCGGGAGCAGGCCCTGGCGATGGCCGACCGCTGCCGCCTGGAGTGCGCGGCGGCCTACGGGGATCCCCTGTGGATGCACCTGCGCCATCGCGAGGTGATCCACCTGTACCTGAAGGAGAAGGGCCGGGACTTCGTCGAGAACTTCAAGTTCTCGGCCGCGGAGCGCGCCCACCTGCAGAACCTGTTCACCCCGACGCCCCAGGACCTCCTGGACCAGGGCCTGCTGTCCACGGCCGACAGTCCCTGAAGATCGGTGGTCCGGCCCGCGGCGGCCGGTAGTCTCCTCCCCTGGAGGGGACCAGGGGGGGCCGGCACCCAGGGCTTCCGCCTCGCGAGGGCAGTCCCATGATCCTGGCCCCCTCTCCGTGTGGCCGTCCGAGCCGCCCGGCAGGGTGTGCGAGGGGGCCTTTCCTGGTTCCGGGCGCTGGCGGCCTTGTCAGTCCTGCAGGTTCTCGGGGTCCAGGCCGGTCAGGCGGGCCACGGTCTCGCGATCCATG
>CAZQPM010000015.1:0-25432 GCA_964595195.1 uncultured Burkholderiales bacterium | reverse complement strand
GCGGTCGCGGCTGAGAGCCAGTCCGGCACCGAATCTCAGCCCGCATCGGCGTCGCTGCTTCCGCTCTCCCAGGGCCCCTTCGACGACCCCGAAAAGGGGATCTTTGAAGGGGTCGGAGAAGCGATCTTCAACTGGCATGGATCTCGAGGAATCGAGGGGGTAAATACGGGCGCTAACAACTGGCCCTGATGGGTGGCCTTGAGTGGCCTTTTACGGGTGGCCAATGACAACCTGTTCAGCCGAGCCCGCATCCTTGCCACCGCGACAGACCGCCCCCTGCCCCGCCAGTCCTCCGGGTCCCGCCCTCACAGGGGCTTGCGCTCGGGAATCCCGGCGCGCCGGGGATAACGCTCGGGCGTGGGCCCGTCCTTGCACACCACGCACAGGACGCGATCCCGGTCGACCACCCGGTAGGCCCTCTGACCCACGAGGCTTCCCCTCAACTCCCGCAGGGCCCGCCCGCACCCCTGGACCTCCTGGGTACACGAGGGCCCCTTGTAGGCATACAGGCAGCCCCCGACCCTCAATAGTGGCAGTCCCAACTCGACCAGGACGGGCAACGAGGCCAGGGCCTTGGCGACCACACCGTCCAGAGCTCCACGCCACGCCGGGTCTCGCGCCATATCCTCGGCCCGGATGGGCAGAACCTCCACCCGATCACCCAGTCCCAGAACCTCGACCTGCTCCTGGATCCAACTGACCTTCCTGCCTAGCGACTCCACCAGGACCAACCGGAGATCCGGACGCGCCAGGGCCAGGGGCACGCCTGGGATTCCTCCTCCGGAGCCCAGGTCACCGATCCGCCCTCCGGTGGGAAGGTCGGGGGCTGCCGCCAGCGCGTCCAGGATCAGTTCCCTCAACACCTCTCGAGGGTCTCCCAGCGAGGTAACCCCTCGGTCCCGACCCCTCTCCACCAGCGCCACCGCAAACCGAGACAGACCCTCGACCGCCCCGGCCGGAAGCCGGACTCCCAGGCTACTCGCGCCCTCCTCGATTCCTGCAACAAAATCCAAGATCCACCTCCAATTCTGATCCTGCAGAAGAACCCCAGGTTCCCTGCAGCAGGCACGCAGCCACCGTTCTCAGGCACAACTTCCGTGTTGCCACCGTCTGAGATGCACCAACAGGGCGGAGACGTCCGCGGGCGAGACTCCCGGAATGCGCCCGGCCTGACCAACACTCCGGGGCCGCTGGATGCGCCACTTCTCGACCGCCTCAGCAGAGACTCCAGACAACCCGGACAGATGGAAGTCCTCCGGGATGCAGACCTCCTCCCAGCGCCGGGACCGGGCGACCTCTGCCTCCTGGCGAGCCAGGTAACCCTGGTATTTCAAGCAGGTCTCGACCTTGACTTCCACTCGAGAATCCAGAGGCGCCAGAGCCTCCCAATCCCGAACCTGACGCAGGCAGACTCCAGGCCGGCGCACGATGTCGGCCAGGACCGACCCGGGAGCAACCGAGGCGCCCAGTCTGGCAGCCAGCGACTCCGACTCGGACAGGCCCAGACGTCGGTGGATGAGCCTGTCGACCTCTCGCTCCGCCTCAAGCCGTCGCTGTTGATAGACGCGCCAACGGGACTCGCTGACCAAACCCAGCCGGCGGCCCAGGGGAGTCAGACGGTCATCGGCGTTGTCCTGTCTCAAGTGGAGGCGGAACTCGGCACGACTCGTGTGCATACGGTAGGGCTCGCGGGTTCCCCGGCACACCAGGTCATCCACCAGGACCCCCAGGTAGGCCTGGTCCCGACCGATGGTCACGAGTTCCTCTCCCCCAGCGCTGCGGGCCGCGTTGACGCCGGCCAGCAGCCCCTGGGCAGCCGCCTCCTCGTACCCCGAAGTGCCATTGATCTGCCCGGCCAGGAACAGACCGCGATGCCCGCGCACTTCCATGGTGGACTGCAGTTGGGTGGGATCGACGTAATCGTACTCCACCGCATATCCAGGCCGGAGCAGGACCGCTCTCTCCAATCCCGGCAGGCTGCGGACCATGGCCTGCTGGACGTCAAGCGGCATGCTGGTCGAGACGCCTTGCAGGTACACCTCCGGAGTGCTCAGGCCTTCAGGCTCCACGAAGACCAAGTGCTCGGATCGGTCAGGAAACCTCACGAACTTGTCTTCCAGGGATGGGCAGTATCGGGGGCCCACGCCGGAGATCAGACCGGAATACAGCGGCGAGCGCTGCAGATTGCCCACAACCACGGACCTGGTGACGTCGGTTGTCCGGGTCAGGTGGCAGTCGACCTGCCGACCGGGCACCGCCAACGCAGACAGATCCGAGAAGACCAGGCCCTCCCGGCTGGGCGACAGGACATCCAGCCCGCGCAAGTCCAAGGAGTCTCGATGAACGCGGGGGCAGGTCCCGGTCTTCATCCGGCCCAGGGCCAGCCCCAATCGCGACAGGGTCTCCCCCAATCCCGACGCGGGACCCTCCCCGGAACGACCACCGGGCACACTGAGGCTGCCCATATAGAGCATCCCAGACAGGAAGGTCCCTGTCGCCAGGACCACGGCACCGGCGGCCAGGGTCCTGCCCGACAGGCACCTGACGCCCATCACCCGCCCTCTCCGGGTCAGCAGGTCCTCGACCTGGTCCACGACCACCTCCACACCGCCCTGACCCAGGACCACCGCTGCCATGTGAGCCGAGTAGGCCGGCTTGTCCACCTGGGCCCGCAACGCTTGAACTGCCGGCCCCTTCCCTGTATTCAGTGTTCGAATATGGATGTGGGTGGCGTCGATGACCCTGGCCATCTCGCCCCCGAGGGCATCGATCTCGCGAATCAGATGAGCCTTCGCAGGTCCACCCAGCGAAGGATTGCACGGCAAGCGGGCAATCTGGGCCAGACTTCCCGTCACCATGGTCACGGCGCAGCCCAATCTGGCTGCAGCCAGTGCCGCCTCGCAACCGGCGTGACCCCCACCGACGACCACGACATCCGCCCGAGCCATTCAGACCTCCCATGTTTCACGTGAAACCAAGAGCGTATCCGACCCAACCCGCGCCAGGACATGCCGGACGAGGCCGCTCGAATCCAGGTCACCTCCCCGGCACCTGGAACCGAGCACGTGATACCGCGGCTATTTGCCGATGCAGAAGGACGCGAAGATGCGCTCCAGGACCTCTTCGGTCACATCGTCTCCTGAGATCTCACCCAGAGCAGAAACGGCCAAGCGCAGATCGACAGCCAGGCAATCCAGGGGAATCCCAGTCGACCGACCCGATTCCAGATCCTCCAGGTGACCACGAGCGCGAAGCAGTGCCTGCAACTGTCTTCGGTTCGCCGGCAGGCCTCCTCCGGTCCGCCCCGCACCCGCAGCCCGGCAGGCCTCTGCCAGAGCCTCCTTCACGACTTCCACTCCAGCGCTCTGAAGGAGGCACGTGCACACGATCCGGGCGGATGGAAAGCGCCGGACGACCTGGCTCGATTCGAGCCTCGTGGGCAGGTCCGCCTTGTTGAGCACCACGACGCAGGGCACGGCCAGGGCCCGCTGGCAGACCTCCTCGAGGGACTCGGGCCATTCGGCGCTGGAATCGAGGATGACCAGGAGCACCTCCGCCTGCCCTAGAGTTCGCTGGGTCAGACCGATGCCCAGGACTTCGACGGGGTCGGTGGACCGCCGCAAACCCGCCGTGTCGACCAGGCGCAGGTGCAGGCCCTTCAACTGGAGGTGGGACTCGAGGAGGTCCCTGGTCGTCCCGGCGTGCGGCGTCACCAGGGCTCTCTCCTCACCCAGAAGATGGTTCCACAACGTCGACTTTCCGGCGTTGGGAGGGCCGACGACGACGGTCAGCATGCCCTCGGTGCACATCCGCCCCTCTTCGGCCAGCTCGATCAGCCCCTGAAGCATGGTCCGACTCCGGTCGACCCGGCCCAGGACCAGGGCTTCGTCCAGATCCTGGGTCTCGTCTGGAAAGTCCAGGCCGGCTTCCAAGGCGCTCAGGCAGTCCAGCAGTTCGCGGCGGGCTTCCCCCACCCGGCGCGACAGGGCCCCCCGCAAGCCCTCTGCGGCCAGACGCGCCGAAGCCGCAGAACCGGCCTGGATCAAGGCCAGGACCGACTCCGCCTGGGCCAGGTCGAGACGACCCGACAGGAAGGCGCGCAGGGTGAACTCACCGGGCCGCGCCAACCTGGCCCCAGCGGCGACGCAGGCGTCCACGACCAGGCCCGGGATGGCCAGACCGCCGTGACAGTGGATTTCGGCCACGTCCTGTCGGGTGTAGGACTGCGGCGCGCGCATCAGCACGGCCAGGACTTCATCCAGGACGCGACCCTCAAGCGACCGCGCCAGACCAAGATACAGTCGATGGGAGCTCCAGGCACCATCCTTCGGGCCACCCTGAACCACCCGAGACAGAATGTTGCCGGCCTGAGACCCGCTCAAACGAATAATGGCCACACCTCCCTCTCCAGGGGGTGTGGCCACAGCGACGATGGTGTCGTCAGCCAACGAACCGACGAGGCTCAAGTCCTCAGCGGCGATCCCGCCGCGGCGCCACGATCACGCAGCGATCCGGGTCTTCGCCCTCGGAGTACGTGCTGACCGAAGCGTTGCTGGATAGAGCCAGATGGATGACCCGGCGGTCTCCTGCCGGCATCGGCTCCAGAGCGATCTCCTGGCCTTCCCGAATCGCTTCGCTGGCAGTCCTCAGAGCCAGTCGGCGCAACCGCGACTCCCTGCGCTCCCGGTAGCCCTCGATGTCGACGATGATCTTGTGCTCCACCAGGCTCCGGCGCGAATTGATGACTCCCACCAGATACTGCAGGGCCTCCAAGGTGCTTCCATGACGCCCGATCAGGACGCCGAGGTCAGTCCCCTCGACAAAGTAGCGGACATGGTCCTCCCGCTCCTCCCACTCGATGTCCACATCCTGGAAGCCCATGCGGCTGACCAGTTCGAAGAGCAGGTCAGCGATCGGATCATCGGCCTCCTCCCACTCTTCGGGAGAAGCCTCATCCTCCTCGCCCGCCTCGTCCTCTTCATCGAACTCCTCGTCCTCGAGCTCGTCCTCGAGGGGCTCCAAAGACTCCGGCATGGTCCATTCCTCCCGACCGGACTCCATCAGGCGGCAGCTTCCGACTGGGGAGTCCGCATAATCATCGACTGCTGAACGATCGTCAGCAAAGAGAACACGCTCCAATAGAGGATGAGCGCGCACGGCCAGTTGTAGGTCCACATCATCCACGAGAACAGGACGGTCATCCAGATGGCCAGTTGCTTCTGCTGCCCGGGTTGACTGGATTGGGTGGGAGTCAGGCGCTGCGAGAGGTACATCGTCAATCCGTAGAACAGGATCATCGGCAGATCCCGACCGGCCAGACTGGATGCCAGGTACTGGGAGAAATGCCCCTGCAGAGGGCCCGGGTGGATCCACAGGAAGTAGGAATTCTCGAAGAGGTGCTGATCCATCATGATCGCACGCCAGATCGCGAACAGGATCGGCATCTGTATCAGCATCGGCAGACAACCCGCCATCGGATTGACGTTGTGCTGCCGCATCAATTCCATCTGCTTCTGCTGCGACAGTTGCTGGTCGTCCTTGTACTGTTCCTGGATCCTGGCCAATTCGGGCTGGATCTTCTGCATATCCCGCATGGCCTGGTACTGCTGCTTGGTCGGATAATACAGGACCAGTTTCATCAAGACGGCAAACAGGACGATCGCCAGACCGTATGAGTGCGTGACGGCCTCCAGGCTCCGGAGCACGACGATCATCAGGTGTGCCAGGGCATCGAGCATACGGAACCTTCCTTTGATCTGGCCTCACGGCACGGGATCGTGGCCACCGGGGTGGAAGGGATGACACCGGCCCAGGCGGCATAGGGCCAACCAGGCGCCCTTCAAGAGACCATGGCGAACGATCGCCTGCCTCGCGTACTCCGAACAAGTCGGAGAGAAGCGACACACCGGCGGTGTATGCCGGGAGACCGCCTGATAGACCCGAATCACGCCCACAGCCAAACGGCTCAGGACGTTGGGAGCCCGCCCTTGCGCAGAAGGCCCGCTCGACCCGCCAGGCTCAGGAACAGACTTTCCAAGATCTGGAAGCGGGCCGTTCGCGTCGCCGGACGCGCCAGCAGGATCAGATCCCATCGCGCAGCAAGCTTCTCCTGGTTCAGGCGGTAGACCTCTCGCAGGCGTCGCCTCACGCGGTTGCGGACGACTGCCGAACCCAACTTCTTGCTGACACAGAAGGCCACCCGCCGGCCAGGCCGGGAATGGCGCAGACTATACAGAATCAGTTCAGGCCCGGCCGTCGACCGCCCCTGGCGGAAGACCCGATCGAAGTCCCTGGCTTTCTTGAGGGTCCTCACCGCCATGCAAGAACAGGTCAGGCGCTCAGACGCTTGCGACCCTTCCTGCGCCTCCGGGCCAGGACATTGCGACCACCAGGAGTGGCCATGCGGGCGAAAAAGCCGTGGTTCGTCAGACGACGCCGCTTCTTGGGCTGATAGGTCCTCTTCATGGGTTGCAGACTCCTCCAGAAACCTCCGCGGACTCATCCAGGTCCAGCGGTATGGAAAACCAAAAGCTGCGCTTGCTATCGCAGCCTCGAAAGTATAGGAGGAAGGCAATTGCCTGTCAACATGGACTTCATTTGCTGAACCCCAGCGGCGGCAAGGACATGGTCGGCCTCCTCGGGCGGGCCAGGGGGCCGGGGTCCGCACACCCCGGGCACCGGACCGGGCCGGACCCCACGGACGGAGGAGCATCCCTGCGCTTCCCGGACCCTCCCAAGGCCCCACCCCGAAGGCTCGCCGGCCGCACCTCGGTGGCTCCCAGCCGCGGCCACCGCAGTCACGGGTCCAGGCACCCCCCGGGCGTTCCGGTCCCGGGTGTTCCGGGTTCAAACGCGTCCGACGGTCGGGTCCGGCCCCCCGTCGGACGCGTCCGTCTCTCCATCGACGATCCACAAGATACCTGAAGACAGGATTATAAGCACCCCTGGCCGAAGAGCCTGGTCGGACCGGAGTCGGAAGCAGGCGTGTGGATAACCCTGTGGATCCTGTGGATACAGACTCCGTGACGGACCTCCAAGACAAGGGATTTCGGACCTGTCCCGACGCGGATCCATCCACTTATCCACAGGCTTGCACCATGCTCTGTGGACATGTGGATGACGATTCGATGGACTTTCGAAAGGAAGCCCCTGGAGACGATCCGAAACCCGCTTCCGATCGCCAGGGCTCCGACCTCGGGGGGCCCGGATCCGGACCGCCTCCCCTGCCCGCTCGTGACCAGGCCCCCACCTGGAACACCCAAGGCACGGCATCCAGGAACGCGTCCGGGTCCGGCCAACCCGGCACGAGTGCGCGAACTGGACTGGGAAAACGACCACCGACGCCCGTGACGACAGAGCGGTGGCACCAACGCAGGGTAGTATTCCATCTCCCAACGGCAGCTCGATGCTCTACGACCGGAAGCCCATGGCCTCTCGTTCGGGGGGCGTGGTTTTCGGCTTGACTGCGAGCCGGCTGTGGAACTGGAACAAGAAGGAGGAACTCATGTCAGACAACGCCGTCGGCGGCGAGCCGGATCTGGAGGATATCTGGACTCGCTGCCTGAGCTGTGTCGACGCCCCGGTACGGTCCATGCTCAGCGATGCCCAACCCCTTTCACTCAAGGGGCCCCGCTTCCAGGTTGGCCTGCCGCCCTTCCAGAAGGACTTCCTGACCCGTTCCGACCACAAGGCGCGCCTGGACACCATCCTCCGCGACGTCATGGGCCGCGACCACATGGAGTTGGAATTCGTCCTTAACGAGCTCCCCACTTCAACGGTCCGGACGCCACGGCGCACTGCCGCCTCTGTCGAGCCCGTTCCCACCGAACGTCCGGCTCCCGCCGCAGACTTCGGAGGCATCCCCCTGCGCCCCCACCTGACCTTCGAATCCTTCGTCCGAGGCTACAGCAACAGTCTGGCGGCCGCCTCGGCCCAAGCCGTTGCCGACAGTCCGGCCAAGGCCTTCAACCCCCTGTTCATCTACGGGGGCGTCGGACTGGGCAAGACCCACCTGATGAACGCCATCGGCAACGTCGTCCTGGCCAGGAACCGGCGCAAGCGCGTGGTCTACATCGCCGCGGAACAGTTTGCCAACGAACTGATTGAATCGATCGGTGACTCCCAGATGAAGGAGTTCCGACGCAAATTCCGCAACGTGGACGTCCTGCTGATCGACGACATCCACTTCCTCATCAACAAGGAGCGGACCCAGGAAGAGTTCTTCCACACCTTCAACGAGCTGCACGCGAACAACAAGCAGATCGTCATGTCGAGTGACCGACCACCCCGCCAGATGCCGACGCTCCAGGACCGCCTGCGCTCCCGCTTCGAATGGGGCATGATCGCCGACATCCAGCCGCCTGACCTGGAGACCCGCGTGGCGATCCTGCGCAAGAAGGCCGAAATGTGCGGCACGCCGGTGTCCCAGGACGTCCTGACCTTCATCGCGGAGAGGTTCCTGGACAACATCCGCGAGCTTGAAGGCGCCCTGACCCGGGTGGTTACCTTCTGTTCGCTGACCGGTCGCGCCCTGAACCTGAACAACGCGACCGAAGCCCTGCAGGAGATGCTGAAGGACACCGACCTGAAGGTCGTGGACGTTCCCACCATCAAGAAGATCGTCTGCGAGTATTTCGGCATGAGCCACGAAGAACTGATCGGCAAGCGTAAGGACCAACGGATCGTCCGCCCTCGACAGATCGCCATGTACCTCTGCAAGGAGATGACGGACGCATCCTACCCCGAGATCGGAGCCCACTTCGGTCACAAGGACCATACCACCGTCCTGCACGCCCACCGCAAGGTCGATGCCAACCTGGACGACCACTACTTCAAGACCAGCATCGCCAACCTGCGGGAGCGCTTGAAGAACCCTGGACGCTGAACGCGAGGAAACGACCCCGAATCGCTGCCAACCGCCCTGGTTCCCAGGCGCGGTTGGTGTCGCTTGTGGGGCCGTCGCGAGCGAGCGCCAGCCTGTAGCCAGCGTCAACCAAATTGAACAACGTGTGGAAGAATTTTCACAAGCCTGTGAGTCAGATTGAATAACCCGAGGCCCGACGAACACTTGGTGGAAAAGGGGATGGCCATCCAGAGGGAGTCCACGACCTGTCCCCACGCGGCAGCAGCCGCAAAGCCCTGACTTGAGGGATATTCAATCACTTGTCCCCAACATGCACACCCCCTATTACGACGACTACGAAGATCTATAAAGAAGAATGGAGAACCGAGCATGCACCTGGACTGTGAAAAGACCGTCTTGGAGAACGCCCTGGCTCAGGTGTCCCGAGGCATCAGCTCGCGCAGCCCGCTGCCCATCCTGGGCCACATCCTGATGGAGGCCCGGGGGGACGAGCTGCGTCTGACAGCCACCGACCTCAACGTCGGCGTCCAGACCTCGATACCGGTTCGAGTCCACGAAGAGGGTGCCACCACGTGCTCGGCGCGGCTTCTGGCCGAGATCGTCGGCAAGCTTCCCAGCGGTCCGGCAAGCATGCAGATTGCTCGCGAGGGTAGCCTGACGTTGCGGAGCGGGCGCGCCCTGTTCGAGCTGGCCACCCTTCCGGCGGAAGAGTACCCCCGCCTGCCTGCACCCGAGAACGTCCCCGCGCTGGTGCTGCCTCGCAGGCTCCTGCGCACCATGGTCCACCGGGTCGGCATCGCAGCCGCCGAAGCCGACGAGTCGAGGCCTGTCATGACGGGAATCCTGGCCGTCCTGGAACCCGAGAGGGTTACCCTGGTGGCCACCGATGGCCGACGCCTGGCGCGCATGTCGGCGGCCATGGAAGAGTCGGATGGACGTCAGGCTCGGGTCGTGATTCCGGCCCGGGCCATGCAGGAAATGGTGAAGATCTTCGGGGATGGCGAGGAGGAGGTCGAGGTCCTGGTCAGTGAAGCACAGGTCTTCTTCCGAGTTCCGGGCGCCCAGTTCCACTGCCGGATCCTGGAGGGTTCGTTCCCGGACTACAATCGCGTCATCCCCCGGCAGTTCCAGAGAACGTGCCGCCTGGGGCGTGAATCGCTGGCCAACTCCCTGCGCCGGGTGATCATCGTGGCCCAGGAGAAGGATTCGCCGAAACTCGTCAGGATGGAGTTCACGGAGGATCGACTGGTCCTGTCGGCCAACACGCCAGACGTCGGTTCGGCTCGGGAAGAGATCCCGGCTCTGCTTGAGGGTGAGCCCCTGACGATCGCCTTCAACGGAAAGTTCGTTCTGGACTGCCTGGCCGTCCTGGATACCGAAGAGGTCCAATTCGACCTGCAGGACGACAGTCACAGCGCCGTGTTGCGACCCCTGGACGATCCCGACTTCGACTACGTGTGTATGCCGGTGCGCCTGCGCGAGTTGGCGGAGGCCGGGATGTCCTGAGGCGGGTGCCGTCGGGCACGTCCCAAGGCCCCGGCCCGGTGCGCGTAGCCGCCAGCCGCGCTCGCCGGGCCGGGGCAAATTCCGGGGAGCCATCTTGTCAAGCCTGCGGGCGCTGTGCTACGATGGCTCCGCTGTGCGGGCCGGTCGGTCTGCAGAACGGGCCCTTCAGGGCCCCGACGGGCGCCGGTAGCTCAATGGATAGAGCGTCGGTCTCCGGAGCCGAAGGTTGCAGGTTCGATCCCTGCCCGGCGCGCCAGACAGGACCGACCGACCCGCCGCTCGGTCCCGGGAATTCCTGGGGCCCTTTGGATGTCCGGATGGGAGAGGTGAGGTCCGAGAGCCCTGAAAACTGAAGATGGAACCTGATGAGCGATCAGGAATGGATGCGAGAGGCCGTCAGGGCCGCTGGTCGAGCGTTGGCGCTGGGCGAGGTTCCCGTAGGGGCCGTCATCGTCCGGAACGGCGAACGGTTGGCACGGGCGTGGAACCTGCGGGAGACACGCCGTGACCCCCTGGGTCACGCCGAGACCCTGGCCCTGCGGAAGGCAGCGCGAAGAATCGGGGACTGGCGCCTGGAAGGTGCGGATATCTACGTAACGGTGGAGCCGTGTCCGATGTGCGCCGGGGCGATCCTTCAGGCGAGAATCCGCAGGCTGGTTTTCGGGACGGTGAACCCGAAGGTGGGTTGTGCCGGATCCCTGTTGAACCTGGTGGACTATCCTGGAATGGACCACCATGTCCAGGTCCGCGGAGGGGTCCTTCGGGCGGAATGCCAGGATCTGGTGCAGCAGTTCTTTCTTGGTCGCAGGTGTTTATCTGGAGAGGTGGCAGAGCCCGGTTGAATGCACTCGACTCGAAATCGAGCAGGGGGACTTACTATCCTCCTCGGGGGTTCGAATCCCTCCCTCTCCGCCAGCAGCCCGGAATGACGGGCGGGTGTTGAAGTCAGGTTCCGTGGAGAGGTGGCTGAGCATGGTTGAAAGCGCACGATTGGAAGTCGTGTAGGTGGGCTTAAAACTCGCCTCGAGGGTTCGAATCCCTCCCTCTCCGCCAGTTTTGTGGGGCGCCCGGCGCTGTGCCGGGTTGACTCCCGTGTTCGAAGCTCGGGCTCCGCTCAATTGGAGGCCTGTGAACCCGGTCAGGCGCGGAAGCGAGCAGCCGTAAGCGGGACCGCCGATGTGAAGCGGATCGCCCGAGCTTCGAACACGGGAGCCTGGCCTTTCTTGGTAGACCCGGTGCCTTGGGGCAGTAGGGGTCTATATTTTTTTGTCCACCGTGTGCACAGTTTTTCCACAGGTGGCGATCCTGTAACATCACGTCCAACATGTCCACCAAAGTGGCGGGGATCCTGGATCCCGAGTCGAGTGGGCAGGACTCGCGGGGCCTCCGTGGAACGGGAGGCAAATCCCAACGAGTCCGACACCTGTCGGACAGTTTCCAGACCTTCACGAGGCGAATCACCCTGATGAAAGTTGTCAAGACCAGGCGGCACGGGGGCGTGGTTGTCAAGTTCATGACGGCCGGCCGGGGGGTGAGTCTGCGTTTGAGTCCACTGGTCGTGGGCATGCTGGCGATCCTGGCAGCCGTGGTGGCCTGGCAGTTGGGGGGCTGGCTGGATCGGGGAACCCTGCGCTATGAAGCGCGGATCCAGGAGTTGGAGCGGGCCAACGAACAGTATCGAGCGGCTCTGGCCCTGCGCGAGCGCGAGAAGGCGCAGATGCTGGCCCTGGCCGAAGAGCGCTTCGAGCAGTTGTGGTCTGAACTGCAGAGTCAGGACAAGGAGCTGGCCCAGATCGGACGGGTCGTCGGCAAGGCTCCCACGACCCGCAGGGGGTTGAAGGGTTCACGGTCCGGCTCGCTTCGCGATTCCCTGCGGATGAAGCTGGAATACCGGAACCTGATGACGACCGTCGAGCGACGCGAGTCCGACCTGGGTCGGCTGCGCGCGGCTGCGGTGGACTACCGCGAGAAGCTGCGGCGCGAGCGCGAGCGGGCAGCCCTGAATGCGACACCGTCCTTGTGGCCCTGCCTGGGGTCCATCAGTTCTCCGTATGGCTGGCGGGTTCATCCAGTCTATGGCTACGGGCGGATGCACACCGGAATCGACATCACGGCCCCGCACGGGACGCCGATCCGGGCCACGGCTGCCGGTCGCGTCGTGCAGAGCGGTTGGCTTTCGGGATACGGGAATGCCGTGACCATCGACCACGGCAACGGTCTGTCCACCCTGTACGGGCACTGTTCCAGTCTGGTCAGTGGGGTCGGGTCCTTCGTGCGGAAGGGGCAGACCATCGCCTACGTGGGCAGCACCGGGATTTCGACCGGTCCTCACGTTCACTACGAGGTCGTGCGGGCTGGCGCGCAGGTGGATCCCACCTCCTTCCTGGCCGAGAAGGAGGCCCGGGCCTGGATGGCCAAGGTCGGCCGGTAGGGGGCCCAGACCGGGAATCGAGGAGGGTCGCGGTGGATATCCTGCCTCCGCTTTCCGAAGAGGACCGGATGCTTTCCGGGTTGTGCTACCCGCTCTGGCCCCTGGCGGCACCCATGGTGCTGCTGGGAGCCCGCAGGGAGGAGCCGTTCGTCCACTTCCATGCCCTGCAGGGTCTGGCCTTGGGGCTCCTGTCCAGCGGGGGATGCCTGCTGCTGGCGGCCGTGATCTGGGTGATCCTCAAGGTGCTGCCTGGAGGGAGCCCGACCTTCTCCGGAATCGTAGGCCTGGGTGTCTTTTCCGGCGGGTTCTTCGTCCTGGCCTTCTATGGTTCGTTCCTGTTCTACACTGCCTGGCGTGTCGGGGACGGTCGTTTCCTGAGGTTGCCGCTGGTCGGCACCTGGGCCGAGGCGCGGATGCAGGCCAATCTGGGTCTGGGACCTGAGGACTACCGCGTCGATCCGCTGCCCGCCCCGGCCAAACCTGACGATTCCGAAGTGCGGCACGGTGAACCTTCGCCCTTCGAGCCCGAGCGCCTGACCCGACAGCACCGGCCGTCCCAGATGCCCGCGACACCGAAGCGGCCGCGCCGCCTGGCCTTCCAGGAGGTGGAGGAGCCCGAGTCGCGGGTCCAGACTTCCGTTGCGCCCGCTGCGCAGGTTCCGGAACCCACCGATGAGCAAGGTTTCCAACCGGGCCTCTTCTCGCCCGGGCAGACCTCCGGTTCCCGCCAGTTTCGCTGGGAGGCCCTGGACCCCGAGGAGGAGCGCCCGGAGTCTACCTCCGACGGGGAGTTTCGGGCCTGGTAGCCCGGTCGTCCGCTTCCGGACGGGTCCCCTTGCGGCGGGGTGAGACCGAGGCGTCCCAGGGTCCGCAGGCGCGATTCTCCAGATAGGCCCTGGCCAGGGTCGGACACAGGGCGTGTCGGACGTGTCTGGTGTCCAGGCGGTGGGCCGGAAGACCCGTGGTCAGCATGACCAGTTCTACCAGGTCCGCGCGCAGGGAGTCGGGGAGGGGGGCACCCTGCGGGAGGGCCCGCATTCCAGCCCAGGCCGCCTGTTCCAGGCGACTGCGCAGCCGGGTCTTGATCTCCAGGAAGTCCTCGGGGCGCAGATCGGGGAAGTCCTCCAGCAGGTCGGACCTGGTCAACCACGGCGAGCCGGCCAGGCGCCGCTCCAGGGTTTGTCGGCGGAGGGCCTGCGCCTCGCGGCGACAACTGCGGCACGGGCTCTGCGGGGTCGGCATTCCGCAGGAGGCACAGCGGATGGCGCCGCTGCGAAAGGCGACCAGACGACGGCGTTCGGTCTGGATCATCAGGCGTTTCAGGCGCTCGGCCAGGGCCGGGTCGCGGATCTCGGCGACCAGGCGCTCGATCCGTTCGCTGGTCTCCTCGTCCAGGACGACCTGGTCCCAGGCGTAGCGCTCCTCACGAACGGGGGAGGGAGGGTTCGGGTGGGGTTGGAAGCGTCCGATGCGGCAGCGGAGACGGCGCACGGGGGGATCTCCCAGGAGCCGGTTGAGGCGGTCCAGGATCGCCTTTTGATGAAGCAGGATCTCCTGCGACCAGGTCGGGCTGGTGCAGATCAGGTGGAGCGTCTCCCCCTGGATATCCGCAGGGGCCACCTGATGGGCCAGAAGCGGGCCCACGGCCTCGACCCACGCCTCCAGCAGGCGGCCCCGGCGCAACCCCTTCGAGAAGTGAAGGTCGTCGGCCGCCTGTCTCAGGGAGGAGGAAAGGCGCTGCAGCATACAACTGCCTTTCGACCGCAGGCCCTCGGGGGCCTTCGTCGCGGAGGGGCGGGCAGGACCAGGGCGAAGGGGCGTTCGTGGTCCTGGAAAGCCTGGAACTGATAGATTTCCGCAATTTCTCCAGCCTGTCACTGGACTTCCCTGCGGGCCTGAACCTGCTGGTGGGGGAGAACGCGCAGGGCAAGACGGGGTTCCTGGAGGCCTTGTACCTCTTGGGGGCACTGCGCAGTTTCCGGGCGGCTCGGGAGGTGGAGATGCTCCGTTGGTGCGGCGAGGGGGCCAAGGTCAAGGCGCGCTTCCGTCGGGCTCAGGGAGGCTCACGGGATCTGGAACTTCGCTGGGTCCGGCGTCCCGATGGCAGTCTGGAACGCACGGTTCTCAAGGGGCGGCTTCCCGTGCGCCGGATGGCCGAATTCCTGGGCGAGGTTCCCCTGGCCCTGTTCACGCCCGCAGACCTGGCGTTGGTGCAGGGTTCCCCCCAGGTCCGCCGACGCTTCCTTGACCTGCTGCTGTGTAAGGGTTCGCCCACCTACCTGGCGGCGCTGGCGCGACTGCAGACCGTCCTGCGCCAGCGCAACGAACTGCTGCGGCGGCGCCCCCCGCCGTCCTCTGCCGAGCTGGAACCCTGGGATCAGCAACTGGCGGCGCTGACAGGCGTCCTGATACCGCAGCGCCAGACGGCTGTGGAGCGTCTGCGGTCGGTCGCGTCGGACCTCTTCCGCAGACTGTCGGACAGCAGGTCGGACCTGGATCTCGCGCACCGGCCCGGTGCGCCGGAGAACGCCCAGGAAGTTCTGGAAGCCCTGGGTCGGGGGCGTCGCGAGGACCTGCGGCGGGGGACGACGATGCTGGGGCCTCATCGGGATGACCTGGAACTGCGCCTGGCGGGTCGGAGTCTGCGCCGCTATGGTTCCCAGGGCCAGCAGCGCAGCGCCGCCCTGGCGCTCCGACTGGCCGAGGCCGCGGTGCTGGGCCAGGATGAGGGCGCGTTGATGCTGTTGGATGACTGTTTCTCGGAGTTGGATCCTGGCCGGCAGGGGCGACTGGTCGAGATCCTGGCGGAGTGGCCCCAGGTCTTCCTGACGGCCACGAGCCGACCGGGCCAGGTGCCGGCCGGAACCACCTCGTGGCACGTGGTCGCGGGAACCCTCCGGCGTGTTCAAGGAGAGGCGGGCCTGCCATGAGAGTGGCCATGTTCTCGGACTGCTACCATCCGATCGTCAACGGTGTGACCACTTCGATCCAACTGCTGGCCAGCGCGTTGCGCCGTGCCGGTCACCAGGTCCGACTCTTCGCGCCCAGTGTGCCCGGTCACAGCGACGCGGAGGCCTGGGTGCGGCGCTTCTCTTCGTTCACCTTTCCCCTTCATCCCGAAGAGCGGGTCAGTCTCCCCTGGCCGGCCGTCAACTTCCTGGAGGCTTCCCGGTTCGCGCCCCATGTGGTCCACCTTCATACGCCCTTCAACGTCGGCCTCTTCGGGTGGTGGGTGGCGGCCCGCCTGGGACGTCCACGCGTCTTCACGCATCACACGCTCTTCGAAGAGTATCTGCACTACGTCCCGCTCCCGCCCCCGTGGTTGAAGCCGGTGGCAGTGGGTCTGTGTCGGTGGTTCTGGAATACCTCGGCCGCCGTGGTGGCGCCCAGTCGGGAGGTCGCCGAGCGCCAGGTACAGCAGGGCCTGCGCAGGCCGCTCAGCGTGATCCCGACGGGCGTGGACGTCGCCAGTTTCCAGGGCGGTGACGCCTCGGGCCCGCGCCAGGAACTGGGCTTGCAGGACGGGGATCGGATCCTCCTCTACATGGGCAGGGTCGCGCGCGAGAAGTCCTTGGACTTCCTGTTGGAGGCGGTGGCCAGGGCCCGCCGCGATGACCCTCGCCTGCGCCTGGTGTTGGTCGGTGATGGACCCGAGCGTCCAGCCCTGCAGGCCCGGGCCCTGGAGTTGGGTCTGGAAGGACACGCGGCCTTCCTGGGCTACCGCCCCCGGGCCAGTCTGAGGCACTACCTGGCGGCGGCCACGGCCTTCGTCTTCACTTCCCAGACCGAGACCCAGGGCCTGGTGCTCTTGGAGGCCCAGGCCGCCGGGGTTCCGGTCCTGGCGGTGCGCGCTTCGGGAACGACCGAGGCCGTGCTCCCCGAGCGCAGCGGATTCCTGGTGGAGCCCGGGGACACCGGAGTGTTCGCCGCCGCGATGGTGCGACTGGTGGGGGACGAGGCCCTGCTCCGACGACTGTCCGACGGAGCCCGGGAACAGGCCGAACGGTTCTCGGTCGAGGCGATGTCGGTCCGCATGCTGGAGGTCTACCAGCAGGCCCTGGGGGCTTGTGGCAAGCAGGACCGGCAGGCCGGTTGGCGAACCTGAAGCTGTTTGGGGGAAGCGCTGTACCGGGCGGGTTTCGGGCCTCCTTCGCGGGTTCGCAGCAGCCCCGGAGCCCCATCAGGTTCCGGTGGGCGTCGAGGCTCTCAATGGTGCGGATTCCCAGTCGCAGACGCGCGCCGGGCTCGGGTCGGGCGGGCGTCCTGTCGGTTTGGGTCGGGGCCCCTCAGGGTGGGCGTGTGGATAGGGGTGCGGGACGCCCTCGGCAGGGTTCAGTCGAACCCCGGTGAGATCCGGCACCAGGCCGTCCCTGGAGCCGTCCGGTTCGTCCGGGGTCCGGTCTCGGACTTGAAGATGAAGTGACGGCAGCAACTCCAGGGTTGAGTCGTAGGAGGATTTGGATGGATTCCCAGTCGACGGGCGTGGCGCCTGGCGCCGACGCGGATCTGATGGTCGCGGACCAGGACAACCGGATGGCCCCCGGAGCCTATGGAGAGAGCGAGATCCAGGTCCTCAAGGGTCTGGAAGGGGTGCGCAAGCGCCCCGGGATGTATATCGCGGATACCGGGCCTCGAGGGTTGCACCACATCGTCTTCGAGGTGGTGGACAACGCGGTCGACGAGGCCCTGGCCGGGGCCTGCGACCAGATCACGGTGCGCCTGCATCGGGACGGGGCGGTGAGCGTCCAGGACAACGGCCGGGGCATTCCGGTGGGCATCCATCCAACCGAGGGAATCCCCACCGTCCAGGTCGTCATGACCCAACTGCACGCCGGGGGCAAGTTCGAGGGCAAGGGCTACAAGGTCTCGGGCGGACTGCACGGGGTCGGCGTTTCGGTCACCAACGCCCTGTCGCGCTACCTGGAGGTCGAGGTCTGGAGGGATGGCAAGCGCTACGTCCAGAGGTTCTCGCGCGGCCTGGTCGACGGATCCATGGAGGAGTATCCCGGTGAGGAGGGGCGCACGGGAACGCGGGTGACCCTCAGCCCGGATCCCGAGATCTTCACGGAAGGCCTGGACTTCTCGTTCGAGGTGCTCAGCCAGCGCCTGCGCGAACTGGCCTTCCTGAACCGCGGCCTGACCATCGACATCACCGAGGAGTCCACCGGCAAGCAGCACCATTTCTGCTACGAGGGTGGGATCGTCCAGTTTGTCGAGCACCTGGCCCAGAACAAGCAGGCCCTGCACCCGCCCTTCTACGTGCACCGCATCTCGGGGGACTCCGAGATCGAGGTGGCCCTGCAGTACAACGACTCCTACCAGGAGAACGTCTACTCCTTTGCCAACAACATCAACACCCTGGAGGGTGGGTCCCATGTGACCGGCTTCCGCACCGCGCTGACCCGGGTGACCAACGAGTTCGCGCGCAACCGGAACCTCTTGAAGGAGAAGGACGAGAACTTCAGCGGTGAGGACATCCGGGAAGGTCTGACCGCGGTGATCTCGGTCAAGCTGCCGGACCCCCAGTTCGAGAGCCAGACCAAGATCTCGCTGCTGAACTCCGAGATGCGCACGGCCGTCGAGCAGATCTTCTCCGAGTACTACGGCATGTTCCTGGAAGAGAAGCCGGCCGCGGCCAAGGTCATCGTCGAGAAGTGCCTGGCCGCCCAGCGGGCTCGGGAGGCCGCCAAGAAGGCGCGCGAGACGGTGCGGCGGAAGGGAGTCCTGGAGTCCTCGTCGCTTCCCGGAAAACTGGCCGACTGCGCCAGCCGCGACCCCTCCGAATCGGAACTTTTCGTGGTCGAGGGAGACTCGGCCGGAGGCTCGGCCAAGATGGGCCGCGATCGGCACTTCCAGGCGATCCTTCCCCTGCGCGGGAAGATCCTGAACGTCGAGAAGGCCCGCCTGGACAAGATGCTGGCCAACGCCGAGATCCGGAACCTGATCACCGCCCTGGGCACGGGCATCGGCGAGGACTTCAACCCCGAGAGACTGCGCTACCACAAACTGGTGATCATGACGGACGCCGACGTCGACGGGGCCCACATCCGGACCCTGATGCTGACCTTCCTGTTCCGGCAGATGCCCAGGCTGATCGAGGGCGGCCACGTCTACATCGCCCAACCTCCCCTGTACGGCCTGAAGAAGGGCAAGCGCATCGAGTACGTCTTTTCCGATGAACAGCGGGACCGCATGCTCGAGGAGATGGGCGAGAACGTCTCGGTCCAGCGCTACAAGGGCCTGGGCGAGATGGACGCCGAGCAGTTGTGGAACACCACCATGGACCCGGCCAATCGGGTCATGCGGCAGGTGAAGTACGAGGACGCCGTCGAGGCCGACCGGATCTTCACCGTCCTGATGGGGGACCAGGTCGAGCCCCGGCGCGAGTTCATCATCGAGTACGCCCGGGACGTCAAGAACCTGGACATCTAGCGGGTCGGACTCGAAGAAGCGGCCGGCTGCCAGGCATTTCAAGGAGAGCCCATGGCCATCGAAGATCTGCGCCAGATCGTACCTCGACCCATCGAGGACGAGATGAAGGAGGCCTACGTCGATTACGCGATGAGCGTCATCGTCTCGCGGGCCCTACCGGACGTGCGGGACGGCCTGAAGCCGGTGCACCGGCGAATCCTCTACACGATGTACGAGGAGGGCATCACCCCGGACAAGGCCTTCCGCAAGTCGGCGGCTACCGTCGGGAACGTGCTGGCGCGCTATCATCCGCATGGCGACGCCTCGGTCTACGACGCCATGGTCCGCATGGCCCAGGACTTCAACCTGCGCTACCCCCTGGTCCAGGGCCACGGCAACTTCGGTTCCGTCGACGGCGACTCGGCCGCCCACATGCGCTACACCGAGGCCCGTCTGGCCAGGCCGGCCATGGAGATGTTGCGCGACCTGGACAAGGATACGGTCGACTGGTGGCCCAACTTCGACAACACCACCCAGGAGCCGGCGGTGCTTCCCTGCATGCTGCCGAACCTTCTGGTCAACGGATCGGACGGGATCGCCGTCGGTATGGCCACCAAGATCCCGCCCCACAACCTGCGCGAGGTGATCGACGGCACCCTGGCCTTGATGGAGGATGAATCGCTTCCGCTCGAAGAGCTGATGAAGCACATCCCCGGACCTGACTTTCCGACCGGCGCCCGGATCCTGGGGCAGCACGGCATCCGGGATGCCTACGCCACGGGGCGGGGCAGCATCACGACCCGGGCGGTCATGGAGGTCGAGGAGATCCGGCGCGACAAGCGCGCCATCATCGTCACCGAGATCCCCTACCAGGTGAACAAGGCCCGCCTGGTGGAACGCATCGCGGAAGCCGTCAAGGAGAAGCGCATCGAGGGGATCTCGGATCTGCGCGACGAGTCCAACCGCAAGGGCATGCGGATCGTCGTCGAGTTGCGCAACGACGCCATTCCTGACGTCGTGATGAATCAGCTCTACAAGCACTCGGACATGCAGGCCAATTTCGGGGTGATCCTGCTGGCCCTGGTCGACGGTGTTCCGCGGGTCCTGAGTCTCAAGGAGTGCTTGCAGCACTTCATCAACCATCGCCGCAACGTGGTGACGCGCCGCACCCGGTATGAACTGGACAAGGCCCGCAAGCGCGAGCATATCGTTTCGGGGTTGCTCAAGGCCCTGGACCACATCGACGAGATCATCGCGCTGATTCGGGCATCCCGCGACGCGGACAGCGCCCGGACCGGCCTGATGGAGCGCTTCGGTTTCAGCCAGGTCCAGGCTCAGGCGATCCTGGACATGCGCCTGCAGCGCCTGACCGGCCTGGAGCGTGAGAAGCTGGAGGAGGAGCAGCGGCAACTCCTGGCCACCATCGAGTATCTCGAGGGCCTGCTGGCCAGCCGCGAGAAGCTGGATGGGGTGATCCGGACCGAGTTGCTGGAGATCCAGGCACGCTTCGGCGACGCCCGCAGGACGAAGATCGAACCCTACATGGGCGGGGATATCGACATCGAGGATTTGATCGCCGACGAGCAGATGGTGGTCACGCTCTCGCATTCCGGCTACGTCAAGAGGGTGCCGTTCGATACCTACCGGGTGCAGAAGCGAGGCGGACGAGGGGTGTCGGGCACGGATCTGAAGGAGGAGGACTTCCTCGAGCACTTCTTCGTGACCAGCACCCACCGCACGCTGCTCTTCTTCACAAACAAGGCCAGGGTCTTCAAGTTGAAGGTCCACCAGATCCCGGAGTTCGGGCGGGCTGCCCGCGGAACTGCGGTGGTCAACCTGCTCAGCCTGGCCGAGGGTGAGAAGATCGCCGCGGTGATCCCCGGCAGGCATCCCCGCGAGGGCGGCTACATCGTGACGGCCACGCGGGAGGGCTTCGTCAAGAGGACCGCCTTCCGGGCCTACGCCAATCTCCGGGCCAGCGGCTTGAACGCCCTGTCCCTGCGGGAGGGCGACGAACTGGTCAGCGTCGTGCTGACTCCCGGAGAGCCGGCGGCCACCCCCGAAGGCGAGGTCGAGCCGGAGGTTCTGGATTCGGAGTTCGAGGAGCTCGACGAACTCGACGAGCTCGACGAGCTCGAGGAGACCGAAGAGGGGATGCCGTCCGAGGAGGCCGCAGAGCCCGAGGATATGGACCTGGAGGCGGAGGACGAGGAGGCGGCCGGCTCGGGCTCCGCACCCGGAGGTGGCCAGGAACTGATCCTGGTCACCCGTCACGGGATGTCCATCCGCTTCGCCGAGTCCCGGGTCCGCGTGGTGGGCCGGGTCAGCCAGGGCGTGCGGGGCATCACCCTGCGGGAGGGCGACCAGCTCGTGTCCATGGATTCCGCCTCCAACGGGTCGCAGGTCCTGCTGGTCACCGAGAACGGCTATGGCAAGCGCACTCCCGTCAGCTCCTATCGGGCCCAGAATCGTGGAGGCTTCGGGATACGCACGGTCATGCGGACCGAGAAGACCGGCGACGTGGTGGCGGCCAGCGTGGTCGAGCCGGAGCACGAGTTGATGGTGTCGACCTTCCAGGGGACGCTGATCCGCACGACGGTGGCCCAGATCCGGGAGTGTGGCCGGAACACCCAGGGCGTCCGGATCATCAACCTGGTCGAGGATGACCGGGTCACGGGAATGGCCCGGATCATCCCCGAGGACAAGGTCGAGGAGGAAGAGGCCCTTCTGGAGACTTCGTCGCCTGAACCCGAAGGGGATCGGTCCGAAGAGTCGGCGCCCCAGGGTGAGGAGCCCGGCTCGGAGGGGGAGGTCGTCTAGGACCGTGGCGGCGGTAGGAGACCGGGAGACCTTCTCCCGGCAGGCCCGGGAGGAGGTGATCCACCGTCCTCCTTCCCGAGGCTGCTGCCGGCGGGCCTTGCTGGCTGCGATCCTGGCGGGGGAGGGCAGGTCGCTTCCCTCGGGCGACGTCGAGCTGCGTTCGCGCAGTGCGGCCCTGGCCCGCCTGGCTCTGCGCCTTCTCAAGGAAGCCCGGGTCGGCTCGTCCTGGCAGTGCGGGACCGTGCGGGCTTTGGGCAGGTCCAATCTCTACGTCATCCGGATCCCGGCCCCACCGGCAGACTGGAATCGGCTGCCTGGCCTGCAGGCGCGCTGCTGTCGGCGATCCTGGTTGGCGGGATGGTTCGCCTCCAGCGGTTCGGTGTGCCCGGCCCAGCGCGGCTACCACATGGAATGGACCGCCCGAGGCCCCGAGCATGCCGAGGCCCTCGAGCGGTGTCTGCGGTCCGAGGGACTCGGTCCCCAGCGGCTGATGCGGCGGACCCTTCAGGTGGTGTCGCTGCGGCGCGCCGATGAAGTCGCCCAGGCCCTGTCCCTGGTGGGCGCGACCTCGGCCCGTCTGGCCTTCGAGGAGGTGCGCGCCCTGAAGGAGACGCGGAACCACCTGCGCCGCCAGGTGAACGCCGAAACGGCGAACCTGGAGCGGACCACGCGAGCCGCGCTGCGCCAATTGGCCAGCCTGCGACTGTTGGAGTCGCGGGGTCGCCTGGAGGGACTTCCGGTCGGTCTTGCAGAAGTGGCGCGCCTGCGTCTGAAGCATCTGGACCTGTCCCTCCGCGAGATCGGTGAGCGTCTGAATCCACCCCTGACGCGAGCCACCGTGGGGCGGAAACTGGCATGCCTGGAGCGGATGGCGGCGGCTCTGGGAGAGCCGATGCCGGATTAGGAGTTCTGGAGTTCACCCGGCAGGCGCCGGGATAGGATCGTGTCGCCTGGGGTAAGGGGGCGCGATTCAGACAGTCCCCAGGAGGAATCGATATGTCCACTCGCATCGCAATCAACGGTTTCGGCCGTATCGGGCGTCAGGTCGCCAAGATCCTGATCGAGAACTATGGCGGCGAACTGGAGGTCGTGGCCGTGAACGACCTGACCAGCCCCGACATGCTGGCGCACCTGTTCAAGTATGACTCAAACTACGGGACCTTCCCCGGCACCGTCGAGGTCCAGGACGGGGGCCTGGTCATCAATGGCCACGCCATCAAGATCTTCGCCGAGAGGGATCCCAAGGCCCTGCCCTGGGGCCAGTTGGGCATCGACTACGTGATCGAGTCCACGGGCCTGTTCCGCGACAACGTGAAGGCCGGATGGCACCTGCAGGCCGGAGCCAAGAAGGTCATCATCACGGCGCCCGCCAAGGGTGAGGACCTCACCGTCGTGCTCGGCGTGAACCACGAGCAGTACGAGCCGGCCCGGCACCACATCCTGTCCAACGCTTCCTGCACGACGAACTGTCTGGCCCCCGCGGCCAAGGTTCTCAACGAGCTGCTGGGCATCGAGAACTGCATGATGACGACCATCCACTCCTACACCAACGACCAGCGGATCCTGGACCTGCCGCACGAGGACAAGCGGCGGGCCCGCGCGGCAGCCCTGTCGATGATTCCGACCACGACCGGGGCGGCCAAGGCCGTGGCCCTGGTCCTGCCCGAACTGAAGGGCAAGTTCGAAGGCTACTCCATGCGCGTTCCGACCCCGACCGTCAGCGTGGTCGACCTGGTGGCCAGCGTGAAGCGCGAGACCACCAAGGAAGAGGTCAACGAGGCCTTCCGCAAGGCCGCGGCGGGCTCGATGAAGGGCATCCTGCAGGCCGTCGACGAGGAGATGGTCTCGGTGGACTTCAAGATGAACCCCCATTCCAGCATCATCGACCTGCCCTGCACGATGGTCTCCGGCAAGCTGGTGAAGGTTGTGTCGTGGTATGACAACGAGTGGGGCTATTCCAACCGCGTCGCCGACCTGTGCCACTACATGGCCACCAGTCGGTTGGCGGTAGGCGTCTGACACCTCGTCCCGGCGCAAGGGCCCGGCCGAAGCCGGGCCCTTGCCCTGTTCTCGCCAGATCGGGCTCTTTGAACTTGAGGAGGAAGCCGGCCATGGATTTTCGGACCGTTCGTGACCTGGAAGTGCGCGACAAGCGGGTGTTGGTGCGCGTCGATTTCAACGTGCCCCTGGAGGGCGAGCGGGTGACGGACGATACCCGGATCCGCGCGGCCCTGCCGACCCTTCGGATACTCCTGGAGCGCGGGGCCGCGGTGATCCTGATGTCTCACCTGGGACGGCCCAAGGGCAAGCCCGAGGCCCGGTTCTCCTTGAAGCCCGTGGCGGCCCGTCTGGGTGAACTGCTGGGGGCGCCGGTCCAGTTGGCCGGTGACTGCGTCGGCCTGGAGGTCGAGGCCCAGGCCCGGGCCCTGCAGCCCGGGCAGGTCCTGCTGCTGGAGAATGTGCGCTTCCACGCCGCCGAGACCGAGAACGATCCCGACTTCGCCCGGCGTCTGGCCGGACTGGCCGATTTCTTCGTGAATGACGCCTTCGGGTCGGCGCATCGCGCCCACGCGTCGACCACGGGAGTCGCCGATCTGCTGCCGTCGGCTGCCGGCCTCCTGATGGAGAGGGAACTGGCCGAACTCGGGGGTCTGGTGACCAATCCCCAGGCGCCCTTCGTCGTGCTTCTGGGGGGAGCCAAGGTCGGTGACAAGATCGGTGTCCTGGAGAACCTCTTGGGCAAGGCCGACCGGATCCTGATCGGTGGGGGCATGGCCTTCCCCTTCTTGAAGGCTCGTGGCCTGGAGATCGGGCGCTCGCTGTGCGATGAGGACCTGGAGGTGCCTCGCCGGATTGAGGAGAAGGCCCGGGGGACCCGCACCGAGCTGGTCCTGCCCGTGGACGTGGTGGTGGCCGCCGAGTTCGCGGAGGGGGCTGCCCATCGTCCGGTCGCGGTGGAGGAGATTCCTGCGGACATGATGGGCCTGGATATCGGCCCCCGGACCGTGGAACTCTTCTCGTCCGTGCTGGCCTCTGCGCGGACGGTCTTCTGGAACGGCCCCATGGGCGTGTTCGAGAAGAAGCCCTTCGACGTGGGCACCCGGGCCGTCGCCCAGGCGGTTGCCGACTCGCAGGCGCGCAGCGTCGTGGGCGGCGGGGATTCCGTGGCCGCCCTGGAGCAGGCCGGCCTGGCCGACCGGATCACCCACGTCTCGACGGGAGGCGGAGCCTCCCTGGAGTTCGTCGAGGGCCGGGAACTCCCCGGGGTGGTGGCCTTGGGCCGCCGCCACTAGAAGCCCGGCGGGCGTTTCCCGGTCGGGATCTTCCGGAATCGCCTTCGGGTACCCCTGAATCCGCCGCCTGGCGTGAGAACCGAGGGCGTCGAGGCGGGTCTGGATGCA
>CAZQPM010000014.1:0-25510 GCA_964595195.1 uncultured Burkholderiales bacterium | reverse complement strand
TGGCCGGCAGGTTGAAGACGATGGGCACGCCCAGCAGGTGGGGGGCGGCCTGGAAGACCTCGGCGCTGGCCGACTGGGTGGGGGTCAGCAGCCAGGTGGGGATGTGCAGACCCAACCCCCTCATGAACGCGCCGAAGTAACCGGACCACGAGATGGCCACGGCCACGTTGCCCACCGCGTACTCCAGGATCAGGTCCCACCCGATGATCCAGGCGACCAGTTCGCCCAGGGTGGCGTAGGCGTAGGTGTAGGCGCTGCCCGCGATGGGGATCATCGAGGCGAACTCGGCGTAGCACAGGGCGCAGAAGGCACAGGCGAAGGCCACCAGCACGTAGCACAGGATCACCGCGGGCCCGGCGCCCAGGTGGTGTTCTCCCCCCGCTGCGGCCGAGCCCGTGGTGGCGAAGATGCCGGCTCCGATGATGGCCCCGATGCCCAGGGCCACCAGGTCCCGAGCCTTCAGGGACCGCTTCAGGCCGTGCTCGGCCGAGTGGGCGGATTCGGCTTCGATCCGCTCCAGGCTCTTGGTCCGGAAGAACTGTTGGAGCATGCGCTCGAGACCTCGAAGGGCAGAGTTGCGGAGGTTGGCCGCGCGCCCGGTCCGACCCTTTTCGGGGTGCCTGCGGTCGGGCCCTTCGGGGAGATGCGACGGCCCAGGAAGCTCAATCTCCCAGGCGAACCAGGGGATTCCATGCCTTGCCCCGTGCCCCCCGCCGCTCCGGAACGGGACGATCACGGCCCGGCACCACCGCTCGTTGCGGGTCCGCCCGCGGCCAGCGGTTCCCGCCGGCTGGCCTGGCTGTTCCGCAGCCTGGTCAGCGTGGGCCTGCTGGTCCTGCTGGCCCGCACGGTGGATTCCTCCCGATGGCTGGACCGATTGGCGGAGCTCGACGGCGGGATGCTGGCCCTGGCCCTGGTCACGGGCCTGCTCCAGGCGCCCCTGAGCAGCGCCCGCTTGGGCCTGGTGCTGGAGGCGCGAGGGTGGCGGTTCACGTCCGGGGCCCTGCTGCGCCTGACCTTCGTCTCGAACTTCCTGGGCACGTTCCTGCCTTCGGGCGTGGGAGGCGACCTGGTGCGGGCTGGCGCCCTGGCGGCCACCCGGGTTCCCGCGCGTCACGGCTTGGCCGCGGTCGTGGCCGACCGCCTGTGCGGCGGCCTGGGCCTGGCCCTGGGGGCGCTGCTGGCCGGGTTGTCGGCCCTGGTCTGGCGGGGAAGTGCTCAGCCGTTGACCTGGTCCCTGCTGCCCGCCGGGGCCGTCCTGGCCCTGGCCCTGCTGGCCTTCAGCCGGCCTGCCTGGCGCCTGGCAAGGGTGCTGTACCGGCGGGTCCCCTGGCTGCCCGGTCGGGGAGGGGTGCGCAGGGTCCACCACCAGGTGGCGGCCTACCGGAATCAACCGGGCGCCCTGGCCCGGGCCGTGGCCCTGGCCCTGGCCGTCCAGGTTCTCCGCGTCGTCTCGTTCTGGGCCAGCGCTCGCGCCTTGGGTCTGTCCGTGGCCCTGGCCCCGAGCGCGGAGGCCGTGCTGCCCGCCACCCTGGTCTCCATGGTGCCCATCTCGGTCGGAGGCTGGGGTGTCCGCGAAGGGGTCCTGGTCCAACTGCTCCCGTTGCCTCCCGCCGAGGCGCTGGCCCTGGCCCTGGTCAACCGGGTGGTCCTGGTCCTGTCCAACCTGCCCGGAGCCTGGTGGTTCGGGGGGCGCGGGATCGCCATGGAGTTGCGGCAGGGGCCCTCTTCGCACCTGCGAATCCCCCGATCATGAACCCCATACGCCTGGCGCTCGCCTTCCTCGTGCTGGCCCTGGCCCTTCCGGTCCAGGCCGCCCCCCCCAACCTCGAGACCCGCGTCGAGGCCCTCCTGACCCGCATGACCCTGGATGAGAAGCTGGGGCAGTTGCAGATGCTGGGGGGGGACGCCTGTGGCACCCACTCTCCCGAGCTGACCGAGTTGGCTCGCGCCGGACGGCTGGGTTCGACGCTGAACGTGCGCGGCGCGGCTCGGGTGAATGCCCTGCAGCGGGTAGCCGTCCATGAGTCGCGCCTGGGGATCCCGATCCTGTTCGCCTTCGACGTGATCCACGGGCACCGCACCGTCTTCCCGGTCCCCCTGGGAGAAGCCGCGGCCTGGGACCCCAAGGCCGCCGAGGAGGCGGCGGCCGTGGCCGCCCGGGAGGCCGCAGCCACGGGCCTGAAGTGGACCTTCGCCCCGATGGTCGACATCGCCCGCGACGCCCGTTGGGGCCGTGTGGTCGAGGGGGCCGGCGAGGACGTCTTCCTGGGCTCGGCCCTGGCCAGCGCCCGGGTCCGGGGCTTCCAGGGCCAGGATCCGGCCCGGCCCGACCGGGTCATGGCCTGCGCCAAGCACTGGGTGGCCTACGGGGCGGCCGAGGCCGGGCGTGACTACAACACGGTGGATCTCTCGGAGCGCACCCTGCGCGAGGTCTACTTCCCGCCCTTCCAGGCTGCCCTCCAGGCTGGGGCCGGCTCGGTCATGAGCGCCTTCAACGACCTGTCCGGCATCCCCACCTCGGGCAATCCCTGGACCCTGACCGGGGTCCTGCGCGGCGAGTGGAAGTTCGACGGGGCGGTGGTCAGCGACTACGAGTCGGTCCGCGAGTTGATCCCCCACCGGCAGGCGGCCGACGAGGCCGAAGCGGCCCGGCTGGGCCTGGGCAGCGGAGTCGACATCGAGATGGTCAGTCGGCTCTACAATCGCCACCTGCCCCGCCTGATCGCGGACGGCCAGGTGCCCCTGGGCGTCGTGGACGAGGCCGTCCGCCGGGTCCTGCGCGTGAAGTTCCGTCTGGGTCTTTTCGAGCGGCCCTACGTCGACGAGTCGCTGGAGGCCGCGACCCTGCTGGCGCCCTCGCATCGGGCCGCGGCCCGACGCCTGGCGGCCCGCACGATGGTGCTGCTGAAGAACGAGGGATCCGTGCTGCCCTTGAACCCCCGCGTGCAGACGCTGGCCGTGGTGGGTCCCCTGGCGGATGACCCGAAGGCGGTCCTGGGTTCGTGGACCGGAGACGGTCGGGCCCAGGACGCCGTCTCGCTGTTGGAGGGGTTGCGGGCTCGCCTGGGCCGGGGGACGCGGATTCTGCATGCCAAGGGCGTCGACCTGAACGTCCCCGGGGCCACCGGGAATTTCCACGCCCGGCCGGTGGACGCCAGTCTGGCCGGGGGGACCAACGTCGCCGGGGCCGAGGGGGTCGACCCCGTTCGCCTGGCCACCACCCCGCTGCCGGCCGAGGCCCTCCAGCAGGCGGTCCAGGCGGCCCGGCAGGCCGAGGTCGTGCTGGTGGTGGTGGGGGAGACCGCCGAGATGAGCGGCGAGGCCGCCAGCCGGACCAGCCTGGATCTGCCGGGCAGGCAGATGGAACTGGTCCGGGCCATCCACCAGACCGGGAAGCCCTACGTCGTCGTGCTGATGAACGGTCGCCCCCTGTCGATCCCCTGGATCGCCGAGAACTCCCCCGCGATCCTGGAGACATGGTTCGCGGGTACCGAGGCGGGCCACGCCATTGCCGACGTCCTCTTCGGGGATGTGAACCCCGGCGGCAAGCTGCCCATGACCTTCCCGCGCACGGTCGGACAGTGCCCTCTGTACTACGACCAGAAGTCCACCGGGCGCCCGGCGACGGCCGAGAAGTACACCTCCAAGTACCTGGATGTGGCGGTGACGCCTCAGTTCCCCTTCGGTCATGGCCTGAGCTACACCCGTTTCGAACTGTCCGATCTTTCCGTGAAGTCGCCCACCCTGGGGCCAGACTCCGAGCAGACGGTCTCGGTGGCCGTACGCAACGCGGGAGACCGGATCGGGGACGAGGTGGTGCAGCTCTACGTGCAGGACGTGGCTTCCAGCGTGACCCGTCCGGTCAAGCAGTTGCGCGGCTTCCAGCGGATCACCCTGAAGCCCGGTGAGAACCAGCGCCTTCGCTTCACCCTCGGCCCCCGAGACCTGGGGTTCCTGGACCGGAACCTGGACTTCGCGGTGGAACCCGGTCGCTTCAGGGTCTGGGTGGCAACCAGCTCGGAAGGCGGCCTCCAGGCCGAGTTCCAGGTGCTGCCGGGTACGGGCCTCAGGCCGAGGGGCGCTCCAGGAGGGTGATGCCCAGCGAGTAGCCGGTCCCGAAGCCGACCATCAGGATCCGTCGGCCCGTCAGGCGGCCGGCTTCCAGTTCCTGGTCCAGCAGGATGGGCACCGAGCCGCTGGTGGTGTTCCCGTAGCGGTCGATGTTGCAGTGCGTCGCCTCGGCGGGCAGGCGCAATTTCCGGGCGATCCCGTCGATCATGCGCAGGTTCGCCTGGTGGAAGAGCCAGTGGTCCACGTCGGCAGGGGTCAGGCCCTGGCCTTGAAGATGGGCGACCACCCGCTCCGGGACCAGGTTGATCATGTCCTTGTAGACCGCCCGCCCCTGCATCAGCACGCGGCTGCGGTTCAACTCGTCCAGGAACACGTCCGGCCGGCCCTGGCGGTGGGTGAAGCGCCAGATGGGCCCGGGATCCTCCGGGCAGGTCCGGATCTCGATGGCCTCTCCCCGGCTGCCCATGGTGAAGGTCTCGACCGAACGCACCCGCCACGAGCCGTCCGCCTCGCCCGGTGCGGTGCGGCCCAGCATCACGGCTCCGGCCCCGTCGCCGAAGATCGTGCAGGTGCCCCGGTCCGAGGCGTCGATGACCCGGGTCATGGCGTCGGTCCCCACCACCAGGGCCCGGGTTCCCGGGGGGTAACTGGCCAGCATGCGGCCAGCGGTCTCGATGGCCACCACGAAGCCGCTGCAGCCCACGCACAGGTCCAGGGCCTGGAGGTGGTGGGAAAGGCCCAGTTCGTGCTGGAGGTAGGAGGCCATGCTGGGCACGACGCGGTCAGGGGTCACGGTCGAGACGACAAGGACGCGGATCGACTCCAGATCGGCCCGACCTGCCAGGATCTTGCGGCCGGCAACCAGGGCCATGTCCCGGGCCTTCAGCTCGTGGTCCAGGACCCGGCGGGAGAGGATGCCCACCCGCTCCTCCGGGAAGTCCGGGGAACTCAACTCGATGTGGCGAGGCTCCGGACCCTCGGCCAGGCGCGCCTGCAGCGTCGCCATCAACTGGCTCAGTTCCAGGTTGGACATGGCCCCGCCGGCGAGGTCGTCGCCGGGCACGGCCCGGGAGGTTCCGCACAGGACGATGTCCTGAAGGCGGGTCAGGTCGGCGGTCGCTACGGGTTGGACAGGGTTCACGGTGGTCATGGGTCGGGAAGGTTAGGGGTCGACTCGGAAAGTCCTCCAAGCGAGGCCCGGCGGCGACGCCCGGGCTCAGGTCCGCAGGCCCGTGCCCCGGGCCAGCATGCCCAGATTCAGGGCCAGCAGGGCCAGCGCCAGGCAGGCCAGCAGGGCCAGGCCGATCCAGATCGGGATGTCCGAACTCCCCAGGAACCCGAAGCGGAACCCGTTCACCATGTAGAGGATCGGATTCAGCTTGGACAGCCCCCGCCAGAACGGCGGCAGCAGCGAGATGGAGTAGAAGACTCCGCCGAAGTAGGTCAGCGGCGTCAGCACGAAGGTCGGGACGATCGAGATGTCATCGAAACGCCGCGCCATCAAGGCGTTGCTGAAGCCGGCCAGCGAGAAGACGGTCGCGGTCAGGACCAGGAAGGCCAGCACCACGCCCAGGTTGTGGAAGCGGATCGGATGGAAGGCCAACGAGACCAGCAGGACCAGGATGCCGACCAGGATCCCCCGGAGGACGCCTCCGCCCACGTAGCCCACCACCAGGATCCAGTCCGGAACAGGGGCCACCTGCAGTTCCTCGATGCTGCGCTGGAAGCGGGCATTGAAGAAGGATGAGGCGACGTTGGAGAACGAGTTCGTGATCACGGACATCATCACCAGGCCGGGGACGATGAACTCGATGTAGGTGAAACCGTCGATGCTCTGGATGCGCGCGCCCAGGAAGCTGCCGAAGACCACGAAGTAGATGCCCATCGTGATCACCGGGGGCAGCAGCGTCTGCATCCAGATCCGCAGGAACCGCGCCACCTCGCGGTGCAGCACCGTGGCCAGGGCGATCCAGCGCTGGCGGGCGCTCAAGATCGCCCCCGGCCGACCAGGCGCACGAAGAGCTCCTCCAGGCGGTTGGCCTTGTTCCGCATGCTGATCACGTCCAGGGCGTGCTCCTGCAGGATGGCGAAGACCCGGTTCAGGGACTGGCCGCTGGGGACATCCACCTCGACGGTGGCCGGGCCGATCTGGCGCAAGGGGAGCGCCTGCGGCAGGGATTCCGCCTGGACCGACGCCGCCAGGTCCAGCACGTAGGTCTGCAACTCCAGGCGGTGCACCATCTCCTGGATCGGTCCTCGTTCGAGGATGCGCCCACCGTCGATGATGGCCAGGTTGCGGCAGAGGTGTTCGGCCTCTTCCAGGTAGTGCGTGGTCAGGATGATGGTCGTCCCCTTCTGGTTCAGCTCGGTCAGGAACTCCCACAGGCCGCGCCGCAACTCGATGTCCACGCCGGCGGTGGGTTCATCGAGGATCAGCAGGCGGGGCTCGTTGACCAGGGCCCGGGCCACCATCAGGCGCCGCTTCATGCCCCCCGAGAGGTGCCGGGCCACCTGACCCATCTGCTGGCCCAGACCCAACCGCTCCAGGTAGTAGCGAGCCCGGCGGGTGGCCTCGGGGCGCGGCACTCCGTACAGGCCGGCCTGGAAGACCAGGATGTCCAGGGCCTTCTCGAAGACGTTGAAGTTGAATTCCTGGGGCACGATGCCCATCAGGCTCCGAGCCTTCTCGGGCCGGGCGATGGCGTCCACCCCGAAGACCTGCACCTCTCCGGCCGAGCGGTTCACCAGGTTCGTCAGGATGCCGATCAGCGTCGACTTGCCGGCGCCGTTGGGTCCCAACAGCGCGAAGAAGTCCCCTTCCTGGACGTCCAGGTCCACGCCGCGCAGGGCCTCCCCCCCCGTGGCGTAGGTCTTGCATAGGTTTCGAAGGCGTAGGGCGGTGCTCATGGGATCGTAGCCGGCCCCGTTTGCCGTCCGGGTCCGGGCTCCTGCAGTCAGGCCTGGGGTATGGCCACCGCGTCGGGTTCCTGCGGTGGGTGGAGGTCCAGTCCGGCGAGGCTGGCCAGGATCGGCGGCTCGCGCCGCTTCAGGGTCTCGACCTCGACGGTCACGACGCGCAGGACCTCGTCCAGGGTGGTCCATCCCATGCCGACCTTCACCAGGCCGTCGTCCAGCAGGGTGCGGATGCCCTCGGCGGCCGCGGCCCGCGAGATGCGGCGCTGGGACGACTTGCGCATGATCTGCTGTTTGATCCTTCCCGTCATGGGCAGGACCTCATACAGGCCCGAGCGTCCCGAGAAGCCGGTCATGCCGCATTTCTGGCACCCCTTGCCCTGGAAGAACGCGGTGGGCAGGGGGTGGTCGGTGGCCAGGCGCAGGAAGTCCAGGCGCTCCTGGGCAGGCTGCGCCTCCTCGCGGCACTCCTCGCAGATCCGACGCACCAGGCGTTGGGCCACCACGGCCAGCAGCGAGGAGGACACCAGGTAGGGGACGATCCCCATGTGGCGCAGGCGGGTCAGCGTCGCCGGGGCCGAATTCGTGTGTACGGTGGACAGCACGAAGTGTCCTGTCTGGGACGCCTGGAAGGCGATCTCGGCGGTCTCCAGGTCGCGGATCTCGCCGACCATCACGATGTCGGGGTCCTGGCGCAGGATCGAGCGCAGGGCCGAGGCAAAGGTGACCCCGGCCTTGGGGTTGACCTGGACCTGGTTGACGCCGGCCAACTGGAACTCGATGGGGTCCTCGACCGTGACGATGTTGTCGGAGATCCGGTTGCGCAGGTTCAGGGTGGCATACAGGGTGGTGGTCTTGCCGGAACCGGTGGGGCCCGTGATCAGGATCATCCCCTGGGGATTCTCGGCCAGGTTCTGGTACAGGGCCAGATGGTCGGGCAGCATCCCCAGGCCCGAGAGCTGCAGGAGGCCCACGTTCTTGTCCAGGATGCGCAGGACCGCCTTCTCGCCGTAGTAGGAGGGCAGGGTGCTGACGCGCAGGTCCACCCAGCGCTGGCTGAGACGCACGCGGCTGCGGCCGTCCTGGGGGCGCCGGCGCTCCGAGATGTCCATCCCCGAGGCCAGTTTGATGCGCGAGATCACGGCGTTCTGGATGGCCTTGGGCAGTTCGGCCATGGTGCGCAGGACTCCGTCCACCCGGTAGCGGACCCGCAGGTTGTTCTCGGTGGGCTCGACGTGGATGTCCGAGGCCTTGATCTCGATGGCCTCGACGATCAGGGCGTTGACCAGTTGGATGATGGGGGCGTCGTTCTCGCCCATCGCCCCCTCCCGGTCCACCTCCTCGACCTCCTCGTCCGGCTGGACGAACATCTCGACCTCGGTCCCCGGTCGGGTGCTGCCGAAGCGGTCCAGGGCCTCGGTGACCTCGGCGGCCCGGCCCTTGATGGCCTCCAGGATGTCGCCCCGGGGAGCCACGACCCGTTCGATCGGTCGGGAGGTGTGCAGGCTGACCACGTCCTCGGCCGTGACGTCGAAGGGGTCGGCCATGGCCAGGCGCAGGCGACCCTCGGGGGTCTCGCCCAGGGGAATCACGCAGAAGTTGGTGGCCACCTCGGTCGGCAGCATGGCCAGGGCCTCGGGCCGGACGTCGCCGGGTCGGATGCGCAGGAAGGGCACCCGGTAGAGGTCCGCCATGAAGGCCGCCAGGGTGATCTCGTCGATGAGCCCTCCCTCGACCAGGGCCTGGGCCACCGACATCCGCGCATAACGCGGGTCCTGCAGCACCGCGCGGATGGCTTCGGGGCGAACCAGGCCCGCCTGGAAGAGGCTGGCCAGGAGATCCTTGCGCTCCATTCTACCTCCCTGGGGCGGGTCTCGGAGTCCTGGGACCTCCGTGCACGAACACCAGGTTGTCCGATCCGCTGGCGGCCGGGATCAATCCCGAGAACCGGCCCTGGGAGGGGCGGACGACCAGGATGCTGGGGGGCTCCCCCCCGAGGGTCCAGAGCAGATCGGTTCGGGGTCCGCAGGCCACCGCCTTCCAGGATTCCAGGGGAAGGCGGAACCCGTCGGCCGCGACGTCCACGGGCTGGATTCTTCCCTGGGCATCCAGGGCGTAAACCGAGTTACCGGCCCGCACCAGGCGTGTGGCGGGCCGCAGCAGGGGCCAGGACTCGATGGGATGGAGCGTGGTGGCATCCAGGATCTCCACCCGGGGCTGGCCGCGCAGGGCTACATACAGCCTCTGGCCCGCCGGCGAGAGGGCCAGGGCGCCGGCCTCGGGGACCCGGACCTTGGCCATCAGGCGGCTGGGGCGCAACCCCAGGGCGCTGACGGTGGAATCGCTCGAAACGTACAGGGTTCCGGGCTCGCCATCCCGGCCCCGGGGGCCGCAGGCCAGCTCGACGGAGTCCCCCTCGACGGCGAGGATCGCTTCGGCCTTGGCTGGCAGCATGCCGGCCATCAGCCGCTTGGGATGCAGGTCGACCATGGTCAGGATGGAGCGGGACGGGTGGGTGACGAAGAGCAGGCTGCCCTCCGGGTTCAGCGTCAGACCCTGCGGGTCGGAGTCCAGGACCAGGCTGCCTCGCACCCGGCCCAGGCGCGCATCCAGCAGGGCCAGGCGCCCCGTTCGGGGTTGGGTCGCGAAGACCATGCCTCCCTCGGGCGCCGCGGCCAGGTCGCCCGCCGGTTCCTCCAGCTCCAGCCGCGACACGCGCCGACCCGACATCAATGAGTAGAAATCGACGGCCCGCCCGGCGCTGACGGCCAGGGCGCTCTCGAAGACGGGATGGGGTGCAGGCTGCAGTCGCCACCAGGCCAGACCAGCCCCCAGGGCCAGGACCACCAGCCCCGCCAGCAGGGCCGGCATCCGCGATCGGCGTGGGGGGGGGCCGTTGGGAATCCGGACCCCGGGCCGGGCCTGCTCAATGCGGGTGGTCTTGTCGGTCAGGGGCCTCTCCAGGGCCTCGGCCAGTTCGGCGAAGCTGCGGTAGCAGCGGGAGGGGTCAGCGGATTCGCAGCGGGCCACCAGCCACAGGAACTCGCCGGTGGCGGCGGCGGGGCAGAGGCGCCCCAGGATCCGCACCAGGTCCTGCATGGCCCGGGCCATGCGGACGCCCTGGTCCCCGCAGGCTTCGTCCGGAAGCCCGAGGCCCAGGGTCCTCAGGCGCAGGCCACCCTGAGCCGTGACCCACAGGTCCGCGGGGCTCAGTCGGCCGGGCAGTCGCCCCTCGGTCTCCCGGTGCAGGATTTCCAGGCCTTCGCAGAGGCGGCCCAGGGCGCGGGCCACCCGAGCTACCGACCACGGCGGGCCGGAGGATTCCAGGACCCTGGACAGCGCCTGACCCGGTCCCGGATGCTGCGCGATCAGGTGGCGTCCCTCCCAGACCACCGTGTCCAGGACCACCGGCAACCCGGGATGCCGGGCCCGACTGAGGTTGTAGAGTTCGGCGTGCAGGCCCGGACCGTCGGGGACCACCTCGACGAAGCAGGCGCCGCCCTCCTCGTCCGTGGCCGCCAGCACGGCGGGGCCCGCCTCGGGGAGAGGGTCCCGGAGGCGGACCCGGCCCTCGGCCAGGGAGGGGGCGGCGCTCGTCACAAGGAGGTCCATGGTCTCTCCTACAGGCGCTGCCAGGAGGTGATCGACAGGCCACCGCCGCCGGCGCCCGCGCCGAAGAAGGCCTCAAAGCCGGGGCAGGGCTGCGGGTCCATGGTGCTCAGCAGGTTGGCGCCCGTGTTCACGAACTGCCCGCTCCCGTAGGCGATGACGCGTCCCTTCACCGTGAACTGCGCCTGGGAGGTGATGTTGCCGTGGCTGAAGATCAGGCCCGTGATGGCCGTCGAGCGGCCGAAGGTGATCTGACCGTTTCCGCCCAGGCCGTTCTGGCCGTCCAGGACCACGACGTTCATCTCCGGGTTCTTCAGGACGCAGTTGAAGAGGATCCGGTTGGCCGTCGGGTTGCCGGGCTGATTCCCGGCCACGACGGTTCCCGAGCCGGAGAACGTGGTCTTGGAGCCGAAGGTCACCCCGTTCGGGAAGTAGTGGACCTTCCCGTCCAGGTCCAGGGCGTCGTCCCAGGTGGTCTGGTTGTGGGTGACGGCGGAAGCCAGCAGCGCGGCCACGTCCGGGTTGGGCATGGCCTCCTGCCCCGCGGGGGCGTTATTCGTGATCCGGCCGTCCACGATGAAGGGGGCGGTGGCCGGGGTGGTGTCGTACTGCACGATGACGCTGGCACCGCTGATCTTCTCCTGGCCGGTGATTTTGCCCCGGGCCCGCACGTCCTGGCCCGACTTCATCTTGACGATGCCTTGGACGTCGATTTCAGCGGAGCCCAGCAGCCGGCCCTCGCCGTTGACCGGGTACAGGTCCAGGTTCTTCAGGACGATCCGGTCGTTGCTCTTGATCGTCCCGTAGACGTCGCCGGAGGCGCCCATCGAGACGGTTCCGCCCGAAGCGCTGGCGTAGCTGAAGGGCGTCCCCCCGCTGAGGAAGACGGCGACCTGACGGCTGAAGGTCCCACCCTTGCTGGTTCCGGTGGCCAACAGGTAGACGGTTCCCTGGGGCACGCTGACCCCGCTCGGGGCAGTCACGGGCCCGGTGCCGGCCAGGTTGTTGGTGACCTGCAGGGAGTACTTCTGGTCCTGCTCGCCGCCCAGGGCCGCGTTGGTGAACCCGGCATTCCAGGCGGAATTCCCCGAAAGTTGGTTGATGCCGGCGTGGATGGCGGCCTCGGCCGATTGCACGGCCGCCACCGAGGCCAGGTTGGCCTGGGCCATGCGCGAGTGCCGGGCCCCGATGGCCACCACGGCCACCAACAGGACCAGCAACACGGCCAGGACCAGCAGCAGGATGGCCAGGGCCGATCCGCGCGCGTCTCTTCTGGTTGTGATCATCACGACGACCTCCTCCCGGGCCTGAGCGGCCGTGCGAACCCCTGCCCGCACGGACCGGCTACTGGCGGAACCAGACGCGGTCGAGCACCTGCACCGAGGTGCGACCCCACAGATCGTTGGCAGCCACCAGTTGCAGATCGGCGCTGGAGGTTGCCAGGTTGACGAAGAGGGACTCGACCGTCGCGGCCACCACCCGGTGGGTCGCGCCGCCGCTGGACCGGATCGTGCTGGAGGTGGGGATCGCCGTCGGCAGGGTGGCGCTGGGCGTGAAGGCCAGGCGGCTGCGCATCAGGCCCTGGTCGGTCACGTAGTAGGTGACCCAGGCCTGCCACAGGACCTGCCCCTGGCCGTCGTAGTGGATCTGGCCCGAGCCGTCCCGGGCCGAGGCCAGCACCACGGTGTTGGCCGTCGGAGTCGGCACGCTGGCGCGCGGGGCGTTGGCCAGTTCCTGGGAGACGTCGCGCAGGGCGGTCATGGCCTGCTGCTGCACGGTGGCAAAGTTCTCGGTCCGCCGGTAGGCGTCCATGCCCATGACCAGACTGCCGTAGATGACCGAGAGGACGAAGAGGAAGAGGGCGGACCAGACCAGGACCTCGATCAGGGTCGCCCCCCGGCGCTCAGCGCAGACGTGCCACATCGGTGAACACCTCCACGTGGCGGGCCCGCTCTCCGGTCCAGGAGACCAGTACGCGGACGCGCTTGAGATTGGTCTGCGGTTCACTGACCAGGGTCTGGACCGAGAAGTCCTGGCTCAGTCCGACGCCCTGGTTGCTGGTGTTGACCTGTACGGTGTAGGTGTCGTCGTCGACGTTGTCGTAGTCCAGGCCGCGGACCTGCTCCAGGCAGCGTTCGGCCAGGAAGGTGGCGGCGACGTAGTCGTGGCCCTGTCGGACCGCGCGGGCCGCCGTAGGGAAGGCCGTCAGCAGCATGACGAAGGCCACGGCGAACACGGCGACGGCGACCAGGAGTTCCAACAAGGACAGCCCGCAATTCCGGCGACGGGAACTCATGTCGTGCGCGGGTGGATCCCGCTTGCCCCCTTTCGTACCCTTGTGTGACCAGAGTATTCCCAAAGTCTTCGGACTTCAATGATCGAAGTCACGCTCGGGGGGGGGGCGCCCTATGACCTGGGTCATTGTCCTGCGCGTCTTCCCGGGGCGAAAGTGGAGTTGTCGAAGTCGCCAACATCGACCAGGGAGGGCTGAAATGTCGAGCGACAGACCATCGGATCTGCTCAGCCTGCTGCGCACCGCCCTGGACCAGGAAGCCTCCGATCTGCACCTGGTCCGCGGTACCCCCCCAGCCTGCGGGTGGATGGCAGGATCAAGCGCCTGCCGGGCGACCCGCTCAGCGCCTCGGACATCGAGGCCCTGGTAGCCCCGATCCTCTCCGAGCGCCTCTCGCGCCGGCTCGAGAAGTGCCGCGAGGTCGACTTCTCGTTCGAAGAGCCGAACCTGGGGCGCTTCCGGACCAGCCTGTTCTACGAGCGCGGAGCCCTGGCCGCGGCCCTGCGGGTCGTGCCGTGGATGGTGCGCTCGGTCGACGAATTGGGCCTGCCCCGGGTCGTCAGCGACCTGGTCCGCCGCAACTACGGCCTGGTCCTGGTGACCGGGGCCGTCGGCATGGGCAAGACCACGACGCTGAACACGATGATCGACCTGGTCAACTCCGAGAGGCCGGTGCGGATCATCACGATCGAGGACCCCATCGAGTTCGTGCACTCGCACAAGGTCGGCATGGTCCTGCAGCGCGAGGTTCGCGCCGACACCCTCAGTTTCCGCAGGTCGCTGGTGGCCGCCCTGCGCCAGGACCCCAACGTCATCTGCATCGGCGAGATGCGCGATTGGAGGACGGTGGCCACCGCCCTGACGGCTGCCGAGACCGGCCACCTGGTGATCAGCACGCTGCACACCCAGGATACGGTCCACACCCTGGAGCGCATCATCGACGTCTTCCCACCTCATCAACAGGCCCAGGTCCGTTACCAGGTGGCCTCGGTGCTGCAGGGGGTGATCTGCCAGAAGCTGCTGCCGCGCGTCGGTGGCCGCGGCAGGGTCCTGGCCTACGAGGTGATGATCGCCAGCCTGGCCATGCGTCGGCTGATCCGCGAGAACAAGACCGACCAGATCCCCACCCTGCTGCAGACCGGGCGGGATTTCGGGATGATCTCGATGGACCAGTGCATCAAGAACCTCTACCATGCCCACGACATCGGGTTCGAGGTCGCCCGGGGGGCGTTCAGTGACCCGGAACTGTTCAACGAGCCTCAGTGGGAACTGGCGTGACCGTGGTGGTACTGCTCCAGCCAGTCACCCTCGTCGATCTGGGTCAGCTTCTGTAGGGCCGTGAGGTCGGGCAGGGTCATCTGGCCCTCCTCGTCCTCCAGAAGGTAGCCGTTGCGGCGGAAGCGGCCCAGGATGCGGATGGCCGTCTCGGTGGTGGTGCCGATCATCTCGGCGAAGCCCTGGCGGTCCAGAGGCATGCGCAGGTGCAGGGCTCCGTCGCGCATGACGCCCAGGCGGGCGGCCAGGCCCAGCAGGGCTCGAGCCGCCCGCTGATCGGCGCGCTCCACGGCCAGGCCGACGGCCATCTCGCGCTGCAACTGCATCTTCTCCCGGCACACGGCCGTGGCCTTGAGCAGCAGGCCCGGATGGCGCTGGGCCGCTTCCTGGAAGCGGAGCCTCTGGACGAATCCCGCGTCCACGTCCGCAAGGCAGATGGCGCTGAGGCTGTAGGGCGTGCACTCGGCGGTGCACAGGGCGCCGCAGAAGTCACCGGGAAAAAGCAGTTCCATGATGACGTCGCGGCCCTGGCTGCTGGACTGGACGAGTTTGACGCAGCCCGAGGAAACCAGGAAGAGCCCCTCGGGGGGATCGCCCTGGCGGAACAGGGCGCCGCCCCGGGGGATGTGCCGAGGTGTCAGCAGATCCCTCAGTGAGTCTCGCTCCTCGGCGGTGAGTTGCGAGCAGAACCCGGCATTCATCGCGTGCCCTCCGCCGGGCCGCAGGCCGCTGCGGTTCCAGCGGGCCTGGCCTGTCCGGGCGGATTCTCCCTGCCCCCCTCTTCTCCACCATCCCGGGGTCCTTCCTCTCGCCATCCTCACCGGCCTGGAGGGACTCTCGGGGCCGGGGTGTTCGGCCTCTGCTCGAACACCCTGGATCCTCTCGCGCTCCCTCCTGGTCTGGAAGTGCTTTCGGGGCGGGATGGGAAGGGGCCCGTCGCGCATGGCGACCGGCCCCGGTCGGTGGTCTGCCGGGCGGATCGGGTGATCAGGTCTGGGGCAGCACGGCCGGCGTGGCGATGGGCTTGTCGGCCGTCTTGGAGGCCGCCCGGATCAGCAGCAGCGGACAGGGAGCGTGGCGCATGACCTTGGAGGCGACGCTGCCGTGGACCCAGCGGTCCAGGCCGCCGCGGCCGCGGGTGCACATCACGATCAGGGAGATGTCCTCCATCTCGGCCTGGTCCACGATGGCGTTGGCCGCGTCGTCCAGGCGGTGGACCACATGGCAGACGATCCCGTCGGCCTCCAGCCGCTCCTTCCAGGTCCTGAGGTAGTCGCGGATGGCCTCCTGTTCGGTCTCGCGGTAGCGCTCCATGTAGGCGGCCGCGGTCAGGTCGGGCAGGGCGTAGACCCGGTCGGGCAGGGCCGTGGCCCGCATCAGGGTGACTTCGGAGCCGAACTTAAGGGCCATCTCTCGAGCGTGAGGGATGGCTCGCTCGGACAGATCGGACCCGTCGAGAGGGACGAGAATGGTCGGATACATGCGGCTCACCTCCGGCCTTCAGTATACCCTCTCCAGGGGGGGCAGGCATAGGACCGCCGTCAGGCTCCGGGGCACCCGGGCCGGCGGCGGCAAGAGGAAACCTCCGCTCTGGCGGAGAACAGCAGCGCTCGTTTCCCAGTCTTCTTGAATCAGAACCATGGCGGTTGCCCGGCGGGACTCCCAGCCCCCACCGCGGCAGAACGGAGTTGCGGGGATGGCCAGACTTGAAACCCTGACTGCGCTGGACATCGGGACCAGCAAGGTCGTGTGCGTCATCGCCGAACTGGCACAGAACGGGGATGTCGAAGTGGTGGCCCGATCCGTACAGCCGTGCCGTGGCCTGCGCCGCGGTGCCCTGGTCGATGCGGAAGAGGCGGTCCGGGCCCTGGAGGCCGCCGTCCTGGAGGCCGAGAAGAAGGCCGGGTACCCTGTCGGTCCCGCCCTGGTCTGCCTGAGCAGCGAGTTCCTGACCTCGCGCCCCAGCCATGGGGTCTGGCCCGTCGGCAATCCCGACGGGGAGATCACGACCGAGGACGTGCGCCGGGTCGTCGAGGCGGCGCGCCAGGTCGGAATCCCCTCGGACGGTGACATCGTCCACGCCATCCCCCGGGGCTTCTCGGTGGACGGGCAGAGGGAGATCTGCAACCCCGTGGGCCTCTCGGGTCTGCGGCTGGAGGCCGACACCCACGTGATCGCGGGGTCGTCGGCCTATCTGCAGAATGTCCGCAAGGTCGTGCAGCGGGCCGGTCTGGAGATCCATCCCGAGGGCCTGGTCGCCTCGTCCATCGCCTCGTCGCTGGCCGTCATGACCGACGAGGAGCGCGACCTGGGAACCGCCATGATCGACGTGGGCCTGGGAACCGTCGACCTGGCGGTCTACTGCGGCGGCGAGATCGGTCATTCGGCGGTCCTGAACGTGGGCGGAGAGGCCCTGGTCCAGGATGTGGCGCGCTTCTTCCGGATCCCCCCGATGGAGGTCGAGCGTCTGATCCTGGAGGCCGGGATCGCCTCCCCCGAATTCCTCGAGAGCGACGAGGAGGCCGACCGCCTCCTGGAGGCCCCTACCGTGGCCGGGGACGGCGTGGTTCAGATCACCCGTCGTCAGTTGGCCGAGGTGCTGGAGGCGCGCCTGCTGGACATCCTGGAGTGGGTGGCCCGGCAGATCCACTTCGCGCGCCGCAAACTGGGCCTGACGGTGACCAGCCTGGTGCTGACCGGAGGGGTCTCCCAGTTGCCCGGCATGGCCCTGGTCGCCCATCGGGAACTGGAAATCCCCGCCCGGGTGGCCGCCCCCTGCTATCCGCCCAGCCTGCCCCAGATGCTGGCCTCGCCCATCTACGCGACGGCCGTAGGTCTGGTGCTCTTCGGCGCCACCCGGCTGCATCGGCAGGAGGCCCGCCCGCAGAATGTCTCCCCCGTCCGGGCCTTCCTGGAGCGACTGCAGCACAACCTGAACCAGCTCTTCTGAACGGTGCACTGCCCTTTCTGCGAGAATTCCGACACCCGGGTGATGGACTCCCGTCTGACCGAAGACGGGCGTTCCATCCGGCGTCGCCGCAAGTGCGCGAAGTGTCGCCGTCGCTTCACCACCTACGAGCGCTATGAAGAGACGCCCCTCCTGGTGGTCAAGAAGGATGGGCGCCGCGAACACTTCGACCAGCGCAAGGTCCTGGACGGCCTGCTGCGGGCCTGTGAGAAGCGGCCCGTCACCAGCGCGGCCATCCAGTCCACCGCCAGCCAGATCGAGCAGGAGCTCCGTGGCCGAGGAGAAACCGAGGTTACGGCCGGAGAGATCGGCGACCTGGTGATGGAGAGCCTGCTGCGCCTGGACGAGGTGGCCTACGTCCGTTTCGCCTCGGTCTACAAGGAATTCCGGGACGTCAACCGCTTCGCTGAGGAGCTCGCGCACCTGGCGGAACTCCGGCAGCGAGCCATCCGTAAGGAGGACTCGTGAGCGAATCCCTGTCCGCATCAATCGACCGGGCGGTCCAGGCCGTCCGCCGTCGCACCGATCTCGTGCCCGAGGTCGCCCTGGTCCTGGGCTCGGGCCTGGGAGGTCTGGCCGACGAGGTGGAGGAGGCCGTCGTCCTTCCCTTCTCGGAGATCCCGGGCTTTGCCACCTCCACCGTGCACGGGCATGTGGGCTCCCTGGTCCTGGGGCGCCTGGAGGGGAGGCCTGTGGGCGTCCTGAAGGGGCGCGTGCACTACTATGAGGGTCACAGCATGGCCCAGGTCGTCATGCCCGTGCGGGTCCTGCGGGCCCTGGGGGCCAGGACGCTGGTGGTGACCAATGCCTGTGGCGGTATCAGTGAGCACCTGAGGGTCGGGGATCTGATGCTGATCCGCGACCATATCAACCTCATGGGCGACAACCCCTTGAGGGGTCCGAACGACGAGAAGTTGGGACCACGTTTCCCCCCGATGTCGCGCGCCTACGATCCGGACCTGCTTTCCCTGGCCCGGAGGATTGCCGACGGGGTGGGCTTCACACCGGCCGAGGGGGTGTACTGCGCCCTGGCCGGACCTTCCTACGAGACGCCGGCGGAGATTCGCATGCTGGGTCGGATGGGGGCCGACGCCGTGGGCATGTCTACGGCTCCGGAGACCATCGCGGCGGTCCACTGCGGCATGCGTGTCCTGGGCGTCTCGTGCGTAACCAACATCCTTCACCAGGGGCCCTCGCAGGACACCCACGAGGACGTCCTGCGGGCGGCAGCCGAGGCCCGGCCCCGCTTCGTTGCCCTGGTGCGCGGGGTCGTCAGGGAGATTTCCGGATGAATCCTTACCAGTTGATCCTCAAGAAGCGCAATGGCGGCGAGCACACCCCGGAGGAGATCCGTGAGCTGATCCTGGGGTTCGCCAACGACCAGGGTATCGAAGTCTACCAGATGGCCGCCTGGCTGATGGCGGTCTGGTACAAGGGCATGACCGTGCACGAGTTGTCGGCCCTGACCCAGGCCATGGTTGATTCGGGTGACCAGATCGACCTGTCCAGCCTGCCGGGGGTCAAGGTCGACAAGCACTCCACCGGGGGTGTCGGGGATACCACCACCCTGATCCTGGCCCCCCTGGCGGCGGCCGCCGGGGCTACGGTGGCCAAGATGTCCGGTCGGGGCCTGGGGCACACCGGGGGCACCCTGGACAAGCTGGAGTCCGTTCCCGGGCTGCGCACGGACCTGACTTCGCAGCAGTTCCTCGACCAGGTGCGGCGCATCGGGGTGGCCGTGATCAGCCAGACGGGCAACCTGGTCCCTGCCGACGGCAAGATGTATGCCCTGCGCGACGTGACGGCCACGGTCGACTCGATTCCCCTGATCGCCTCCTCGGTGATGAGCAAGAAGATCGCTTGCGGCGCCGAGGTCATCCTGCTGGACGTCAAGTACGGCCGCGGGGCCTTCATGGACAACCTTCCCGATGCCCGGGAACTGGCCCGGCGCATGGTGGACCTGGGCAAGGCCCTGGGTCGGAAGGTCCGGGCCGTCATCTCCGACATGGATCAACCCCTGGGGACGATGATCGGCAATGCCCTGGAGGTTCGCGAAGCCATCGAGATCCTGCGGAACGAGCGGCCCGGCTCGGCCCTGGAGACGGTGTCGGTGGAACTGGCGGCCCATCTTCTGGAGATGGCCGGCGTATCGGCGGACCTGGAAGCGGCCCGCGCCCGCGTGCGCGAGCTGATCCAGGACGGCCAGGGCCTGCGCAAGCTGGGCGAGATGTTCCAGGCCCAGGGGGGCGACCCCCGGGTGGTGGACGATCTCTCCCTGCTGCCCCAGGCCCCGCTGATCGAGCCGGTGGTGGCCCCCAGGTCGGGCTTCGTCACGGGGATTCACGCCCAGCAGATCGGCTTTGCGGGGACCGTCCTGGGAGCCGGCCGCAAGAGGAAGGGCGACCCCATCGATCCGGCCGTGGGCATCATCATGGAGCACCGGGTCGGCGACACCCTGGAGGCCGGGCAACCCCTGGCCATGCTGCACGCCCGGGATCGGGCCACCCTGGAGGAGGCCCGCCAGATGATCCTGTCCGCCATCGTGATCGGCTCCGAGCGTCCTGCCGAGCGCAGGCTGATCGAGGAGATCGTCGAGTAGGCAGCCCGGCCCCGCGGCCCTCCTGCAGGGTGTTCCTCCGTTGGAGGGCCGCCCTGCAGGAGAGTCGGGCCGCGGTGCGAATTTTCCTGCGCCGATCGCGTAGCTGGAGAGGCGTCCTGGAGCCCTCCTCGGGCCGAGTTCTCGAGGACCGGGCTCTTCGTGGGTGCCCCGGCAGTACGCGTGGGGCGGCCGGGGTTGGCCGTCCCCCCGAGCGGAGTGCTGGTTCTATGCCGCGAGCGGAGGGTGGATCGCAGGATTCGGACCCTCCCGGCTTCGCGCTTGCACCCGGGCTCGGGCAGTGGCCGTGATGGCTTGGCGTCGGAGGCCCCGGTCCGGGGCGCCTGGCTGGTCGCTCGGCCCGACCCCTCAAGTTGGATAGCCGCCTCGAGGGAGTGCCGCCGCCGCAAGGCCGGGCGGGCCAGAGCCTGGAGGCCGATCCCCGGAGGATTTTTCAACCCATGTCGATCCGTTGCGCGCGGGGGACGAAGGACGTCCTGCCTGCCGAGATCCCTACCTGGCACTTCCTGGAAGACGTGGCCCGCGACCTGGCCGAAGACTACGGATACCGCGAGATCCGCACCCCGATGTTCGAATCTCCCGACCTCTTCCTCAAGGGGATGGGGGCCACCGCGGGCCTGGTCGAACGCGAGTTGTGGACCTTCCACGACAAGCACGGACGCAAGCTGGCCCTGCGCCCCGACCTGACGGCTCCCACCGTGCGAGCCTGCCACGACCACGGCCTGCTGCAACCCGAGGTCGGGCCGACCCGCCTCTACTACCTGGGCTCGGTCTTCATGCACGGCCGGGAGCGGGAGGTCGAGAGCCGGCAGTTGCACCAGTTCGGCCTGGAGGCCCTGGGTTCGAAGGACCCGGCCCTGGATGCCGAGGTGCTGGTGATGGTCAGCGACCTGTGCTCGGCCCTGGGCCTGCCCGACGTGCAGATCCAACTGAATTCCCTGGGATGCAAGAAGTGCCGCCCGGCCTACCACCAGGTCTTGAAGGACTACTTCAACGGCCGCCAGGAGGAGTTGTGCCGGACCTGCAAGCGCCGATACCGCACCCATCCGCTGTGGACGCTCGGCTGTCAGGCCGAGTCCTGTCTGGAATTGTCCCGGGTGGCTCCCTCGATCTTCGGCACCCTGTGCCCGGATTGCCGGAACCATTTCTCGGCACTCAAGACCTATCTGAAGGAACTGAAGATCGAGTATCGCCTGAATCCGTTGGTGGTCCGGGATCTGGAGTATTACGACAGGACCATCTTCCAGGTCACCTGCGCCGGACGGCCCGTGGCCTTCGGAGGGCGCTATGACGAGTTGTCCTCCGCGCTGGGAGGGCCGGCCACCCCGGCCGTCGGTTGTTCGGTGGATGTGGAACCGCTGCTGGAGGCAATGCACGAGGCGGGTCTGGATGCGCCGGCGCCCGAGCCTCCTCGGGTCTGCCTGGCGGGCGATGGGGAGGAGGCGGTCTCCCTGCTGCTGCCTATCGTCTATGCCCTGCGGCGTTCGGGGGTACGGGCCGACCTGGTCTACCCCATGAAGGCCGAGGAGACCGCGCTGCAGGCGGCCGAGCGGGTGACCGCCCCTCTGTTGGTCCTGCTGGAGGAGGAGGACGTCCGACGCCGCCTGGTCACCCTGGTCGAGTCCGACCGGGGGCGCCGTCAGCAGGTGCGGCTGGAGGAGGCCGTCTCCCGGATTGGCCGGGAACTGGGCCTGGAAGGCCTGAAGGATGAACTGCGTCCCGTCGAGGTCCGTCGGGTCTCGCTGGGCCGTCGTCGGCGGCCGGTGCGCAGTCGGGCGCTGTATGGGTCCGACATTCCCCGCCTGTCCCGGAGCACCTCGACGCGCTCCGAGGCCGAGGAGGAGGGCGAGCGCGGCCGGCGGCGGCGCCGTCGTCGTTCGGCCCGGGGTGAGGAGGCCGAGTCCGGCCGTCCGGCCGTCTCCGCGGGCTCCTCGGAAGAGGCCCCCAAGCGCTCGCGCAAGCGGCGCCGCTCCCGGACGGGCGCCGAGGCGGGGACCGCGGCGCCCGAGGCGACCCGCCCCTCGGCCGGCGGCGGGGAGGCCGTTCCTCGTGAGGCGGCCGACAGGACCCGGCGTTCGCGCCGCCGTCGCAAGGAGTCCGAGGATTCCTTGGAAGCCGCCCCAGCGGTGCCCACGACGCCTGAGGGACGGGCCCAGGAACCCGGCGAGGATTCGGCTCGGGATGACTCCCGCAGGAGTGGGCGTGGGCGGCGCCGTCGCCGCTCGGATTCCCGGCCATCCGGGATGGGTGAGCCCGGCGCCCGGTCGGTGACGGATACCGCCGAGCCCTCGGGACAGGAGGAGAGGGCGGAGGCGCCCGAGGCCCCCAGGCCTTCCAGGGCGGCCGGTTCGCCCGAGTCGAGCGAGTCTTCCGACGCCGGGCAGGACGAGAGTCCGACCGACCCCCGTCGTCGCGGCCGGCGGCGCTCCCGGCGCGGGGGATCGCGAGGCGAGGGGACCGTCGATCTGGACGTCGCTCCGCCGGAGCCGCTCTTTGCCGAGAGCCTGGGGGGGGCTGCCGAGGCTTCCTTGGAGAAGCCGCGCAGGCCATCCCGTCGCGGTTCGACCCGGACCCCAGCGGCCGGAGCCCCCGACAACGAACCGCAGGTCCAGGCCGCCCCGCCTCTGGAGGACCCGCAGGGAGCCACGGCGGGAGGGGAGACGGCCAAACCCCGCACCCGCAGGCGGCGGACGGTCAAGCCCACCGACGTTGAGGCGGCGCCCCCGGCTGGAGAGGAAGCGTGATGGATTCCTTGGAGATGGTGCGGGAGCTGGCTCGGATCCTCCGCTCGGAGGGTCTGGAGGAACTGGACTATGAGAGCGGCGAGGTCCGGGTCCGCCTGGTCAGTCGCCGGAAGCCCCCGTGCGCTGACCAGGCGCCGGATGGGGCCGGGGACCCCGGGCGACCCACGCCGTAGGCAGCCCGACAAGGCCTGGGGCTCGCGTCGGTCCGGCCGTTCGGGCCCCGTCGCCTGCCCGCGGGCCCGCTTTCAGGCCCGGCCGTCCAGAAGGGCGTCCATGTCCTTGGGACGTGGCACGGCCGGCTCCCGGGCGTCCCAGTTGATCCACAGGTAGATCGTGGCCGGCAGCGGCAGCCTGGTGAAGTAGCGCAGGCGGGTTGTCGGTTGGGGCCTGCGGTTTTCTCCCCAACACCACCCGGCGAACGGTCTGGTCTGGCCACGAGCCTGATTGTAGCGGAAGCGGGTGGGGAAGATCGGGTTGATCCGGGCGTGCAGGCGCTTGCCGCGGACCAGGCAACCCATGTCTCCCCGCATCAGGATGTCCAGGTGGGGGGACAGCACCAGGTTGGTCTCGAGGTTCGCCTCGCCCTGGCCTTGGGCCCGATCGCGCACGATGACGGTCTTGCGCCCGGGTTGGAACAGGACGTCGCGGTGCAGGGACCAGGCCAGCTCGGGCGTCGGCCAGACCTGGCGGGCAGCCGAGAACAGGACCCCTCCGGCGCGTTCCTCCCCGCGCAGCTCGCGGCAGGCTGGATGTCCGGATTCCAGGGCCCGATGGGGCAGGGGCTCGACCTCTCCGGACAGGCGCGTCGTCGAGTGGCACGCCAGCCTGGACAGCATCTGGCTCCAGGGCCCCCAGACCAGGGGCAGACCGGGTTCCACCAGGAAGGGCTCACCGTCCAGGACCAGGCACAGGCTCAGGGCGTCATCGTGGAAGGGGGCGTTTTCGAGCTGGTCCGGAGGCAGGGGCCGTACCCCGGCCAGACCTCCGGGCCCCCGAGCGCCCCGCACCATGCACCACGAGGCCTTGCCCTCCCACTGGTCGCGGGCGCAGCCCAGGCCCACCTCCGCGAAGAGGCGGCGCGTGCTGCCCGGATCGTAGGAGCGCAGGGCGGCATACTGCTCGGCGGCTCCGGGCCCGCACCACCAGTGCAGCTCCCCGGGCATCTCCGCTGACGTCGGCCTGAGTTCACCGCGGCGCAGGGTCAGGGCCCCCAGGGCCAGCAAACGACGGGTGTGCTCGGAGGCTCCGCAGAGCCCGCCGAGGAAGCCCGGCGAGGCGCTCGGGCCCAGGTCGGCCACCAGGCCCGCGGGGGTGCGCAGGTGGTTCAGGGCCTCCAGGGCCGCCGTGGCGGCTTCGGCCAGGCCTGCGGGCGGCGACGTGCGGTTGAGCAGGTGCAGGGCCAGTGGGAGCAGCAACCATTCGGTGGCCAGCCGGTGCTCGGGGATCGAGCCGCTGCGGTGCAGGCCGTCGCGGCCCAGTTCCCAGGCGGCGGCGCGGGCCAGGGCCGGACCCGCGACCTCCAGCCAGCGCTGCGAGAGCTGCAGCTCCGGCATGCTGAAGGCCAGGATGTAGAGCCCGGCCGCGGCGGCCAGGACCGGCTGTTCGGAGCTCTGCACGAACCAGGACAGGACCGCCCCGTGCAGGATCAGCGAGGACAGGATGCGGGTCAGGAGTTCCGGGGTCAGTTGTTCCGAGCCCAGGAACATGTGCAGGGCCAGCAGCCAGTTCGTGCAGCGGGCCGCGACCGTGGTCGGGTCCAGCCAGTTCACTCCCTCCAGGGCCCGGTTCCGCTCACTCCAGTCCACGACCTGGACGATGAACTCGCTGGTGAAGCGTTCGTTCCCCGTCAACCAGTAGGCCCGGCCCATCTGCACGAAGTGGGAGTGGCGGTTGAACTCCCAGGTGACCTCGATGGGCCCCATCTCGACGACCGGCATCGGCAGCCGCCCGGCGAACTGGTCGCGCAGGTTCAGCAGGTGGGCCCGCCCCCAACTGCGCCCCTGGAAATCCGAGAACCAGTCCAGGGCGCCGCTGAAGGCGTAGGGCTCGACACCCAGGGGTGCAAAGCGGTGGGCCAGCAGGTCGTCGGTGCCTTGGAGGACGGCGCGGCAGTCGGCCGGGTGCTGCTCGAGGCGGGGGCGCAGAAGGTGGGGCTCGGAGTAGTGCAGGAAGAAGATCGGCCGGATCCGGTCGTGGAAGTGCTCCAGGAGCGCCTCCGCGGCCCGATCCAGCCGGCCGTTCCGAGCGTGCGCCCGGGCCTCATCGGTGCCCGGCGCGCCGGCGAACTGGGCAAAGAGCTCCTCTCCCTCCAGGCGCAGGCAGGTGCGCTCCTCGAGGCAGCGAGCCAAGCGCTCCTCGAGGTCGAGGGGATCGGGGCGCCTGCCCAGGCGCCGGCGCAGCCAGCCGAGCATGCTAGCCTGCCGTCACGGCAGCGGCGCCAGGTTGGAAGGACTGCAGGGCCGCCAGGATCTGCCGGACCTCGGTATCGGTCAACTCGGGGAACATCGGCAGGGAAAGGACCTCTTCCTGGGCCTTCTCGCTGTGCGGGAGCGAGCCCTGGCCCAACCCCTGGTGCGCAAAGGCCTTCTGCATGTGCAGGCAGACCGGGTAGTAGACCACGGCGCCGATGCCGGCGGCGCGCAGGTGCTCGAGCAGGCCGTCGCGGGCAGGGGTGCGCAGCGTGTACTGGTGGTAGACGTGCTGGCAGCCGGGCTTCTCGACCGGAGGTCGGGCACAGGTGCCCGTCAGTCCCGCGGTGTAGGCGGCGGCGATGGCCCGCCGCCGCTGGTTCCAGGTCTCGACGTGCCGGAGCTTGACGCGCAGGACCGCGGCCTGGATCTCGTCCAGGCGACTGTTCGTGCCCACGATGTCGTGGTAGTAGCGGACCTTGCTGCCGTGGCCGCGCAGCATGTTGACCTTCTCGGCCAGATCCGGGTTGCTGGTCAGGACCATGCCGCCGTCCCCGATGCCTCCCAGGTTCTTGCTGGGGAAGAACGAGAAGCAGCCCAGGTCGCCGA
>CAZQPM010000013.1:0-25772 GCA_964595195.1 uncultured Burkholderiales bacterium | reverse complement strand
GCTGCTAGCGGGCCCCCCACCCGCGGCCCCTGGCAGGAATCAACGGCCAGCGAAGGAAGCGGCCCCGCCATGCCCACGATCGGACTCGGGATTTCTGCCGGACTCCACGGCAAGCGGGCGATCCGCCGCTATGCCATCAGCCTGTCGCGCGAACTGGCCAACCATGCTCCGGAGATGGGCCTGCGGCTGTTTGCCTGGCGTCTGCCTGGCGGAGTCCCCGATGGGTTCCCCCCGGTCTCGACTCAGGTACGCTACTGCCCGGCGGGAATCCCGGGCCGGTTCCTGGCTCCCTTGTGGCTTCGGGGTTGGCCTCCCGCCGTCGAGACCTTCACCGGACCCTTGGACCTGTTCCACTCCACCGACAACGAGATCCCTACGGTCCGCAGAGCCCTGAGGGTCTTCACCCTGCATGGCCTGGCCCCCTATATGCGTCCGGATCTGCTTCCGCCTCAGGAGGTCCAGGCCGGCCGGGCCGTCATCGACCGCGCGGCGGCCACCTGTCAGGCGTTCCTGGCGGTCTCCGAGGATACCCGGCGCTGGTTCGAGGAGATCTTCCCCCAGCACGCCGGACGCGTCTTCGTGACGCCCCTGGGCATCGATCCGGGATTCTCTCCCGAACCCACCGAGCAGGACGCCCGACTCCGGGAGTCGGTCGGCGTCCGCCAACCCTACGTCCTATCCGTCGGGGCGGTGAGCCGCCTCAAGAACGCAGGCTGCCTGCTGAAGGCCCAGAGAATCCTGGAACGGGACGACCTGCAGGTGGTGCTGGCGGGAGGAGTGACCGGCGCCGATCCCGAGTTGCTGGATCTGCTCGAGGCGGCGCGAAGTGCCGGCCGGGCCGTGCTGACCGGATGGCTTGACCCGGACGGCCCGACCCTGCGGGCCCTGTATCGAGGAGCGCAGGCCGTCATCCACCCCAGCCTCGTGGAAGGTTGGACCTCGCCCCCCCTGGAAGCCATGGCCTCGGGGACGCCCGTGGTGGCCTCGCGGGCTTCCTCGGTTCCCGAGACGGTGGGGGCCGCCGGCCGGCTCTTCGACCCCCTGGTTCCCGAAGATCTGGCCCAGACGCTCCGCCAGGTCCTGGATGATGAGGACCTGCGCCAGGACCTGGTCCGCCGGGGACTGGAGAGGGCGGCTCGATTCCCCTGGGAACAGACGGCCAGATTGACCCTGGAAGCCTATCGAGAGGTACTGCTCAGATGATCCGACAGACCGCCCAGACCACGGGTACGCCACAAGACTGCCCCCTGTGCGGGGCCCCGGGACGCCCGCGGCAGAGCCACGGCCGCTGGAGCCTCCTCCACTGCCGCTGGTGTGACTTCGCCTGGGTCAGCCCGCCCATGTCCCCTGAGGAGCATCGCACGTTCCACGGGCCGGAGTTCTTCAAGCGCTACTACTCCGAACCCATCGCGGACTTCTACGCCGGCCAGGGCCCCCTCTACCGCCGCGAGCGGGTCAAGAAGCAGTGGTTCCTGGACTTCTTCTCCCGCTACGTGCCCGCGGGACGGCTGTTGGATATCGGCTCGGGCCAGGCCATGTTCGACTACCTGGCGCGGGAGAAGGGCTACCTGCCCACCCTGGTCGAGGTGTGCCCGCCGGTGGTGGAGTACCACCGAAGCCAGGGACTCGAGGTCTTCGAGGGCTACCCCGAGCACCTGGACTTCGCGGACGAATCCTTCGAGGGTGTGGCGATGTGGCACTCGCTCGAGCACGTCTTCGACCCCCTCCAGACCCTGAGAGAAGTGGCCCGCGTGCTCAAGCCGGGCGGCTGCCTGGTGGGCGCCCTGCCCAACTGGAGGGGATTGGGAACCCAGTTGCGGCTGCGCCTGGGCAAGCCCCTTTTCGACCCCGAGACCAACCACGAGTTGCACTTCTCGCACTTCAGCCCCCGGGCCATGCGCCGGGCCATGCTGCGGGCAGGACTGGAGCCGGTGCTGATCGGCGAGGAGTGGCACCGGCCTCGGCGATTCGTCGACCGGGTGGTCCACCAGGCCGGCCAGGTGGCCAGCCTCTTCCCCGGCCTGAACATGCGCGAGACGATGACCTTCGTGGCCCGCAAGCCGAAGAGTTCGGAGGCGCTGGCCCCCCGACCCTGGGTGCGCTACCGGAACGACGCGGCAGTCCCATCCGGCGTCCACCTGGAGAGACCCATCCAACACCCCAACCCCGAGGTCTCGGTGCTGATCCCGACCTCCGATGGCGCCCGCGAGGGCTACCTGCCGGGACTGCTGGAACAACTGGGGCGGCAGGACCTGCCGGGCATGGAGGTCCTGGTCGTGGTTGGCGACAACCGCCAGGGGCGAGCCCTGAACACCGCAGCCGACCTGGCCCGCGGTGAGATCCTGATCACCCTGGACGACGACTCGCGACTGGCCGACGACTCAACCCTCTCCCGCCTGGTGTCGGCCCTGCGCGCCCATCCCGAGGTCGGGATGGCCGGAGGAGCCAACCAGCCCCCTCCCGATGCCCGCGGCCTGGTCCGACGGGTCATGGAGGAGATCCCCAGGCGCTCCTCGCCGCCCGTCCAGGCGGTGACCGACAGCGACATGGCCGAGCACCCCTGTCTGGCCATGCCCCGGGCGGCCTTCTGCGCCGTCGGCGGCGAAAACGAACTGATCCCCAGGGGTCTGGACCCCTACCTGCGCACCGCCTTCCGCGAGGCGGGTTATCGGGTGGTCGTGGTCCCCGGCGTCGTCTATCACCACCTTCCCCCGACCACGCTCCCCGGCCTCCTGCGCCAGTTCTTCCGCAATGGGGCCCAGTCGCGCTACTGCTCGCAGTTGTATCCTGAATGGGTCTACGACACCGTGGAGGAGCACAGCGCCGGCCCGGCGCCTCGGGTCCCGGTCTGCGGCAGGGCCCTGCGCCTCGGTCGGGGAGTCATCGGATCCGCCCTCCGGGGCCACTGGGTCTACGTGGCCTGCCGTCTGTCCTACGCAGCCGGATGGCTCTGGCAGAGCCTGGGCAGGTCGCAAGCATGCTGACCCGGCATCGCGAACTGATCTACAGCCTGGTATCCCGGGATATCAAGTCCCGCTACAAACAGGCGGCCCTGGGTGTCCTGTGGGCGATCCTGGTGCCGCTCTCGATGATGCTGGTCTTCAGCCTGGTGCTTTCCCAGTTCATCCAGTCGCCCGACCCCCGGGTTCCCTATGGGATCTTCGTCTTCACGGGCCTGCTGCCGTGGAACTTCCTGGCCAGTTCCCTGAACTTCGGGTCGATGAGCCTGGTCGGCAACTCCAGCATCCTGAAGAAGATCGCCATGCCCCGCGAGGTCTTCCCGATCTCGGCTGTACTGGCGGGTCTGGTCGACCTTCTGCTGGGCCTGGGCGTCCTGGTGGTCCTGATGGTCATCCTGGGAATCCGGCCGGGACCTGGGGTCCTGGTCCTCCCGGTGGTGCTGCTGCTGGAGCTGGTGCTGGCGACCGGCGTCGCCTTGCTGCTGTCGACGGCCAACCTCTTCTTCCGGGACGTGCGCCATGTCCTGCCGGTTCTGACCATCCTGTGGATGTTCATGACCCCGGTGGTCTACCCCGTCAGCCGTCTGGGAAGCCGTGCGCAGGCCCTGCTCAGCTACAACCCCGCGACCTTCATCGTGGACACCTTCCGCAGCGCCCTGTTGGACCTTCCCCTGCCAGGTCCCGGTGAATGGCTGAAGGCCACGGCCATCGCCCTGGGCGTGCTGGCGGTGGGCTGGCTGGTCTTCCGGCGCTGTGACCCGGCCTTCGCCGAAATCGTCTGACCGTGCGCACCAGCCTCCTGGTTGCCACCCGCAACCGCCGCCAGCAACTGAGGAACTGCCTGGAGGCCCTCCGCCGCGTGCAGGTCCCCCCGGGCTCCGAGCTGGAGGTCCTGGTGGTGGACAACGGCTCGACGGACGGGACCTGGGAGGAGTTGAAGGCTCGCCCCCTGGAACTGGTCCCCGGCATCTCCGTGGTTGCCCTGGCCCAGCCCCGGCCGGGCAAGTCGCGAGCCCTGAACTCGGCGCTGGAGGTGGCCACCGGCGAGGTGCTGGCCTTCATCGACGACGACGTCGAGGTGGACCCTGACTGGCTGCTGGGCCTGGAGCAGGGCTTCGCGACCGGGGCCGGGGCGCTCCAGGGGGGAATCCGCTTGCGCCTGGGCGCATCCCGGCCGCGGTGGGTGACCCCCCGGGTGGAGGCCATCCTGGCCGCTACGGCCCTGTGGACCCCGACCACCCCGGTCACCTCGATGATCGGCAGCAACATGGCCATCCGCAGGGGGGAAGGCGTGCCTCGCTGGTGCGAGGAGATCGGCCCCGGAGTTCCGCGCTTCCCCTTCGGTGAGGACACGGAGTGGAGTGCCCGCTGCCTGGAGACGCGTCGGGGCCTGTTCTGGCCGGCCATGGGTGCGACCCATGCGCTGGAGGGCCGCGTCCGGGTGGGTGAGATCCTGCGCCGGCAGGCCTACAATGGCCTGAACCAGGCCATCTTCAGTGCCAACCGCCCTCGACTCTACCGAGAGACGTTCCTGGCACTGCCCAGGGAACTGGCCCGTCTGCTCTGGCATCTCGTGCGCGGCCGGCCGGCCCAGGCCATGGATGCCGTCTGGACCCTGGCGCGCCAAGCGGGAACCCTCAGCGCCGCCGGGGGCCGGGGGCAGGGCCATCCCGCCTGGCCCCCGACGGCTACGCGCCCTTCCGACTGAGGACATCCATGACGGCGACGGCGGCCATGTGCACGATGTCCCCCACCTCCGCGCCGCTCTGCAGGATGTGGACCGGTGCGCCTGCTCCCAGGAGGATCGGCCCGATGGTCACGGCGTTGCCCAGGTGGGCCAGCAGTTTGCTGCCGATGTGGGCGGCCTCCAGCGAAGGGAAGACCAGGACGTTGGCCCCCCGAACCCGACTGAAGGGGAAGCCCTCCTCCAGGATCCTGTCGACCACCGCGGCGTCCGCGTGCATCTCCCCATCCACGGGGAGATCCGGCCGCCGCCTGCGGACCAGTTCCACCGCCTGCGCCATCTTCTGGGAACGGGGGTGCCGGACGCTGCCGAAGTTCGAGAAGCTGAGCATGGCCACTCGGGGTTCCAGACCGATCTGGACTGCCAGATCCGCCGCCAGCACGGCACTCTCGGCCAGGTCCTCGGCGTCGGGATCGATGTTGACGTGGGAGTCCGTGAAGACATAGACCTGGTCCTCGGCCACCACGATGTGGGCCCCCGCCACCTTGCGGACCCCTGGCCGGGTGTGGTGGATCTGCAGGGCCGGGCGCAGGACCTCGGGGTACTCGTGGAAGAGGCCGGCGAGACACGTGTCGGCATCCCCCATCCGGACCATCAGCGGAGCCAGAACGTTGGGGTCCTTGACCTGCCGCCGGGCCAGTTCGACCGTCACCCCCTTGCGGCAGCGCATTTCGTGGTAGGCCTGGGCGTACTCCCCGGACTTCTCGAAGTTCTCCGGGTCCACGACCTCCAAGGCGGTCTGGATCCCCAGGTCCCGCAGGCGCTGGCGGATCGTCTCGGGGCGTCCCAGCAGGATCGGGACCCCCAGGCGGTCGTTGACGATCTGGGCTGCCGCCCGCAGGATTCGCACCTCCTCGCCCTCGGCGAAGACGATGCGCACGGCGGGACGGGCCGACCGGGCCTTGTTCAGCAGGTAGGCGAAGAGGCTCTCCCCCTTGCCCTGGCGCATCGCCAGTCGGGTGCGGTACTCCTCCAGGTCCAGGGGTTGGCGGGCGACCCCGGTCTCCATCGCCGCGCGGGCCACGGCCGGCGCTTCCCACAGAAGGACCCTGGGGTCCAGGGGCTTGGGGATCAGGTACTCCGGGCCGAAGCGCAGGCTCTCCAACCCATAGGCCACCAGCACCGAGTCGGGCACATCCTCCCTGGCCAGAGCCGCCAACGCGCGGGCCGCTGCGATCTTCATCTCATCGTTGATGCAGCGGGCCTGGACGTCCAGGGCCCCGCGGAAGATGAAGGGGAAGCCCAGGACGTTGTTGATCTGGTTCGGGCAGTCCGAGCGGCCGGTCCCCACGATGGCGTCCGGCCGCGCAGCCCGCGCGACTTCGTAGGGGATCTCCGGATCGGGATTGGCCAGGGCCAGGATCAGGGGCCTCGGAGCCATGCTCTGCACCATCTCCGGGGTGACGGTGTTGGCCACCGACAGCCCGAAGAAGACGTCCGCGCCCCGCAGGGCCTCGGCCAGGGTGCGGGCCTCCGTGTCGGCGGCAAAGGCCTGCTTGAAGGGCGTCATTCCCTCGGTCCGCCCCTTGTAGATGACACCCTTGGAGTCGACCAGCACCAGGTTCTCGCGCCGGGCTCCCAGTTTGAGCACCAGGTTCATGCAGGAGGTGGCCGCCGCCCCGGCGCCCGACACGACCAGGCGCACCTCCTCCAGGCGCTTGCCCTGCAACTCCAACCCGTTGAGAACGGCTGCTGCCACGATGATGGCGGTTCCGTGCTGGTCGTCGTGGAAGACCGGGATGTCCAGATCCTGGAGGGCCTCTTCGATGTAGAAGCACTCCGGCGCCTTGATATCCTCCAGGTTGATGCCACCGAAGGTCGGCGCCAGGGCCCGCACCACGCGGACCAGTTCCTCGGGGTCGCGGCAGTCCAGCTCGATGTCGAAGACGTCCAGGTCGGCAAACTTCTTGAACAGGACTCCCTTGCCTTCCATGACGGGCTTGGCCGCCAACGGACCGCGGTCTCCCAGACCCAGGATGGCCGTGCCGTTGGTGACCACCCCCACCAGGTTTCCCCGAGCCGTGTAGCGGTACGCCAGTTCAGGCTTCTCGGCGATGGCCAGGACCGGCACGGCCACCCCCGGCGTGTAGGCCAGGCTCAGGTCGTGTTGGGTGGTCATGGGCTTGGTGGGCGTCACGGAGACCTTTCCGGGACGTCCTCCGCGGCAATGATATTCCAGGGCGTCTTCACGGGTGACCTGCTTCATGGTGCGACCTCGGTTCCTGCCGTTCTGGCGCCGCCTCTTGGGGGGTCCACCCCCAGCGACGGGCTGCCAGGAGTCCGAGCGGCGCAGCCCTGGTTGCTTGCCGGCCAAGCGAACCGGGCCCTCCGGGCGGAGACGCGGTCGGATTCCACCTGCCCGGGGCCGGCCCCTGCATCCCTCAGAGCCAGGCCAACAACTCCTCGACCTGGCCTTGCACCGCCCGGTCCGTCTGCAGGTCCTGGGGCGCCGGCAGGGACGTCAGTTCCTCCAGCCTGCGGCGCAGACCCGGGTCCAGGGAAGCCGGAGAGGTCATTCCGGCCAGCAACCGCATGGCCGCCATCCCCTGACCCACCATGCCGCGCCTCTGGAAGAACAGGACCAGACGCAACTGCTGGGCGTTGTAGCCCAGGTCGAAGTGCCACCGACGGTTCCCGCCCAGAGACTCCAGGTCGCGGGACACCTCCTCCATCAATTCACGGTGCCGCGTCAGAAGGACGGCGGGCGCCTCTCCCGAGGAGGCCAGGGCGGCCAGGCCCCGATACCCCTCCGAGGCCTCAAGTTCCGCCGTGTCGTCCGCCAGGCGCTTGAAGATACCGACCAGGGAGTCCCGCAGTTCCGGCTGTCTGGGCAGGAAGCCCAGGGCCCAGGTGGCCTGGTTGGCCTCGACTCCGACCCGAAAGGCCTCGCGCACGGAGACCTGGATGGGGTTGCCCAGACCCAGGCCGAAGCTGTTCACGGGAACCTGAAGGTCAGCCAGCGCCCCGCGCGCCTGCCGGGTGGGACCTGCCGTCGGGCGTCGTCCAGCCAGGGTCAGCAGGGACGAAGGAAGTCGCCGGGTGGCTGCCACGGTGGCGGCCTCGGCCACCGAACGACTGCGCACCCGGGCCCCGGGATCCGCAGATGCGGAGCTGCAGACAAGACCGACCAGGAGCATTGCCACGAACCAGGCGCCAGGCCTCATCGCCACGCCCTCCAGATTCCCCGGCCGCGACCGGATCGGCGTCGACCGGTCCTCTCCTCCGTGGAGGGCTCCCCGGGCCCTCAGGGAGGGTACTACAATTCTGGTCCCCCGTGTCAAGAGGCCCGGAGGGCTGCTAGTGCCCTCGAGCGGCCTCAACATAGGCCTGACCCAGCAACGGGGCCACGACCTTCCAGTCGTAGCGTTCCTCGACCAGGCGCCGCCCATTCTGGCCCAGACGAAGGCGCAGGCTCTCGTCGCTCATCAGGGTCAGCACCCTGTCGGCGAAGTCCTCCGGCCGATCCGCCAGGAGGAGGTGCTCACCGTCCGCGACGTCGAGCCCTTCAGCTCCGATGCGGGTCGCTACGACGGCCCTGTGCATGGCCAGGGCCTCGAGGATCTTCAGGCGAGTTCCCGATCCGGCCCGGAGGGGGACCACCGAGATGGCGCAGCGCTCCAGCCAGGGCCGCACATCCGGGACCTCCCCGTGCACCGTCATGGGCTGGCTCGAAGCCAGATCCAACAGATGCTGGGGGGGGCACATCCCGACGACGTCCAGGTGGGCAGACGGGTGCGACCGACGAACCCGCGGCATGATCTCGGCCATGAAGAATTCGACGGCATCGGCGTTCGGGCCGTACTCCATCTTGCCCGTGAAGAGGAGCCGGTCAGGGTCCCCTGGCCCTGGGGCCTGGCACTGGAAGTATTCCGAGTCGACCCCGTTGGGGACCACCGACACCCGAGCCCGGGGGGCCAACTCCAACAAGCCCTGCCGGTCGGCCTCCGAACAGGTGACGAAGCGATAGGGCCGCCGGTAGATCTCCTGCTCGAAACGGCGCAGCTTGCCGACATTCAGGCGCCCCTTCACTCGGGCAGGCCAGGCCCCGTCGCGACCCGACATGCGTTGGGCCACCCGGTAGACCAGGTTGTGGACGTTGAGCAGGACGGGGAACTGATCGGCCAGATCCTTGACCAGGGGGAGCGTCAGGGCCTCGTTGATCTCCAGGACCTCAGGATGGAACTCCCGGGCCCACGTCCTGGCCACCGCGCCGGCCTGATCCACCAAGGACTGCAGGCTGACCACCTCGAGTGGAGGACCGGCCAGCGCCCACGACACGAAAGCCCTGAGGCGCTCGAAACGGGTCATCCGACGCCGGGGACGGAACGGAGGCGGTTCCACCACCCGGACCTCCTCGCAGAACGCCTTCAGGTCCACTGCGGCTCCCGGCGGTGCTCCTCCCAAGCGGCTGCTGACCAGCAGACGGAAACGATGCTGACTGGACGTCTCCTTCAACAGGCAATAGGTGCGGATGCAGGAACCGCTGCCAGGGAAGGACGGGAGATAGGGGGCCACAACCAGGATTCGCATGGAGCGGCGCGCTTCTCTTCCAGGAAGGCCGCCTCCTGCCCCCCTCGAGACCACGGAGGCCCCCGGAAGGATTCCCACGCCCCGTCGGGAACGCAAGCGCACTCGCCAATGTCCGGGGTGTCCTCCCGTGATCGTCTCGATCCACCAACCGCATTACCTGCCGTGGCTTCGCTACTTCGACAAGATCGCCCGCAGCGATCTCTTCATCGTCCTGGACGACGCCGACTTCAACAAGAACGGCTGGCAGAACCGCAACCGCCTGAAGGGTCCGCAGGGCCCGCAGGTCCTGACCATCCCGGTGGGTCATCACCTGGGCGAGAGGATCGACCAGATCTCCTTGTCCGTGGAACAGCCCTGGGCCCGCAAGCACCTGAAGACCCTGGAGCAACTCTACGCCCGGTCCCCCTACCTTCCCGAGCATCGGGCCGAATTGGAACGATTCTACAGCACCCCCTGGCAGCGCCTGGTCGACCTGGCCCTGGAGACGATCCGCTGGCACATGGAGGTCCTGGGCATCACCACACCGATGGTCCGAAGCTCGCAGTTGGGCGTTCCCGGACGGGCTACCGAGCGCCTGGTCGGGATGCTCAGGGCCGTGGGCGGGACGGCCTACCTCACGGGAGCCCACGCACTGACCGCCTACCTGGACCCGGCCCTGTTCCGGCAGGGCGGGATCGAGTTGCTGGTGCACCATTGGGTCTGCCCGGAGTACCGGCAACTCTGGCCCCGTCCCGGTTTCTGTGCGGACCTGGCCACCCTGGACCTGATCCTGAATGAGGGTCCCCAGGCTGGCGAGATCCTGTCCCAGGGTGGCCGGATCCTCGAAGGCCCCGCAGAGTCCCGGGCCCCCGGCGTGGAGGGCCGCCCATGACAGCCACCTGGATCCCCCACTCCCGCCCCCTGCTCGGCCCCGAGGAGGAACAGGCCGCCCTGCGGGTGGTCCGCAGTGGCCTGCTGGCTCAGGGGCCCGAGGTCGCCGCCCTGGAGGAGGAGGCGGGTGCCATCCTGGGGACCCGCCACTGCGTGGCCGTCGCCCACGGGACCGCAGCCCTGCACCTGGGCCTGGTGGCCCTGGGAGCCGGGCCGGGACGGACCGTCCTGATCCCCTCCTACGCCTGCACCTCGCTGCTCAACGCCGTGGCCCAATGCGGCGCCGCGCCCATCCTGGTGGACTGCGCCCCCGGCAGCCCGGACATGGACCTGGACGACGCCTGCGCCAGGGTCCAGACCGACACGGCCGCCGCCCTGGTCCCCCACCTCTTCGGACGCCCACTCCGGGTTGAGGAGCTGCAGGGCCGCGTCCCGGTGCTGACCGACGGAACCCATGCCGTCGGGGCCAGGGTGGCAGGACGACCCGCAGCCCGCCAGGGCCAGGCCTGCGCCTTCTCCTTCTACGCCACCAAGATGCTGGCGGCCGGAGAGGGCGGCCTGCTGGCCACGGATCGAGCGGCCGTGGCGCGCCAGGCCCGGGACCTGCGTTCCTACGACGAGCGACCCGATTGGCGCCTGCGCTACAACTACAAGATGACCGAAGTCGCTGCGGCCCTGCTGCGGGTTCAGCTCCGACGGCTGCCCGAGTTCCTGGCCCGGCGTCAGACGCTGGTGGGCCGCTACCGCTCGGCCCTGGAAGGCCTGATTCCCCTGCCGGCACCCGTGCCGGGTGAGGTGCCCTACCGTTTCATCATCCGGGTGCCGGCCCGCCGGACGGCCGGTCTGGTTCGGGCCCTGCGGGACCGCGGAGTAGGAGCCGCCCGGCCGGTCTTCCGGCCGCTTCACCGCTACCTGGGCCTGCCCGCCAACCTCTTCCCCAGGGCCGAACAGACCTGGAAACAGACGATTTCACTTCCCCTGTACCCCAGCCTGACCGACCAGGAACAGGAGCGGGTCATCCTGGCGCTCCGAGAGGTTCTGGCATGAGTCCATCGCTCTGGCCCATGTTGCGGGTCTTGATCTGCGGCTTTGCGGCCTCGCTGATCCTTACGGGACTGGTCCGCGAACTCTCGCGCCGGTTGGGCGTCCTGGACCGTCCCGGAGCCCACAAGCAGCATTCCGAGGCGACCCCGACCATGGGGGGGCTGGGGGTCTTCGGGGGCTTCCTGATGGCCCTGCTGGCCGCCCAGTTGCTGTCCTCCGGCGTCAAGGCCATCCTGCTGGGCGGCGTCTTCATCGTGATGGTGGGCTTCCTGGACGACCTGCGCGGCGTCAGTGCGAACGTCAAGCTGGGCGCCCTGGCCGCCGCCACCGCGCTGCTCATGGAGGGTGGCATCTACCTGCAGGCCTTCTCACTACCCCTGCCCCTGGCCTTCGTCCTGACCTTCCTGTGGATGGGACTGGTCTCCAGCGCCTTCAACGGCGTCGATAACGCCGACGGAGCCGCCTCGGGCCTGGCCTGCCTGTCCTCGTTCTTCGCCTTCGGGATCGCCTGGACGACCCGTCAGCAGGACCTGGCGATGGTCGCCCTGGCCATGGGCGCCGCCTGTGCCGGTTTCCTGTGGTGGAACTTCCCCCAGCCGCGCGCCCGGATCTTCCTGGGTGACTCCGGCAGCTTCTTCATCGGCTTCGGCCTGGCCGCCATGGTCGTCCTGGGAGAGTGGGCAGGGAGCGGCCTGAAGGCCATCCTGATGGGTCTGACCCTCCTGGCCGTGCCCCTTTTCGACTTCGGAATGATCCTGGTGTCCAGGGGGCTGCATGGAAAGTATCGGACCTGGACGGACCCGATCACCATGTGCGCCCGCGACCATACCCACCACCGCCTGGTAGCGATGGGATTGAGCGGCCGGGCCGCCCTCCTGGTCATGTATCTGGCCGCCATCCTGACCGGTTCGAGCGCCGTGGTCATGGTCAACCTGGGTCTGGACCAGGCGCTGCTGCTCTTCGGGTGCCTGGTGGTCCTGGCCCTGGGGTTTGCCATCTGGCTGGACCGGGCCCCCATCGACCCGAGCACGCACGCCGCGGCCCCAAACCCTGCGGCGGAGGCCGCACCTTGACCCGCATCCTGATGGTGACCACCGATTATCCTCCGATCCGGGGCGGCATCAGTTCCCTGGCCTGCCACCTGGCCGGGGAACTGTCCCGCCAGGGCCACGAGGTGGAGGTCGTGGCTCCGGCGTGGAAGGGGCACCAGGTCCACGACCAGCATGACCCCTGCCGGGTCTTCCGGACCCCCGGCTATGCCTGGGGATACCTGCGGGGTCTCCCCCTCCTGGCCCGGGCCCTCCAGCGCATGGTGGCCCGCCCGCCGGAACTCGTCCTGCCCATGAACGTGGCCTACGGCGGCCTGGCCATGCTGGCCATGCAGACTCTCGGGCGGCGGGTTCCCTACGCCATGTTCGCCTATGGCCTGGAGTTCGCCCGCTTCGGGAACAGCCCCCTGATGCGCAGGCTCTACCGCAGGGTCTACGACGGGGCCCTGCGGGTGTTCGCCGTCAGCGCGGACACCCGGCGCCGCCTGCTGGACTTCGGGGTGACCAACCGGGTCGACGTCCTGTATCCCGGAGTCGACATCGCCCGATTCGCTCCCCAGGGCCCCGACTATCGCCAGGCTCTGGCCCTGGAGGACCGTCCCGTCGTGGGCACCCTCTCGCGCCTGGTCGAGCGCAAGGGCCTGGACATGGTGCTGAGAGCCCTGCCCCGCGTGCTGGCGGAGTTCCCTCGGGCCCTCTATCTGATCGTGGGCGAAGGCCCCGACCGTCCCCGCCTGGAGACGCTGGCCAGGGAACTGGGCGTCGCCGGGGCCGTGCACTTCGCCGGGGAAGCCGCCGAGGAGACCCTGGCCGACTGGTTCAGGACCTGCGACGTCTTCGTGCTCCCCAGCCGCGAGATTCCCAGCAGCGGCCACGTCGAGGGCTTCGGCATCGTGTTCCTGGAAGCGGGGGCCTGCGGTCGACCGGTCCTGGGCGGACGCTCGGGGGGGGTCGTCGAGGCGGTCCAGGACGGCGTCAGTGGTCTTCTGGTCAACCCCGGAGACCCCGGTGACCTGACCCAGGCCCTGCTTGAACTCCTGCGCAATCCCGAACGTGCCCGGGCCCTGGGTCGGGCCGGTCGGGAACGGGTCGAGCGCGACTTCACCTGGGAACGGGCCCTGTCACCCTTCAGCGACTTCGTGGACACCTTCCGGACCGGGCCGCCCTGATGACCGTCAGCCCGGAGACCTCGCGTCCACGGGGACCTCGGCACCGCATCGACCCCTCCTGGCCGATGCTGCTGTATGCGGTTGCCGTAGCGGTTTCACCCGAATTCAACTTCCTGGGCCTGGACAAGATCCGGGTCGGCGACCTGCTGCTTCCCATCCTCCTCCTGGTCTTCGTCGGAGCCAAGGCCACCGAGGATCGGCGTGCGGTCTCGCGCCAGAACCGCGACCCGATTCCCCTGATCGGTCCGATGCTGCTGCTGCTGGCCTGGGATGTGGCCTCCTACCTGCTCTTCTCAGAGCAGGGCCCCTTGAACCGAGGGGGCATGTACCTTGCCAAGCGTGCCGAGTTCTTCCTGGTCTACTATCTGGGAGTCACCGCCGTGACCTCCGAGTGGGCCTGGGCTCGGATCATCCGGGTCTTCGCCCTGGCGGCTCCGCTCCTGAACATTTCGGTGCTCTGGGAGCTGTACACGAATCCCGAGCTCCAGAGAGCCTCCGGAATCATCAAGGGGCAGGAGACTTCGACGGCCCTCTTCATCGTGGTGCTGCTGGGCTTGGTCATCGGAGCCCTGCCCACCATCCGCGGGTCCTGCGAGAGGATCTCGCTGACCCTGGGTGCCCTCACCGGAACGGCGGCACTGTTGGCCACGGCCTCCCGGGCCGGACTGGTCTGTGCCGCCGTCGTGTGCCTGATGGAGGCGTTCCGGAACCCGAAGTACCGGGCCTCGATCCTGATCACCCTCATCCTGATCGCCCTGCCGGCCTGGGTCCTGATGCCCGAGTCCGTGCAGAACCGCTTCGAAGGCACCACCGAGGAACTGAACCTCACCTACAGCGGTCTGGTCTACGATCCCCAGGACATGCCCACGGCCGGATCCTCCTCCGTGGTGGCCAGGTTGAACGTCGCCCGGTTCGTGCTGAAGGAATTCATTCCCAGGGGCCCCATCTTCGGCCTGGGCACGGGTCGTCTGGGCCTGGGAATCATCGACAACATGTACCTCTGCGAATGGGTGTACCACGGGCTGACGGGCTTGTTCCTCCTGCTGGCCCTGCTGTGGACCCTGGGCCGGACGCTCCTGGAAATCGCCAGGAACGCCAGGGATCCGGTATTGAAAGGGCTGGCAGGCGCCTTTCACAGCGTCCTTCTGGCCCTGGTCGTCGGCGGCCTGGCCTCCGAGAGCTTCTATCTGATCCGCCCCATGGAGTCCTTCATGCTTCTGGTCGGCCTGATCGTGGGCCGGTCGAGACTGATGGATCCTGAAGCGTGAACATCCTGCACGTCATCACCCGGATGATCCGGGGAGGAGCCCAGGTCAACACGATGATGTGCGCCGCAGAGCAGGCCCGCCGGGGGCACCAGGTCACCCTGGTCACCGGCGCGGAGTCGGGGCCTGAGGGCAGCCTTCTGGACGAGGCCTCCCGGGGACCCTACCGCCTGATCGTCCTCCCGGACCTGGTGCGCGACCCTGCCCCCGGCAGGGACCTGCGGGCCTTCTGGGAGTTGTGGCGACTGATGGGAAGCCAGCACTTCGACGTCGTCCACACCCACACGTCCAAGGCGGGAATCCTGGGGCGTTGGGCGGCCTGGCTGCGCCGGGTCCCAGCCGTGATCCACACCCCCCACGGCCACGTCTTCCATGGTTACTTCTCGTCCTGGCGGTCGCGGGTCTTCAGGGAAGCCGAAAGGGCTGCCGCCAGGGTCACCCACAGGATCGTCGCGCTGACCGAGGGCGACCTTCGGGACCACCTGGATGCGGGCATCGCTTCCCGCGAACGCTTCACCATCATCCCCAGCGGGGTCAACCTGGAGCGCTGCCGCCGGACCGCCCCGCCCCACCGGGGAGGGCCGGACGTGACCCTGGGCTTCCTGGCGCGCCTGGTCGAGGTCAAGGCCCCCCTGGACCTGTTGGAGGCCCTGGCCCGATTGGCCCCCGCCCACCCCGACGTCCATTTGATCATGGTTGGAGACGGCCCCCTGCGCCCGGCCGTGGAGGAGAGAATCCAGACCCTCGGTCTGCAGGACCGGGTGGAACTGACCGGTCGCCTGGAGGACCCGGTGCCCGCCCTGCATCGCTTCGATGTCTTCGTCCTGCCCTCCCACAACGAAGGGATGGGAAGGGCGGCCGTCGAGGCCATGGCGGCCGGGCTCCCCGTGGTCGCCTCCAGGGTGGGTGGGGTGCCCGACGTGGTTCAGGACGGACAGACCGGATTGCTGGTGCCGCCCGGGGATCCCGAGGCCCTGGCAGCCGCCCTGGACCGGCTGTTGCAGGACGAGGCGCTGAGGATGGCCATGGGGGAGGCCGGACTGCGACGTGCGGAGGCCTTCAGCGACCGCGTCATGTTTGAACGTCTGGAAGCCCTGTACGCCGAAGTCCTGGCTGAAGCGGGCCGGTAGGAATCGGGCGTACATGCGTGTGGCCCCGGCAGACCTGCCGGGGCCACACGCGATCTGGCAGGCCGTTCCTAGTTCGACAAGCGGCTTCCGTTCCGTTGACCATTGCCATTGCCGTTACGGTGGCCGTTGCCATTGCCATTGCCATTGCCATGGCCATGGCCATTGCCGTTACGGTGCCCGTTCCCATTGCCAGGGCCATTGCCGTGTCGATCGCCACGTTCAACACCTGCAGGGCTGCCGACGGCCACCAATTCGCGGATGGCGGTACTCTTGAGGGCCTCCCACTCTTCGGCCAACTCGTCGGGAAGGCGGGGAATCGTGCCCAGGACCGGGAGGTTGAGGGTCTCCTCGATGCGCGGACGGATCCGCATCGACGTGGCCAGGTAATCCAGGAGCAGGACCACGGTGAACCCGAAGATCAAACAGAATGGGAAGCCGAGCGCGATGCGCTTGAGGCTGTTGGGACGCTCGACGACCACGGTGGGCTGGCCCGTCGAAGGTGCCTCCAGCATCGAGATGGCTCCCGAACGCCGGCTACCCTGCTCGGCCACCCGGGCCCGATAGAGCTGGGTCATCAGGGTATTGTAGTTTTCTTCGTACATACCCAACTGACGTTGCAGCCGGGCCAGTTTGAGGCGCTGATCGCCAACGTCGCGCCGCTTGCGCACGTCCGCCAGCCCGGAATTCACGGTCTGGAGGGCCGCGGTCGCCTTGCCCAGCGACGCCTGCTTCTCCTCCACGTAGGATCGCACCGTGGAGTCCAGTTCCTTGGCATAGATGCCCTCGACGGTCTGCAGGCGTTGCGCCTGCTCGCGGATCTGCTGACTCTCGTCGGTGAAGACCTGACGGAGCTCGGCCAGCTTCAGACGCTGGCTGGCCACATCGCCCTGCAGGGCAGTCAATCCCGCCCTCTCCTGCCCCAGGACCGCCCATGGGGGAGTGCTGCTGCGACCGGCCACGAAGGCCCGGAGGGCCTCCAGCTCCGAGCCGAGACCGGCCACTTCCTGCTGCAGGCGGCTCTTCTCGGCCTCCAGACTGCCTTCACGGTCAGCCAGGGCGGCCAGGGCTTCCTCGACGGTGACGGCCTGGTGCTCGGCCTGCCACTTCAGGATCGAGGTCTCGGTGTTGTCCAGGTTCGTGCGGGCTTCCGCCACCAGATCCTCGAGAAACTGTCGGGTGCTGGCAAACTCGCGGGCGGAGAGTTCCTCCACGTAGCTGATGAACTCCTCGACCAGGGCCTGCGTGTACTTCTTGGACTCGCTTCCGCTGTCGGCAGAGACCGCGATGGCCAGGAGGGTGACCTGGCCCTGGCTCTGCGAAACCGGCCGCAGTTCAACCCTCTCGCGCAGGGCCCGCCCGCCGTCGGCCAGACCCAGGCGACTGGCCACGCGTCCCATCAGTTCCTCGCTGAGAATCAGTTCCTTCAGCAGGTTCTGGTCGGCAAACCAGACTTTCAGCGTCGCCCCCTGGGTGGTGTCCTTCTCGGCCACGAAACTGGGGGGCGTCAACAGGACCTTGGCTTGGGAGACGTAAACGGTCGGAGCCACGCTGCCCTTGGCCGTCACCCCCAGCAGAACCAGAGCGACCAGGGTGGCGGCCAGGAATTCCCACTTGCGGTGGCGAGCAATCCTGAAGGCCTTCCAGAGATCCATGCCCTTCTCCTCACGACCCGTCGAATGCAGATCCGGCCCCGACCGAGATGGGCGGGTACCCAATGATTCTATCACATGTTCGGTCGCGATGCGGCAAGTCCTGGAGACCCCCAACGACTTCCCGGGCCCCTCAAGCCGCGGAGGGAAAGGCCACGCCGCAGAGAAACACCTCACCATCCCATCGGTCCGGCCATCCCAAGAGGTGTTCCATGCACAAGTCGTTCCCGCGCCACTTCATGGTGTGGCTATTCGCGGTGTTGTTCCTGAAGGCTCCACTCCCGTGCTCTGCCGACACGGCGCTCCCCCCCGGCCCACGGCCCGCATCGACTCCCACCGCGCCGGTTCCCATCCGCCCCGACGGCAACCACCGCCTCTCGGCCGGAGACGAGGTGGAGATCCACATCGTCTCCCTTCCCGACCTGGAACGGGCCTACCGTCTGAGAAGTGACGGCGGCCTGTACCACCCCCTGGCGGGCGAGATCAGGGCCGCCGGCATGACGCTCAAGGACCTGCAGGCGGCGCTCCAGAAGAGACTGGCCCGCGAACTGCGGAACCCGACCGTGCGGGTGGGGCTGCGTTCCATGGCCAAACAGGACGTCACCGTCCTCGGCGAGGTCGCCAAACCCGGCAAGTACGAGGTCCTGCCCGGGGCCTCGGTCCTGGACGTCCTGGCAATGGCCGGCGGGAACACCCCGGCGGCCGACCTCTCCACAGCCATCCTGATGCGGGCCGGCCAATCCCAGACGGTGGACCTCAACCCTCCCGACCCGCAGGCCACCGAGGTTCGACAGACGTTCATGGAGCCGGGCGACATCCTCTACCTCCTGCCCGGGACCCAGGTCAGTGTCAGCGGCGACGTGACCAATCCCGGCGTCTACGCCCTGCCCCGCGCCGCCTGCGACCCGTGGAAGGCCCTGCAGGCCGCTGGCGGGCCCAAGCCCGGTGCTGCCCTATATCGGGTGGTCCTGCAGCGAGCCAGCCTGAACACTCCCCTCATCCTGGACCTGTCGAGCACCGACCAGCCCCTCCCCGAAGCCGCCCGGAACCTGCAACAGGGCGACAGCCTGCGCGTCCCCGAGCGCCAGGTGGTCCTGCTCGGCGGCGTCGGCAAGGCCGGGCCCCTGACCCTGGAGGCCGGGGACAATCTCCTGGACGTCATCATGCGGGCCGGGATCAGCGACCCGAAGAAACTCAATGATGTCACCATCATCCGCTCCGAGGACGTGCGGGCAGGCCGCCAGAAGACCGAGAAGCACGACCTGACCCCCTACCTCAAGGATGGTGACACCTCGGTCCTGGTGCCGGTCTTCGACGGCGACGTGGTCTACGTCCCCGTTCCGACCCAGCGCGGCAACTTCAACCTGCTCAACCTGCTCTTCCTGGGCAGGACCCTCTTCGGTTACTGATGAGCGCCTCCCCCGTCTCCAGCAACGGCCACAGGCGGGAGCCTCCGGCCCACCCCGGTGCGCTCGCCGTCCTCCTGGGCGGCCTGCTGGTCACCGTCGCCGGAATCGCGATGAACCCCGGAGTGACCGCGGCCCCTCCCGCTCCCCTGCTGGCCGCCGGAGGAGTCCTGGCCGTCCTGGCCGCAGGCATGGCCCTCCGCCTCGCCGCCAATCGCAGTCTGGCCCTCTCGACCCTGGCCTGGCTGGCCCTGATCGCCTGGGGGTCTGCCTGCAGCACGCAGAGCCTGGACCCCTACCTCAGCCAGACTTCGCTGCTTTCCTGGGTCGGAGCCCTGGCCGTCCTGGTTTCCTTCGGTCTGGGAACCCCGGTGGCCCGCTTCTGGCGCTCGGGCGCGCTGGTCCTGGTCCTGGCGGCGACCACGCTGACCTTCTTCGGCCTGTGGACGACCCTGCCCGGCATCCTGGAGGCGATCCGGTCCGAGCAGTCCCTCCCTCGCCTGGCGGCAACATTCACCAACGCGGACTGCCTGTCAGCCATCCTGGCCATGGCCCTGGTCCTGACGGCCGGGCTCTCGGGAGCCCTGCCCGGCTCGCTGACCCTGCCCCTGGCCCTGTGTTCCGGCATCCTCGTGACAGGCCTGCTCTTCACGGGGTCGCGGTCGGGCCTCCTGGGGGCGCTGGCAGGTCTGGCCGTATTCGGCACCCTCCTGATGCTTCGCGGCGACCAGCCGGGGCGGCGCGGCGCGGTGCTCGGCCTGGCCCCTCCATTCCTGATCCTGTTGGTCCTGGTGCTGACCCAGTTGCTGACCCCATCGCTCAGCCGCTGGGGTGAACTGCTGACCGAACAGGACCACCAGGGCATGGCCATGCGCCAGGCGGTCGTCCGCCAGGGACTGCAGTGCGTGGCCGAGCGCCCGTGGTTGGGAAGCGGCCCCGGCACCTTCCACCTGGCCTTCCAGGAGCACCGTCCCCCGGGGATCCGAGCCTACGTCAACGTGGCCCACAACGACTACATGCAGGTTCTGGTCGAAATGGGGATCCCCGGGCTGATCCTCTTCGGTGTCGGCCTGGGCCTGCCGTTGCTGCGCGCCGCCCGGTGCGCACTGTCGGGTCCCTTTCCGGTTGAAGCGGCTGCCGCTACCGGAGCGGCCAGCGCCGTCGCCGTCTACTCCACGATGAACTTTGCGGTTCCCGTCCCCGCGGACCTGCTCTGGTGGAGCGCCGCCTTGGGTCTGTGCCTTTCCGACTCGCTGTCCCGACACCGCCCCCGCGGCGCCTCGACCCTGGCCGTGGCACCCGCCGCGCTGGCCCTGGCCGTGGCCGGCGTCGCCGTCGTGGTGCTGGGGGCGCGCATGGTCAGCGCCGCGCAGGACCGGGCCCGGGCCGAATCGCTGGCCCGGAGTCTGCGCTGGGAGGAGGCCATCACGGCCGCCACCGCCGCACAGGCTGCCGAACCTCGGAACACCGGGCACCTGCTGCTGCTGGGCGCCTTGGAGGAACGTCAGGCCCGAATGCAGGACGACCCCGACCTGCTCGGTCAGGCCCGGGCCCGGGTCGAAGCGGCCCATCAACTCTGCCCCTCGGACGTCCCGATCGCCCTGGAATTGGCGCGACTTCGCCGCGAGACCGGAGACCTCAGGGGGGCCGAAGACATCCTCCTGGCGTCCAGCAAGATCGCGCCCAATGACCTGCGCCTGGACGCCAGCCTGGCTGCAGTCTACCTGCGTCGGGGACAGGGCGCCCAGGCCGCGCGCGCCCTCTGGCGCTCCCGCACCGCCAACCAGGGCCTGGTCCGGGCCCTGGCTCAACTGGTCGCAGCCCTCGAATCGATGAACGCCGGCGAGGGAACCGGACTGCTCCGCGAATGGATCGCCGAGGACGCCCAGGAAGGCCTGCGCGTCGCCCAGGAGACCATGGCCCGTCTGCAGATCCTCCGCCGTCCTGCGCCCCTTGGCCGGGTCCTGGCTCTGGTCGTCGAGCTGAACCCGGGTGACTCCTGCGCCGCCTTGAACCTGGCCGAGCAGGCGCTGCAGATTGGCCATCAGGACGAAGCCCGCAGGCTGCTCACCCGGATCATCGGGACGACGGCGGCCCCAGGGGAACAGAATGCGCGGTGCCAGCGCCAGGCTGTCGAGCGCTTCGTGTTGCTGGAACTGGCCTCCGGACGAATCCGGGAGGTGGACGCGATGCTGCGCACCCAGATCCAGGCGCGCCCCTGGGAAGGGTGGCTGCGCGTCCTGCTCTGCGATGTGCTGGTGGCCAGGGGGGACCTGCTGGCGGCCAAGGAAACCCTGCAGCAGGGACTTCGCCGACGCTCGACCGACGTGGACCTGCTGGTCCGCCTGGGTCAGCTCTACGAGAGCCAGGGAGCCCCAGAAACCGCCCTGAGATACTATCGGGATGCCCTGCGGGTGACCCCCAGGGATCCTCGGGTCGGGGCCCACGTGCGCCGCCTGGAGCGGCAGAGCGGAACCTAGGATCCCGACTCGACCGGAATCTCACAGGAGAAGTAGCCCAGTTTCCCGCCCGGATGACGGGGAATCTCGGGGACCTTCTCAAAGGAGATCCGGGCCTGCGTTCCGATGACCTCGCGCATGCCCGCCTCGTACGCCTGCAGGGCCGCCTGGGGCTCGCTGGCCTGGGTCACGTAGCGCACGACGAAGTCCTCAAGTCCCGTCTGGACCACGTGGAAGGCGTCGATCTCCCGGTGCCCGGCGGCGATCAGGCGTTTGTGGGCGTGGTCGAAGAGCATGCTGGAGAAGAGTCGCCCCCCGGCGGTGCGCACCATCTGGCCCACCCGGCCAGCGCGGACATCCATCCGCGGGAGATTGCGTCCGCACGGGCACGGCCCTTCCAGCGGTACGGCCACGTCACCCACCCGATAGCGGATCAAGGGCATGCTGGGGTTGTGCAGCGAGGTCACGACGACCTGACCGGGAGACCCCACGGGAACCGGTTGGTCGTGCTCGTCGAGGAACTCCACCAGGACGTTCTCGCAGGCGATGTGCATCCCCCCCTCCGGGCACTGGTGGGCAAAAGCCCCGAACTCGCTGCATCCGTAGACGTCCTCGACCGGCGCCCCGAAGACTCGCCCCAGGACCTCGCGCTGGAAGCCATACATGACCTCGCCGGTGCAGGCCACCACCCGCACCCCCAGGTCGTCCAGACGAACCCCATCCGCCTCTGCCTGCCTGGCCAGGGCCTCGATTCCCGAGGGATAGGCGTAGACCAGACGCGGACGCAACCTGCGAATCTGCGGATAGAGGTCCCGGATCGAGTCCGGGTTCAAATCGAAGGCCGACACGTGCAGGATGTTGTTGAGGCGGCTCTTCAACTGCAGGACGGCCCGTTCCGAACCCGTGCCCAGGGGGCGGCCCCAGACCGCCAGCACCGCGTCGCCCGGCCGAACTCCGAACCAACCGCGGGCCCGCCACTGCCCTGCCCCGTGCCGGCTGCGGAACTCCGGGCCGTGACAGAAGCGAACCGCCTTCCCCGTGGACCCGCTGGTCTGCGCCACGCTATCCCTCCGGCCGGGATTCCGCAAACGCTCGAAGTTCTCCCAGAGGTGAACCTTCTCCAGGACGGGCAAGGCTCGGAACTCATCCCAGGAGCTCACCTTCCCGGAGTCCCCCCGCTCCCGGTAGTACGGGATCAGGGCGGCGGCCTCGACCGACTTGCAGACCTGAGCGAACTGCAACTCCGCCAGGACTTCGGGCTGCAGGTACTGGCTGGCCTCCAACTCCCTCAGGAACCTGAACATGCTCTCACCCTGAAGGGCGTCACTGAAGGGCATATAGACGTTACGCGTAAAGAAACTTCTCAGCATGCTTGCTCCGCAGCCTCCCGATAGACCTGGAGCATGAGGCGAGCCGCCCGCTCCCAGGTGAATTCCCGACAACGCCGGCGGCCACGCTCCACCAGGGCCCGGCGCAGTTCGCCGTCGGATTCCAGACGTTCCAGGGCCTCAGCCAGACTCCCCACGTCTCCGGTCGGCACCAGCAGAGCGGCGTCCCCGGCGACTTCCGGAATCGAGGAATTCAGGCAGGCCACGACCGGCGTGTGACAGGCCAGGGCCTCCAGGATCGGCAGGCCGAATCCCTCGTAGCGGGAAGGGAAGAGCAGGCTTCGGGCCCCGGCCAGCAGGGCGCGCAGCTCCCCATCGCCGACGACACCGAGAACCCGCACCCGCTCGGGGTTGCCGGCCGCCCGCAAGAAGTCGCCTGACTGGGGGGGAAGATGCCCGGCGACGACCATGTCGAACCCCGCCAGGCTGCGCTCCGAAGCGACCCGGAAGGACGCGCAGGCCTCGGCCATCCCCTTGCGAGGATCGCCGCTGGCCAGGAACAGGACGTAGGGGCGCGTCAGGCCCCAACGCTGCTGCACGCTGCGGATGGACTCGGGGGGGATCGCCTCGAGGAAGCGGGGGTCCAGACCGTTCGGAACGACCCGGACCCGTTCGGGCGCGAGGTCCATCAACTCGATCGCGTCCCTGCGGGTGCTCTCCGAGATGACCACGACCCGATGGGCGCTTCGGGCCTGAGCCGACCGCAACGAGCGGAAGGACTGCAGATGGGGGAAGAGCTCAGGAAGCCGGTATTCGCGAAGGTCGTGAACCGTCAGGACGGACGCCCCCCGATGCTGGGGAGGGACCAGGGCGTGCACGGAATGGAAGACGTCCACCCTGCCTGACAGCCAGTCCACGCAGGGCCACCCCAGGTGCCGCCAGGAAGCCTCCACCAGGCGCCGGGGCGCCCGGACGACGCGCTCTCGGGTGCCGGCCATGCCAGGCCGCGGCGCCAGCCCCCTCCAATACAGGTAGAAGAGGACCAGGTCCGACAGCCCTCGGGTGGCGACCAGGGCCTCCACCAGATTCACCGTGTAGGAGCGAAGCCCGCTGGCTCGATTCAGGGCCAGGAAGGAAGCGTCCAGCGCGACACGGGGCCCCAGAAGTGCCGCCGCCTCACCCGAGGGTTCCCGGGGAGGCGTCGGCGTGGGCCTGGCGGACCGAGACTCAGGCGCCTGTGGAGACACCTGCTCCAACCAGACCGGCGTTCTCCCCGTCCAGGCTGGTCAGCATGTGAGGACGCTCGGAGTACCACTTCATGGTGTCCCGGATGGTGGCCTGCAGGTCGAACTTCGGCGCCCAGGCCAGGTCCTCGCGAGCCCGGGTATCCTCCGGAACCTTGTCGAAGCCCTCTTCATACAGGGGTCCGAACAGGGTCTTGGGGTCGACGTTGATGATGGACGACTTGCTGCCGATCACCTCGCGGACCCGGTGCGCGAGGTCCATGATGGACAGCTCGTTGGCGGGGTTCCCCAGGTTGAAGACGCGACTGCGATGGTCCGAGCGCATCACGGACAGCACACCGCTGACGATGTCGCGGACATCCGTGAAGGCCCGGACCTGCTGCCCGGTCCCGAACACGGTCAGGGGTTGACCGGTCAGGGCCGCGATCACGAAGCGCGGCAGGACGAAGCCCCCCCACGGCAACTGGCGGGGGCCGGCGATATTGAAGGGCCGCACGATGTTGACGTGCAGATCCGTGACCCGGGCCCGGTTGATGGCCGCGATCTCGGAGGTGAGCTTGGCGACGGCATATTCCAGCCGGACGGTGAACCGCCCGGGGATGATGCAACTGTCGGTTTCCCGGAAGGTCCCGGCGCGGCCGTAGACCTCGGACGTGGAGACCTCCACCAGACGCGCCTTGTGCGCCAGGGCCAACTCGACGACGGCTTCACCTGAAGTGACGACCTGCCGGGCGATCACGCCGGAATGCTTGAGAACGCCGGCGGGCCCGACGACGCTGGCCAGATGGTAGATCTCATCAAAACGATGTGCCGGAGGCTGCAGGGTCCCGGCCACCTCCTCGATGGCGCCCACGATGACGTGACAGGAAGCCTCGTAGTCCTGAGGCTGCATCACGTTGCTGATCAGGCTGTCGACGATGGTCACCTCGTACCCCTCGGAAAGCAGGCGATCGACGAGATGAGTCCCGACAAAGCCCAATCCGCCCGTGACAAGAGCTCTCTTCATCGTGCTGTGGCACCTCCAACTCTATCAACCTTCGGGTCGCCGGCCACAAGGACCCGGTCAACCCGAATCGGAAGTCAGCATCTTCCACGCAGGGGCGAACCTTCCTGCCCACCAGCAAGACCAACCCGACAGCCCCCAAGAGGGTGCGGCAGATGCAGAGGGCCCCGCCCTGCGGCGGAGCCCTCTGCTGTCCGGACCCTTCCAGGTCAGGTCGATCAGAACTTGACCTGGAAGCTGCTGGTCACCTGCCAGCCCTTCCAGTTGAAGGGGTGGTTGGTGAAGTTGGCACTGGGCCACATATCGTTGGGACTGCGCTTGCCACCGCTGATTCCGGTGGGGACGTTGTCCGTGGTGTCATAGTAGGTGAAGTCCATCGCCCACAGGGTGTTGGCCGACAGGTCGTAGTCGAAGCCCACGAACGGTGCGACCTGGGTCGAGTTGACCGTGTCGAACTTCGGGTTCGAACTGTAGTAGTTGTAGAGGCCGGCCGGGTCCCAGTGACCGCGGAGATTGGACAGATCCAGGCCGCCGCGGAGGTTCCAACGGTCGTCAACCTCCCAGCCGAGTTGGAAGTGTCCCATCGTGCTCTCCAGGTCGACGTAGTTCTGCGAACCGCCAAAGGCGCTGAGCAGGCCCGTATCCCTGAAGAAGTTGTGGCGCTCGACCCCCACATCGACCTTCAGACGCGGATTGTCGAACTTGTAGGTATAGCCCAGGCCCCAACTGGTCACGTTGCCACGGCGATCCTCCAGGGGCTGGAGGTTGCCGTCGAAGGCGTTCGCCGACTGCGCTCCGTACACCAGGGGGTGGGCATAGCCGAAGAAGACCGGGTCGATGAAGCCCGGGGACATCCCCAGGACCGAGAAGGTGGGAGCCCCACCGAGACCCTGGCCCGGCTCACGCACGTCATAGAGCGATG
>CAZQPM010000012.1:0-25786 GCA_964595195.1 uncultured Burkholderiales bacterium | reverse complement strand
CAGGCTGGGGCTGATCAGGCCCAGCAGGCAGTCCACGGGGCGGCCGTCCAGGGCCTCGAAGTCCACCGGGTGTTCCAGGAAGGCCAGGGTGACCACCGGGGCCGCCGGTTCCAGGGCGTTGGGGTGGACCAGTTGGGGGATGGCCATGCCCTCCCCCACTCCGGTGGAGCCCAGGCTCTCGCGGGCCAGCATCAGGCGCAACAGGTACCCCCGGTCCAGTTCCACGGGCAGGCGGACGCTGTCGACCAGGTGCTGCAGGACCTCCGGCCGGCTGCTCCCCTCCAGGCGGTAGACGATGCCTCCGCAGCGGAGGGCCTCCACCAGTCGAGGGATGGGACCCGCGACGCGCAGGGCGTCGTTGAAGAGGTCCTCGGAGACGTTCAGGCGCCGCGAAACGGCCCAGGCCAGCAACTCGGCCCGGTTGAACCGGTACTGGTCGCTGACCCGGTAGGCTGGCAGGGTGCCCCGGTTGATCCACCGGTAGATGGTCTTCTCGGAGACCCCCAGCAGGGCAGCCGCATCCTGTACGCTCAGGCGCATCTGGTCGAAATCATGACGTGCATTCTTGCCGTTGGACGGCAGTGGACAACATAGGACAGGGGGGGGGCGATGTCAAGGTTGGCCGGTGAGCCCACGAGGCGATGGGGGTACGGGGGCTCAGTCCTCCAGGGCCACGACCTGGAGTTCGGCCTGTGGAAGGAGGCCAAGCCCTCCCCGCCCTGACGAGGCCTTGACGGCACGCGGGCCAGCGTGCCTTCCATGGGGCATGCCTGCCCTGCGCCTGGCCCTGCTGGAAGCCTGTGACCCCGCCCGGACCGACCGGGTCTTCATGCCGGTCGGTCTGGCCTACCTGGCCGCCTGGACCGAGAAGCACCTGCCCGGAGTGGAAGTCCGCCTCTTCCGGGACCTGCCTGCCGCCCTGGACTGGCAACCCGACCTCGTGGGGGTCTCGGCCGTCACGCCCAACTTCCCGGAGGCCGCCGCCATGGCCGCTCGGGTCCGCCAGCACCTGGACATCCCCGTGGTGCTGGGAGGGCCGCACATCACCGGCCTTCCCCGGAGCCTTCCCGACGACTTCGCCGCGGGGGTCCTGGGAGAGGGAGAGCAGACCTTCCAGGACCTGGTCGGGCTGCTGATCCGTTCCGGACGACTGGCCCCCGAAGACCTGGCCGGCGTGGCCGGCCTGGTCTTCCATGGTCCGCAGGGTCCCGTCCTGACGGCTCGCCGCCCCCTGGTTGAGCCGTTGGACCGCATCCCGTTTCCCAAGAGGGACTGGCCCGGAGTCGACCAGGGTCCCATGTGGTCCTTCACCTCCCGGGGCTGCCCCTACCGCTGCCGGTTCTGCTCGACGGCCGAGTTCTGGGAATCCTACCGGATGCACTCGGCGCGCTACGTGGTGGACGAGCTGAACATGCTGATCGAGCGCTTCGACATCCACTTCCACGTGGTCATGGACGATCTGTTCGCCGCCAACCTCAAGCGCCTGGCCGAGATCTCCGAACTGGTGGAATCCGACCTGTGCCGCCCGCTGCAGTTGACCGCCAGCCTCCGGGCCGACCTGGTCACCCCCGAGATGTGCCGCCTGCTGCGCCGGATCGGCGTGGGCTTCTGCCAGCTCGGGCTGGAGTCGGGCTCGGACCGGGTCCTGAGCTGGCTCAAGCGCCGGACCACCACGGCGGCCACCAACCAGGCCGCCCTGGATCTGCTGACCGAGCACGGGATCCGGGCCATCGGTTCGTTCATCATCGGGGCTCCCATGGAGGACGAGGAGGACCTGGCCCGAACCTACGACTTCGTGCGCCGGAACCTGCGCAGCGGCAGGATGATGGCCTTCAGCTTCGGCCCCCTGGTGGCCTTCCCGGGAACCGAGGTCTGGCAGGAGGCCCAGGCGCGAGGCCTGGTGGACGAAAGGAACCTCGACTGGCGCAGCCTGGACATCGACCTGCGCCACTTCGACCTGGAGCGCTACACCCTGCTGGGCCCCCTCTCGCGTCCGCGTTTCGGCGAGTGGTTCCAGCGCTTCCACGACCTGTGGGAGGAGGCGCGGGAGGCCCTCGGGACCCCTCGCCCGGTCCCCAACCCCGCCCCTGAGCCCGCCGGCCAGGAGGGATGAACTCCGACCCCGAACGGCGGCAGACCATGCGCCGTCCACTTCCCAGCGAGATCCTCCACTTCCAGACCTGCACTGCCCGGGGTCAGGCCCAGGCCACCCGACCCGGCGGGTCCCTGGCCCGGGCCTTTGCGGCCGCCCCCGGAGACCGGGCTCGCTGCCTGGTGGGAGGCCGGCGCAAGGGAGCCCGCGAGGCCTGGATCCAGGAGGTCCTGGAGCCCGGACCGGGCCGCGTCGAACCGCGCTGCCCCCACTTCGGCCTGTGCGGAGGCTGCGCCCTGCAGCACCTGGACCCCACCACCCAGTTGCAGTGCAAGACCGAGCCGGTCCTGGCCATGCTCTCCGAGGCCGCCGGGGACTTCGAGACCCTGCCCGCCGTGTCGGCCCCGAACCCCTGGCATTATCGGGGCAAGGTCGAGTTCAGCTTCCTGGGCTCGAGCCTGGGCTTCAACCGGCGCGGGCGCTTCGACCGCCTGGTCGAGGTCCGGGAATGCTTCATCGGGCCCGCCGGGAACCGGGCCATCCTCGGCGCCGTTCGCGACTGGGCCGCGCGGCACGCCCTGCCGGGTTGGGACCCCCGCCAGAACCTGGGCCTGCTGCGCTACCTGGTGCTGCGGCGATCCCACGCGACCGGCCAGTGGCTGGCCACCCTGGTGACCGCGCGCCCTCCCCATGAATGGCCGCTCGCGGAACTGGTCGAGGAGCTGGCCGACCTGGGGGCCACGGGCGTCATCCACGCCGTGCACACCTCGCCTGCCGGGGCCGTCTGCGTGGAGGAGAGCCACGTGCTGCACGGCGCAGACCGCATCCAGGAACGCCTGGGCGCCCTGGAATTCGACCTTTCCTGGCGGTCCTTCTTCCAGTCGAATCCGCCGGCCTTCGCGGGGATGCTGACCGAGGCCCGGCAGTGGTTGGGCGAGGACCCGGGTCGCCGGGTCCTGGACCTCTACTGCGGGGTCGGCACCGTGGGCCTTTCCCTGGGAGGGCGCCTGGTGGGCGTCGAATCCGTGCCGGAGGCCATCGTGGACGCCCGCAACAACGCCATCAGGGCGGGAATCCAGGCCGAATTCCATGTGGGCGCCTCCGAAGAGTGGCCGGACCTGGCCAGTGACCTGCTGGTCCTGGACCCTCCGCGGTCGGGCTGCCACCCCAGGCTGATCCGCCGCCTGCCAGAGGAAGGGCCGAAGCGCATCCTCTACATCTCCTGCAACCCCGCCCGCCTGGCCGAGGAGTTGGGCGTCCTGGGCCAGGCCTACGCCCTGCGCCGGGTGCGACTCTTCGACTTCTTTCCCCAGACCCCGCACGTCGAGGCCCTGTGCCTGCTGGAACGTCGGCCGCAAGCCGTGGGCGCTTCCGAACCCTGACCCCCAGGAAGTGACGCTCTGGCCGCCCGGGGCTTCCGGGCCGGTCGGGCCTCCCCCCTCGGGCCGGCAAGAATCCCAGAGTCCGGGGAGAATTCCCTGAATCCCTCGTCGCCAGGGTGCATCGAACAAGACAGGAAGTGTTGACTCGTGGAGGTGCCCATGCGGTGGTTCCTGATCGTCCTGACCGGAGTGGTCCTGGTCGGAGGCACCTGGTGGTGGCTGGCCGGAGGTGAGGAGCCCCCGGCTTCCCACGGCGAGGCCTCCCCTGCCCGACCGGCCCGGGCCGTGCAGGTGGTGACCGTGCAGCCTGGAGAGGTTCCCGAGAACCTGGAACTGTCGGGCACGGTCGCCCCCGTGCGGCGAGCCTTGCTGACCACCCGGCTTTCAGGCCTGATCACCCACCTGACCGTCGAGGAGGGCGACGCCGTCCAGGCCGGTGAGGTGCTGGTTCGGGTCGATTCCACCGACGTTGAGGCCCAGGTCACCCAGGCCCGGGCCGGCGCCGAGACCGCCAGCGCCGGAGCCCGCCAGGTCGAAGCGGCCCTGGGCACCGCCCGGGCCGCCGTGGCCGAGGCCCAGGCCCGCATCCGGGCCCTGGAGGCCGACAAGCTCGAGGCCCGCTCGCGCCTGGCCCTGGCCGAGACCGAGGCCCGGCGGCACGCCTTCCTCTTCCAGGAAGGGGCGATCTCCAAGCAGCGGGCCGAGCAGACCCAGACCGAGATGGAGGTGGCTCGAGCCCGCATCCAGGGGTTGGAGGCGGGGCTCCGCCAGGCCCAGGCCGGACTGCAGCGGGCCCAGGCCGGTCTGGGTGAGACCCGGGCCGCCGTGGACAGCTCCTACGCGGCCGTCGGGCAGGCCCGGGCCGGAGTGGACGTGGCCGCCAGCCAGTTGCCCTACGCCGAGGTGCGGGCTCCCTTCGCCGGGGTCGTGACCCGCAAGTCCGCCTGGCAGGGCGAGATGACGGTTCCCGGAGGCCCGCTCCTGGAGATCCAGGACGTGCGGGCCGTGCGCCTGGAAGCCTCGGTCCCGGAGGAGCAGCTCAAGCACCTCCACCCGGGCCAGTCCCTGCCCGTGGCCCTGGATGCCCTGGACCGCCGGGTCAGGGGCCGGGTGGACCAGATCGTGCCCTCCGGGGACCCTGCCAGCCGCACCTTCCTGGTCAAGGTCTCCCTGGAGAATCGCGACGGACGGATCATCCCGGGCATGTACGGGCGCCTCGAGGTGCCCCAAGGCACCCGTCGCTTCCTGGCCGTGCCCGCCGACACGCTGGTTCGTCGTGGGCAACTGGAGGGGGTCTTCGTGGTCGAGGACGGAGACGTGGCCCGCCTGCGCCTCGTCAAGACCGGGTCCACGACCCCCGCCGGAATCGAGATCCTGACCGGCCTGAAGGCCGGCGAGCGGGTGGCCCGGCGGGCCGCGCATCTGGCCGACGGAGACCCGGTTCGTCCTCAGGAGGGCACCCCCCTTGAGGACCGCGGGCCGAACCCGGCCGAGGAGAGCCAGCGATGACCGGGCACGGCTCTTCCAGGGGGCTGGCCGGCCGGCTGGCCGCCATGTTCCTGAACTCCAAGCTGACGCCACTGGTGATCCTGGTCTCGCTGCTGCTGGGCGTGGGGGCCACCCTGGTGCTTCCCCGCGAGGAGGAGCCCCAGATCATCGTGCCCATGGCCGACGTGATGGTGTCCATGCCGGGCGCCTCGGCGGAAGACGTCGAGCAGCGCGTCACCTGGCCGGCCGAGAAGCTGATCCAGGAGTTGCCCGGCGTCGAATACCTCTACTCGATAACCCGGCCCGGTGAGGCCCTGATCATCGTGCGCTTCCTGGTGGGCACCGACCCCGAGGATGCCCTGATCCGCCTGTACACCAAGATGTACGCGAACTTCGACAAGATCCCGCCGGGCGCCAGCCAACCGCTGATCAAGTCCCGTTCGATCGACGACGTGCCGATCCTGACCCTGACCCTCTCCAGTTCCCGGATGCACGGCCAGGAACTGCGGGCCGTGGCGGCCCAGCTCGACGAACAGATCAAGCAGGTCCCCGACGTCTCGGAGACCACCCTGATCGGAGGGCAGCGGCGCCAGGTGCGCATCGACCTGGCGCCGGCCCGACTGGCCGCCTTCGGCCTGTCCCCGGCCCAGGTCATGGGCGCCCTCCAGGCCCAGAACGCCGCCAGCCACAGCGGCCGGATGGACCGCGCGGACCGCAGCGTGCTGGTGCGCACCGGTTCGTTCCTGCGCGATCGCGAGGAGGTCGGTTCGGTGGTGGTGGCCGTGCACCAGGGCCGCCCGGTCCGCCTGCGCGAGGTGGCCACGCTCCACGACGGTCCCGAGGAGCCCTCCAACTACGTCTTCTTCGGGCGGGGGCCGGCCAGCCCGGTGCCCGGGGCCTCCGAGGAGGAGGCCGTCACCCTGGCCATCGCCAAGAGGCCGGGAGCCAACGCCATCGCCGTCTCCCACGCCGTGCTCAAGAAGCTGGAGACCATCCAGGGGCGTTACGTCCCCTCGGAGGTGACGGTCACGGTCACCCGGGACTACGGAGAGACCGCCGCCGAGCGCTCCAACGAACTGCTGCTGCACATGGGGATCGCCGTGGTCTCGGTCTCGATCCTGATCTGGTGGGCCCTGGGACGGCGCGAGTCGCTGGTCGTGGCGGTGGCCATTCCGGTCACCCTGGCCCTGACCCTGGCCACCTTCGTCCTGTATGACTTCACCCTGAACCGGGTCACCTTCTTCGCCCTGATCTTCTCGATCGGCATCCTGGTGGACGACGCCATCGTCGTCGTGGAGAACGTGGTCCGCCACCTGCGCCTCCCGGAAAGCGCCGGGCGCCCCCGGGCCGAGGTGGTCCTGGAGGCGGTGGACGAGGTGGGCAACCCCACGATCCTGGCCACCCTGACGGTGGTGGCAGCCATCCTGCCCATGGCCTTCGTCAGCGGCTTGATGGGGCCCTACATGCTGCCCATCCCGCTGGGCGCCTCGGCGGCGATGCTCTTCTCGATGCTGGTGGCCTTCACCATCGTGCCCTGGGCGGCCCTGCGCCTGCTGAGCGACGAGGGCCACGCCGGTGGACACGACGAGCAGGAGGACTTCCTGACCCGTCTCTACCGCCGTATCATGGATCCGCTGATCCACCAGGCCGGCTGGCGCTGGCTCTTCCTGGTGGGGACCAGCCTGCTGTTGCTGGGCGCCCTGGCCCTGGCCCCCTTCAAGGCCGTGCAGTTCAAGATGCTGCCCTTCGACAACAAGAGCGAACTGCAGGTGCTGTTGGACATGCCCGAGGGCACCACCCTGGAGGACACCGCCCGGGTGGTGCGCGAGCTGGGCCTGGAGATCGCCAGGGTGCCCGAGGTCACCAACTACCAGGCCTACATCGGCACGGCTTCGCCCTACAACTTCAACGGCCTGGTCCGCCACTACTACATGCGCTCCGGCCCCAACGTCGCCGATCTGCAGGTCAATCTGGAGGCCAAGCACCACCGCCACCGGCAGAGCCACGAAGTCGCCGTGGCCCTGCGCCCGGAACTGCAAAGAGTGGCCGAGCGCCACGGAGCCGTCCTGCTGGTGGCCGAGATCCCACCCGGACCGCCGGTGCTGCAGACGCTGGTGACCGAGGTCTTCGGACCCGAGGCCAAGGGCCGTCAAGAACTGGCCGCTCGCGTCAAGACCCTGTATCAGAAGTCTCCAGGCGTGGTGGACGTGGACTGGTACCAGGAGGAACCGCAGCCTCGCCTCCACCTGGTGGTGGACCGCGAGAAGGCGGCGCGTGCCGGCCTTTCTCCCGCCGACGTGGCCGCGGCCGTGGACACCGCCCTGCAGGGGCGCACGGTGGGCCTGCTGCACGACCCCCGGGCGCGCGAGGACGTGCCCCTGGTCGTCCGCTACGCGCGGCCGGCCCGAACCCTGGAAGCCCTGGAATCGACGCTGCTCCCCTCGCGGGACGGCCGCCTGGTTCCCCTGAAGAGCCTGGTGCGTCCGGTCGACGAAACGGCCGAGGTCTCGATCTACCACAAGAACATGCAACCGGTGATCTACGTCACCGGGGACGTGGCCGGCGAGGTCGAGAGCCCCCTGTACGCCATCCTGAACCTGCAGCCCGAGATCGACGCCCTGGTCTCGCCGGACGGCCAGAAGGTGCAGACGCACTTCATCGGTCAACCTTTCCAGACCGAGACCTACGCGGTCAAGTGGGACGGCGAGTGGCAGGTGACCTGGGAGGTCTTCCGGGACATGGGCATCGCCTTCGCCGTGGTGATGGTCCTGATCTACGCCCTGGTGGTGGGTTGGTTCGAGAACTTCGTCACCCCCCTGGTGATCGTCTCGGCGATCCCCTTCTCGCTGGTCGGCATCCTGCCCGCCCATTGGGGCCTGGGCGCCTTCTTCACGGCCACCTCGATGATCGGCTTCATCGCCGGGGCCGGGATCGTGGTGCGCAACTCGATCATCCTGGTGGACTTCATCGAGTTGCGCCTGAAGGAGGGGGTCCCCCTGGACCAGGCGGTCATCGACGCCGGGGCCGTGCGCTTCCGCCCGATGCTGCTGACCGCGGCGGCCGTGGTGGTGGGCTCGGCGGTGATCCTGACCGACCCCATCTTCAACGGCCTGGCCATCTCGTTGATGGCCGGGGAGGTGGCCTCGCTGCTCCTGTCGCGCACGGCCGTGCCGGTGCTCTACCACATGGTCTGGAAGGGCCGGAGCCACCCGCTCAAGGGCGAGTAGCGGACCGAGGTCGGGGGTGCGCCGCCCGCGCCGCCCTGTTCGGATTTCCTGAACCGGGCGACGGGGTGACGTCTCCTGTCAGGGGCAGCGTGCTAGGACTGGAACAAGGTGGTGCAAGCTGGCCTCTGCAGGCCATTCCAGCCACCCGACCAGAAGCCACCGGCGTTCCGGGGGCAGTCAGGAACCTCCGAGCATGAGCCGGTTGATCAGCGTCGTCTGCTGAAAAGAAGGCAGAGACTGGCCGAGCTGGAGATGGCGGGCGACCTGGTCCTCGGCCTGGGCCCGGGCGGAAGGGGCTGGGCCTACGCCCTGCAGGGTGGCACCTTCAGTCCGGCCCAGGCCCCGGGCCTCTACGGGTGGCTGCGGACTCTCTGGTCAGGCTACCTCGACGGCGAAGCCCCGACCTTCCCGACCATCCTCAACTAAAGGACAGCCCACGGCCCACCCCGGGGGCCCGGCCGGTGGGGTTGCAGCCCTGCCGGCCGGGCCTCGTTCCAGCCGACGCCTGATTGTTGCGGCCCACCGGGGATGGTATCATTGGCAGGTCAATTCTCGCACGGTGGGCCGGGCATCCAGGTCCATCGTCAGCCCCGGGGGAGGACTCACACAGCGATGAAGCCGAACACGTGGAGTTCGCGAGGCCACCGGCAGATGACGACCTGGTTGGTCGGGCTCATCCTGCTGGCGACGGCGCTGGCCGGCTGCGGAGGCAGCGACAAGCCGACCGGCAGCACCAGCCAGGGGCCCGACCTGCTGGTCCCGATCCAGTCCCAGGTGGCACAGCGGATGTATCGCAGCGACCCGACGGTGATCCGCAGTCGGACCGTCCGCCTGGATGGTCAACAGCAGGCTCGCGGTATGGCGCGGGACACCTCGACATGGACGGTCCCGGTCACGTTGTTCGCCGACCTGTCCGTCACCCTGGTCCTGGACCGCTCCGAGTGGCAGGCTGGCAACAGGGTCTGGGCGGGCACGGTTCAGGGCGTCCCCGGCAGCATGGCGGTCGTGGCGGTGAACCCGGAGGGGCTCAGCGGCGGAATCGCAGTGCCCGAAGGCAACTTCCAGATCACCGGCCTTTCCGAGGGGGTCTACGGCGTCCTGGAAGTCAGGCCCGATCCCCGGGCCACATGCGGGGGAGGCCTGGCTCCGCCACTGGAGAAGATGGCCGGAGCGGCCGAAGACCTGGTTCCCATGGCCCCCGAGGAGACCGACGAGACGGTCGATGTGCTGGTCGCCTACACCACGGCGGCCCGGGGCGCCCGGACCACGGCCCAGATGGAGGCCCGGGTGGCCCAGGCGCTCGGCGAATGGAACCAGATCCTGATGCCGAACTCCGGGATGACTCGCCCCTCCCTGAGTCTCGTGCGCGTCGTGGAGGTCGCCTATACCTCCAGTGCCACGTCCCTGACGGCGGACCTGTGCTACGCGACCCTGGCCAAGGGCCAGACCCGGGGCGGCTATACCGACACCGACGGAGCCCTGGACGAACTTCTGACCCTGCGCGACACGTATGGGGCCGATCTCGTGCACCTGGTCGTCCCCAACGCCGTGAACGGCGTCACTGGAATCGCCTGGCGCCCGCATCTGGCGGCGCTCTTCACGCCGACCGACGGGGTGGCCGTGTGCGCCGACAGCCACATGGTCTTCCCCTACTACACCTTCTGCCACGAGACCGGCCACAACTTCGGCGCCAACCACGGGAACCACGAGGATTTCGACGATACGACCTATCCCTCCTACAACCGGGGCTTCTGGACGACTGGGAAGGCCTCGGACCCGAACGCCTGGGGCACCCTGATGACCTATGCCCACATGACCGGCCGGGGACGGGTCCCCTACTTCTCGAACCCCGCCCTGACCTATCCCTCCTCTCCCCCTCCCGGGGCCCTGCCTTCCCCCCCACCGGCCGGCACCCCCCTGGGCGGCAACCTGACCGACACGGACAGCAGCACCGTCCGTGTTGCCGATGCCGCCCGAGGTATCAGCGAGTGCGCCGCGCTGGTCGCGAACAACAAGGTGGGCATCGCGGCCCCGACGAACCTGACCGCCTTGCTGGCGACCGCCATTCGCGTCGACCTGGCCTGGACCGACAACTCGGGGAACGAGACCGGATTCCGCATCGAGCGCCGGTCCGCAGTCGAGGAGTTCACCGAACAAGCCACGGTGGGGGCTGGGGTCACGACCTGGAGCGACACCAGCCTGGCCCCCAACACGGCCTACACCTACCGGGTCCAGGCCTACGATGGGGCCCGTCGTTCGGGCTACTCCAACCAGGCCTCCGTCTCGCCGCCGGGGCTGCCGGCCGCGCCGACGAACCTGACGGCCACGGTGGCCTCCTCGACCCAGGTCGACCTGGCCTGGACCGACGCCTCCAACAACGAGACGGGCTTTGCCATCGAGCGCAAGGCCGGGGCCGGAACCTTCAGCCAGATCGCCACCGTGGGCGCCGGCGTCACCACCTACGCCAGCACCGGCCTGACCCCCGACACGCTCTACACCTACAGGGTGCGCGCCTGGAACGGCCTGGGCAGCTCGGCCTGGTCCCCTGAAGCCGTGGCCCTGCCGACCAGCCCACCGGCGGCGCCCACCGACCTGACGGCCACCTGGTCTGCAGCGAACCAGGTCCGATTGTCGTGGACGGACAACGCGACGAACGAGGACAGCTATCTGTTGGAGTACGGCCTGGCCTCGGGCACCTACAGCGGATCGCTCATTTTCGATGCCAATCGTACCCAGGTCGACTTGAACAGCCTCACCCCGGGGACGACCTACAAGTTCCGGTTGAAGGCCCGCAACGCCGGTGGCGACTCGGCCTACAGCAATGAAGTGACCTACACGAACGCGGACCCCTCCTCGGTGCCGGCCGCGCCCACGAACCTGAACGCCACGGTGGCCTCCTCGACCCAGGTCAACCTGGCATGGACCGACGCCTCCAGCAACGAGACCGGCTTCGCCATCGAGCGCAAGGCCGGCGCCGGTGCCTTCAGCCAGATCGCCACCGTGGGCGCCGGCGTCACCACCTACGCCAGCACCGGCCTGACCCCTGACACGCCCTACACGTATCGCGTTCGCGCCTACAACGCCGGCGGGAACTCCGCCTACAGCAACGAGGCCTCGGCCAGCACGTGGCCCGGTACCCTCACGGCCCCCAGCAACCTGAAGGCCACCCTGACGGGAGGGAAGGTCGTGCTGCGCTGGTCGGACGACTCCGCCAACGAGACCGGTTTCCGCGTGCAGCGCAAGGTCGGCGCGGGGGCCTTCCAGCAACTCGTGGAGGTCGGCGCGAATTCGACCAACTGCACCGACCCCGCGCCGGTTGCCGGTCAGGCCAATACCTACCGGGTACTGGCCTTCAGGGACCAGACGGTGTCGGCCTGGTCGAACGAGGCCCTGGCCACGACCTCCAACTCGCGATTGGTGCTGGGCCTGGGCCCGAGGGGCCAGGGCTGGTTGGAAGCCTTCGACCTGAGCGCGGCCGGCGGCGCGATTCCTTCCGACTGGACCCGGGTTCCCTGGCCCGACTACATCCAGGCGACCGCCCCGACCCATCCCGCCTCCGGGGATGTCGACGGCGACGGACGCGACGAGTTGGTGGTGGGACTGGGCTTGTCGGGACAGGGCCGGGCCCTGGTCCTGGACGACGCCGCCACGGGCCACGCCCTGCTGGGCTGGCTGCAGGTCACCTGGCCCGGCTACACCGGCTCGGGCGACGCCCCGACCTGGCCGGCCTGCGCCGACCTGGACGGCGACGGAACCGACGAGATCGTGGTCGGCCTGGGTCCCAACGGGCAGGGCCGGGCGCAGGTCTTCAGGTCCGCCGGGAGCGGCCAGTTCCTGCCCTTCCCCGCCCAGGGGGGCTGGGTCCAGACGCAGTGGAACGGTTACTGCACCTCCGGTGACGCGCCGACCTTCCCGACGGGTGGCGACTTCGATGCCGACGGCCAGGAGGAACTGGTCCTGGGCCTGGGTTCCCACGGGCAGGGCTGGCTGCAGGTGTTCACCTACGACGGGGCCTCCCTGGTGCCCTACACGGCGACGGCTCCCTTCAGCAACGACGGATGGCTGCCGGTGGGCTGGAGGGCCTACGCGACCTCCGGAGACGCCCCGGTCTACCCGGCCGCGGCCGACCTGGATTCCGATGGCAAGGCCGACCTGGCCCTGGGCCTGGGCGGCGGAGGCGGAGGCTGGGCCAGGGTCTACCGTTCGACGGGAAGCGGGTTCGAGGCCATGGCTGGCACGCCGACCGCAGGCGGCTGGGTCCGGGTGCCCTGGGCTGCCTACACCGCGGCCCCGGGGGCCAGCACCTGGCCGGCCTGCGGTGACCTGGACGGAGATGGAGGGGCGGACCTGGTCCTCGGCCTGGGCCCGAGCGGAAAAGGCTGGGCCTACGCCCTGCAGGGTGGCACCTTCACTCCGGCCCAGGCCCCGGGTTTCTACGGGTGGCTGCGGACTCTCTGGTCAGGCTACCTCGACGGCGAAGCCCCGACCTTCCCGACCATCCTCAACTGAAAGACAGCCCCCGGGCCACCCCGGGGTCGCCAGGGAAAGCGCTTCTATGTCTTCCACCCGGCCTGGGGCTACCCGGCCCGCGACCGTTCGCCGGCCAGGGTCCGCGGCCTCGACCTCGAAGGCCCTGGGGAATCTCAGCGGGTGGAGGAACCATGTTCAGAAGAGTTCTGTGCCCTGTGGATGGTTCGAAGGCCTCCCTGGAAGCGGCCCGCGTGGCCCTGGATTTGGCACGCAAGTATGACGGTGGCCTGCGTCTGTTGCTGGTGATTCCCGTCCATCTCTTCGACCTCTTGTCCAACCGCGTCTCCATGGGCGAAGTCGATCTTCTTCCCAGGGAACTGGAGAGCCGCCTGGTGGCCGAGGGCCAGGCCACGCTGGACCGCTTCCGCCAGGAACTGGGCGTGGGCGACGAGGTGCCCTGCCTCCTGGTCGAGGGTGTCCCCGGTGAGGTCATCTGCCAGGAGGCCGAAGAAGCCGACGTCGTGGTGATGGGCAGCCGCGGCCGCGGCCGACTGACCGGGCTGCTGCTGGGCAGCGTCAGCCAGTACGTCCTGTCGCACTCGGGAAGACCGGTGCTGATCCTCCCCCGCCCCGACCAGGTCTCCACCTGAACCCGTCGACGGGCCCGGATCCACCGTCCGGCCAAGAGGAATCTGTCCTCCCGACCGGAATAGCAGCCCGCAAACCCTTTCGGAGGCACGGAACATGGGACAGGTCCAGGCCCTGGGAATGATCGAGACGATGGGACTCGTGGCAGCCATCGAAGCGGCCGATGCCGCGTGCAAGGCGGCCGCCGTCACCCTGACGAAGTATGAGAACGCCGAGGGCGGCCTGATCTCCGTGCACCTCCGCGGGAGCGTGGGCGCCGTCCAGGCGGCCACCGACGCCGGTGCCGAGGCAGCCCGTCGCATCGGCCAGTTGGTGGCGGTGCGCGTGATCCCGGCCCTGGCTGAGGACGCCGACAGCGTCCTGTACGGCGAGTAGATCGCGCCTTCATGGCGTACCGGGCGGCCCGAGGCCGCCTGGTACGCCGACGCTCAGGCCTGGGGTTCGCCCAGGCCCAGATCGACCGCCACGGGCCTGAGGGCCTGGATACAGTTGGCGATGTGCTGGTCCAGGGGAAGACCCAGCAGGGTGGCCCCGGCCTCCAGGTCGGCGCGCGAGACCGCCGCCGCAAAGGCCGGGGTCTTCATCTTCTTGCGCACGCTCCTGGCCTCCAGGCCCTCCAGGCGGGTCGGACGCACCCAGGCGCAGGCCATCACGAAGCCGCACATCTCGTCCACGGCGAAAAGCGCCCGGCGCACAGGAGTGTCCCTGGGGTAGTCCGCGCTGTTCCACTCGGCGTGCGACAGCACGGCTCCCACGATCTCCTCGTCCACCCCCAGGTCTCGGAGGATCCGGGCTCCCTCGCGAGTGTGGGCGGGGGCTTCGGGGTTCTGCTCGTAGTCGAAGTCGTGCAGCAACCCCACGATCCGCCAGAACTCCTCGTCCTGACCCAGCAGGCGGGCCTGGAAGGCCATGGCGGCCTCCACCGCCAGGGCGTGACGCCGCAGGGATTCCCCTTGAGTGTACTGGCAGAGCAACTCCCAGGCCTGATCCCGAGTCTTCACCCTTGATGTCCTCCCTGTTCCTGCTTGACCACCAGGACGGGGCGCCCGGACCGGCGCAGGACGGCGTCGGAGACCGAACCCCAACCCAGGCCCGAGCTGCCGCGGTAGCCGACGCACAGCAGGTCCACGCCCAGCCGCTCGGCCCGCGCACACAGGGCCTCGGCCGGACTGCGCGAGCGCAGGACCTCGGGAACCAGGATGACCCCGGATTCGGCCGCCGCCGGGCACTCCAGGGCCCGCAGCCTCTGAAGGATCCCGGCTTCGTCCGAGGCCGACATGCCCGGGTCGGCCACGTGGACCAGGTGCAGGGTTCCCCCCGCGGGCAGCATCGCGCTGGCCGACAGCACCGTCCGGTTTCCGTTCTCCGAGAAGTCCGTGGCCGCCAGGATCGCGCGAACCCGCGGCAGGGGGCCGCCTGCGGCGGCCGTCATGGCCTGGCTGGAGACGGGCACCACGGCCACGTTGGTGCGAACCTCGGTCAACACCCCACCGGCCACCGAACCATGCCACAGGCGGCTCAGGCCGTGTCGTTGCCGGGTCCCCACCACCACCAGGTCAACCTTCCGCTCGGAGGCGGTGAAGGCCAGGGTATCGGCGGTCCGTCCCAGGCTCAGGCGAACCGAACAGCGCGCCTCGGTGCCGCTCCCCACGAAGGCCTCCATCTCGCGCAGCAGGACCTGCCGCACCTCGGCCTCCTCGACCTGCGGATCCTTGGCGGTGGTCATGCCCAGACGACGGCGCTGCCCGGGCAGCCAACTGACGTGCAGCAGTTCCAGGTCCACGGCAGCCCGGGTGCGCAGGCCGGAGACCCAGGAGAGGGCGGCCCGGGTGCACGGCGAGAAGTCCATCGCCAGCATGGCGTGCAGGGACCGGTCGCCTCGAGCCCAGGCCAGCAGGCCTTCGGGATCGCGAACCAGCAGCAGTGCCGCCGGCAGGTTGCGGATGACGGCGGCGGTCAGCCCCTCGATCCGGGTGGACTCGGGGTCGTCCGCAAAGATGACGAGGCCCGCGCCGGTCTCGCGCACGCAGCCAACCAGGGCCTTCTCAGGATCACCCTGCAGATGGCGCTCCATGACCTCCACGCCGTGGTCGCGAGCCAGACGCAGGACCTCCTCCAGATCCGCGGCCACCTCAGCGCGGTCCGGACGCCGATCGGAGGGCAACCCGGCCACGACCAGCGGGACCTCCAGCAGGCGGGCCATGGCGGCTGCCGCACGGACCGTCTCAGCCGACAGAAAGGCGGGTTCGACCGCAAGAACAAGGGGAGCCACGGTCCCTCCAAATAGCCACGACGGCCTGAAAGCCATCGCTTCCCAGGCCCGTTCGACCCCTGCGGGGCGAGACCCTACCGGGATGAGGGGCCCGGCAGGGAAGGAGACCGGCCTGTGGGCAGGAACGGCCGCGCCATGATCTACCTGAGCATCGACATCGAGGCGTCGGGCCCCTTCCCCGGCCTCTTCAGCATGGTGAGCCTGGGCGCCGTGCCGGTCCTGCGACGCGAGAAGACCTGGACCCTGGACGAGGACCATTCCTTCTACGTGGAGATCCAGCCTCTGGAGGGGGCCGGTGAGGACCCCGAGGCCATGGCCATCCACGGCCTGACCGTGCCCCACCTGATGGAGTCCGGCCTGCCGCCCCTGGAGGCCATGCTGGACTTCGAGGCCTGGCTGAAGGCGCGGGGCAGCCGCTGCGTGCCGGCCGCCTGGCCTTCCAGTTTCGACCACCCCTACGTCGGCTGGTACCTGCAGCGGTTCCTGGGCCGCAATCCCCTGGGCTGGAGCGCGTTCGACATCCCCAGCTACGCCATGGGCCTGCTGCGCTGTCACCGCCTGAACCTGCGCTCGGCCCTGCACAAGGCGGGCCTGACCGCACCGGCCAACCCCAAGCCCCACCACGCCCTCTACGATGCCATCGAACAGGGCCACCTGCTGGCCAACCTGCTCAACCACGCCGGACATCCGGCGCGTTGAAGCGGGCGCGACCTCAGACGGCCGAGCGCCCGGCGAAGGCCAGGGCCCGGCGGTAGACCTCCAGGTAGCCGGACGCCGAACGGTCCCACGAGAAGTCGCGTGCCATGGCCCGGCGGACGGCGGCCCCCCAGGAGTCGCGGTCGCGGTAGTCGACCAGGGCCCGCTGCAGGGCCCCGACCAGGGCCTCACCCAGGTAGGGTTCGAAGAGGTAGCCGAAGCCCTCCGGGTCGCTGCGGTCCACGATCGTGTCCACGAGTCCGCCGGTGGCGCGCGCCACCGGGAGGCTTCCGTAGCGCATGGCGATCATCTGGCTCAGGCCGCAGGGTTCGAAGAGACTCGGCATCACGAACAGGTCGGACCCTGCGTAGATCTGCCGGGACAGGGCCCCACTGAAACCAAGCCAGGCGGCGATCCGCGTCGGATGGGCCGCCGAGGCCTGGCGCAGGGCCTCCTCGACATCCTCGTAGCCACTGCCCAGGACGACCACCTGGGCGTCGGTGGTCTGGACCAGGGCCTCCAGGCTCTCGACCAGCAGGCCTACCCCCTTCTGGAAGTCCAACCGCGACACCACGCCCACCAGGGGGACGTCGGCGACCGGAAGGCCCATCTCCCGCTGCAGGGCCGCCTTGCAGGCCGCCTTACCCGAGGGTTCCCGCGCCTCGAAGTTGGCGGCCAGAGCCCGGTCGGTGGCGGGATCCCAGGCTGCCAGGTCCAGACCGTTCAGGATCCCGACCAGCCGGTCGCCGCGCTCGCGCAGTTGGCCGTCCAGGCCGAACCCGAATTCCGGGGTCTGGATCTCCCGCGCGTAGGTGGGGCTGACGGTGGTCACCACGTCCGCGCAGTAGACGGCCTGCTGCATCAGGTTCATGGGGCCCCGCCCGTCATAGACGCCCAGGAGGGGCCAACCGTTGGGACGCTGACCTCCCTGATGGGCCAGGTTGTGGATCGTATAGACCAGCCCCGGGCGACCTGGCGCGGCCCACTGCAGGCGGATGGCGGCAGCAGTCGGCCAGTCGTGACCGTGAACCACGTCAGGGACCCAGCCCTCCAGGCGGCACGCCTCCAGGGCGGCCCGGCAGAAGAGGACGAACTGCTCGATCTCGTCGCCATTCCCGTAGACCTGGTGCCGGGATCCGAAGAAGTACTGGTTCTCGATGAACCAGTCCCCGGTGACGGGATTCTCCCACAACTGGCACTCCTCGCGGCGCCAGTCCATGACCACCGGGAAGTTGTCGCGGATCTGGCGCAGGCCCAGGGTCACGGGGTCCAGCATGCCGAAGCGGGGCATGATCTGCCTCACCTCGACCCCCTGGCGCCTCAGGGCCGCGGGCAGGGCCCCCGCCACGTCTCCCAGTCCCCCGACCTTCACGTAGGGAACGGCCTCCGAAACCAGGAACAGCACCTTCATCGCCGCACGCTGCCTCCATGCAAACCTGCCGGGTCTTCGGCAGGCCCCTTCGAGCCACCAGCCCGAATCCCCCGCCGCCTCACTCCTCCCGCATGTCGGTGGGCAGAAGCCCGACCAGGACCTCGGCCAGCTCCGGCAGGGCGGGACCCAGGCGGCGACCGTGCAGGGCCCCGGCAGTACCCGAGGGGTCGGCCAGGGCTTCGAGGTCTCGCAGCAGCCACTCACGGGGCAGGGCACCCGCCCAGGGGCCAGCCCCCAAGGCCCGGGCCAGGCCCTGGCTGCGACGCGCCAGGAATCGTCGCAGGACGGCCGCATCGAGCCGCTCGGGCCATCCGGCATCCAGTGGCAACCAGGCCACGAAGGGGCCGCTTCCGGCTCCCGCTCCCGCGAAGTCGCGCAGGGCCTCGCGCAGCAGACGAGCCCGGGCCGAACCCAGGAAGTGGCCCACGACCAGATGCCGGCCGTGCCGCGCGGTGGGAAGCGCGTCCGCGGGAACACCCAGATGACGGGACAGGTCGGCGGCCAGTTCCCCCGAGATCTCGGCGGAACCCCGCGAACGGAACTCCGCCCGCCCCTGGCCCGCCGCCCGGGCCCGGATCTGCCGACCATGGTCCGCCACGATCCGACGCCGGCGCCCCCCCAGGCTGACCTCCTGGGGCAGGTTCCCCTCGGCATCCCTCTGCACGTGGCCCAGGACCCGGCCGGTCTGCTCGTCGACCACCTCCACGCGGTCCTGGTCCGAGCCCTCGACGTCCAGGTTGTGGTGGACCCGCCCTCTCTCGAAGAGCCGGATCAGCTTCGAGGAAGGCAGGAAGCGGTCCCCCGGGCCCGACACCAGCCACTCCTGGTCGCAAAGGTGCACCAGCAACTCCTGACAGCCCTCGATTCCGAAGCGCTCAGCCAGATCCCCGGGCAGCCTGCCCAGCAGGGCGGCGGCCGTCACGAACCGGCCGGGGTTCTGGAAGACAAGGGAGAAGACTTGTTGCACCAGCACCGAACAGCGGAAGGGGCGCTCGGGAGTCAGGAGCCGACCGGACCGGGCGCACTCCGCCAGGTGTCCGAAGCGGACGGTCTCCCCGACCGAGCGGGCCAGACCCAGGACCTGGCAGGCTCCAGATCGCCGATTGCCCCGACCGATGCGCTGCAGGAACGAGGTGACGTCCGGCGGCGGCCCGACCAGGACCACCAGGTCGACGTCCCCGACATCGATGCCGACCTCCAGGGTGGGGGTCGCCAGACACAGGGCAGCCGGAGACCGCAACAGGGACTGCTCGACCCGCTCGCGCTCCTGGCGCGACAGGCTGCCGTGATGGACGTGCACCGCGGAACCGAAGGGGGCCTGCCCGACCAGCCAGGCGGCCAGGTCCTCGGCCTCGGCTCGGGAGGGCACGAAGGCCAGGACCTTGCGCGCGGCCCAGCGGGCGCAACCCTCGAGCAGGGCCTGGCGCAGGTCTTCCCGGCTGCGCATCGGTTGCACCTGCAGGTCCAGGTCGCGGGAGGCCTCCACCTCGGCCAGGACGGCCTCGGGCCCCAGGAAACACCGGGCCACCCGAGCCGCCCGGCCCACCGTGGCCGTGGCCGCCAGGCGCTGCAGGCCCGTGCCCCCCAAAGCCCGCACCACCCGATCCAGGCGCTCCAGGAGGATCCGCAACTGGTCTCCGCGAGCCGTGCCCTCCAGGACGTGCAGTTCATCCAGGACCACCGCGCGCACCGGGCCCAGGCAGCGAGCGTGACGGGCCAGCAGCGAGTCCAGGGACTCCGGCGTGGTCAGGAGGATGCCGCAGGTGGCGCCCGCCAGGGGCTCGGGATGGTCCCCCGTCCGCCGTTGCAGGCGGACGCCGCAGCGCCGCAGGGGCAACTCCAGGCGACGGGCCAGGTCGTTCACCAGGGCCCTGGTGGGGCTGACCACCACGACGCGAAGGGTCCCCGACTTCATGTCATCCAGCCAGCGCTCGGTCAGGGGGGCCGCGTAGGCCTCGGTCTTGCCTGAGGCCGTGGCCGAGGCCAGCAGGACAGGACGGCCCTCCAGGACGGGGGCCGCCGCCAGGATCTGGATGGGCCGGGGGCGGTGGTGGCGGGCCAGGAAGGCATACCAGGTGCGGGGCAGACAGGCCCGCAGGTCGTTCACGACGTGATGTGACGCCGGATCTCGCGCACGTACTCGGGGATCTCGTCCCGGCACAGGCGGGAATAGTCCAGCAATTCGACGACGAACTTCAGGACCTGGCGGGGGTTCTCGAAACGCCCCCGGCGGACGCCGTCATAGACGACCTCTCCCATCGGCATCTCGACCTGGTTGCTGGCGCTGAAGCTGGGGTAGGTCCGGCGGTACAGTTCCAGCACCCGGCGGCAGAGTTCCTGGAAGTGTTCCAGGCTCAGGCGGGTCAGCCGCGCGAAGCGCGACTCATCCATGATCCCCTGCAGGGCCCGCAGGCCTTGCGGATCCTCGGTCATGGCGAAGACGCAGTAGATCCCCTGGGGGTAGACGAAGAGCGGGGGGAACGAGCGGTGCACCGGGTGCCCGCCCCGGGCGGCCCGATCCACGTCGAAGAGAACCTGCTCGGGCCCCAGGGCGGCCGTGGCGTAGTAGCCGAAGAGGAGGTTGGCGAACTCCCTGCCCTGGGTGGAGAGCAGGCTGTAGAATTCGGCCTCATCGAAGAGCACCGTCAGGCCGGCATAGCCCACGTCGCGGGCCAGGACCGAGATGCCCCCCAACAGATAGGCATACAGATGGGCCAGGGTCCGATGGTCCTGCAGGGCATAGAGACGCTGCCCCCGGAGTCCGGTGGCCTGGCGCAGGGCGGGGTCCAGGTCGGTGTTGGAGACCGTGGGGTGGCCCTCCAGCCAGTCCACCAGGGTATCCTTCAGGCCCTTGTCCGACGGATCCTGGCACAGCTCGCGATAGTGGGCCAGGGCGGGAGACAGGTAGTGATGATAGCGCGGCGAGCGTCGCCTGGACCAACGTTCGGCGACCTTGTCGCTGGCGGCCTCCAGGAGCGGTTCCAGACCCGGGCGATCGGCCCGCTCCGGGTAGACCAGATTCTGGACCAGGGCCCGATAGACCCGGCGGGGGTGACTGGGAGCCACCTCGGTTCCATCCAGGGTGACCCGAGCCACCAGGAAGTTGCGCCGCAGGGCGCGCTCCTCGATGCAGTCCAGCATGTGGGTCTTGCCGCTGCCATAGTCCCCCAGGAAGACCCGCGCCGCCCCGCTCTGCCGGGTCTGCTCCAGGTCGCCCTCCACCAGGGCCATCTCGGACTCACGGCCCACGGTGTACAGTTCCACCAGATGGCCCGGGGCCACACCCACGCGCAGGGCTTCCAGCACCTGCAGGGCCTGATGGTCGCCCGAGGTGCCCTCGGCCAAGAGGGAGGCGACCGACAACCGGGCCGGGGGAAGCGCGGGTTCCTCGTGGACTTCCGGCCCCAGAAGACCCGGTCGGCTGCGGACGGTCGGTCCCAGGCGGCAGACCTCGCGAGGCGCCACCTGGATCACCACGCGCTGGCCCTCGAACTGCACCAGGAGGTAGCGCCCCCCCTGCACCAGACGCTTGACACAGCCGCGCCCATAGGCAGGGTGGACCACCCGATCTTCAGGTCTCAAGGACGGACTCATCGACGGTGCAGGGCCTCAGACATCCGAAAAGTCATCGAGGTCGGCCGCGGGGGATGCGAAGCCCTCGACCACCAGGGCTTCGGCGGCCTCATCGGAGAGCCAGGACTCGCCGCGCAGCCGCTGCTGGTGCAGAAAGGCCACCCAGGTCTTGACGAAGTTGCGACGGTGGCCGATCTCCAGCGTCATGTTGGCCGAGGCCCGAGCCAGCGCCTGCAGGTTGCCCTGCTGGATGGCCATGGTGGGTTCCCAGCCGCAGGCCGCCCGGAAGACGTCCAGCAGCCGCCCGCCCAGGGCCTCCAGCAGGCTCTCGGCACCCATCGACAGTTGCTCCAGGTCGATCAGGGCCGCCTGGGGGCTATGTCGGGACATGGGCAGGGGGCTGCGCAGGCGCTGGTCCAGGGCGGGATACTCAGGGACGACCAGCCGCAGGAACTCGGGAGGGACCGCATACAAGAAGAGGACCCCAGGCAACTGCGAGGCGCCACACAGGTCGATCACCTGACGCAGGTTGTCGCCCAGGGCCTGGATCCGCCGGGAAGGGATCGACAGGTTGCGGTCCGCCTCGTCGAACATCAGGACCAAGCCCGGGAAACCGTAGCCCACCAGGACCTGACACATGCTTCGCAGGGCCTGGAAGGCGTTGGACCGCTCGATGACCTCGAAGAGGCCGAAGCGCCGGATCTCGCTGCGGGGGACCGGATCCCCGCGCAGCCAGGCTTCCAGGACGACCTCCCCCTCGGTGTCCTCCTCCAGGACGCAGCGCAGGAACTCCGCCGCCGCCCGGCGGAAGGTGTGCCCGTCCACAGGAATGCGCAGGGCCGTGCGGCGCAGCCAGTGCTCCCGCTCCGCGGGTTCCAGCTTCGCCAGGGTGTCCTCGGCCAGTTCGCGCAGGACCTCGGGAAGCCCCCGGGTGGGTTCGGAGCCCGCCTGCAGCGGAGCTGCGGCCAGTTGCCCGGCCACCGCCCGGTAGACCAGGTAGGGGTCCTCGTAGGGACACTCCTGGGGAGACAGGCTGACCAGGGCCGTCAGGAAGCCCTTCTCCCAGGCCAGGTCGCGGACGCAGTAGAGGAAATGGGTCTTGCCTCCCCCGTAGTATCCCTGCACCAGCTTGAAGGCCGAGCCCCGGGCCTGGATCAGCAACCGATCCAGGTACTCGGTCCGGAGGATCTCCAGGAAGTGCTCGTTGCCCACGTTGACGTGGCGGATGCCGCGCTCGGGAGGCTGTCCGGCCTCGCCCATGCGGGCCAGGATGTGGTTGGCCAGGGCCGGGTCCAGGTCCGGCTGCGTCTCGCTCATGTATTCCTTCTCCAAGTCTGGGGCAGCCGCCGGCTCAGGCCTCCGGGGCGAACCACAGCGTCAGGTAGTACTGGCCGCGGCCGCCCTCGTCCTCCAGATAGAGGACGTCCTGCTTGTTCCGCGTCGTATTCATCGTGGCCGTGCCCAGACCCAGGCGCATGCCGTTGCGGTGCAGACCGCCGCTGCGCCGCAGGCGGGCCAGGTCCCAGGCCAGGCGCACCCGACCGTAGGGTTGGAAGTGGTCGCGCGAGGGATCCCGGCGGAAGCGCTGGGACTGAACCAGGAAGGCCACCTCGGGCAGCACGTCCACCAGGTTCACCCGCTCACCCGAGGGGCGGCCGGCCAGCATCCGCCGATAGGCACCCAGCAGTCGGCCGAAGAAGGCCTCGGGCTCGAAATCCTCGGTTTCCAGGGCCTGCAGCATCTTCTGGCGGGTCTTGAGGATCGCCGGCGGGTCCAGTTCGGTCTCGGCCAGCGGCAGGCGGGCATACCGCAGCTCAGCTACCCCCTTGCGGAAATCGACGCCGAGGGTGAAGGGTTCCAGGCGGTACTCGGGCGGTTCGGTGGTCAGAACCGCAAAGCCGACGCCCGCGGCCTCGGCCGCGTCGCGCAGCGAGCGCCCGAAGTGCAGGGGCCGACTGCGCTCCTGCTCGCGGATCCAGCCATCCAGGCATGCCAGCAGCTCGCCGACCTCGGCCGGCAGGTCCACCTGCACAGGACGCAGTCCGCGCAGGTGGGCCAGCGCCGCGCGCATCTTCTTCAGATCCCGCAGGGACTTGGGGTCGACCAGGTCCTTCAGGAGCTTCTCGGCCTCCCTCAGGGGGGCCGCCGCCTCCGCCAGCCGCTTCTGGCAGGCCTGGGCCTCGGATGCAGGATCCTTGGAATTCTCGGGACTCACGTTCACGCCTCCGCCGACGGGTGACCCCAGGGTTTCAGGAGGGGCCGCCCGGGTTCCTGGGCTTTCAGGCACTGGCCAGGCGCTGCTCCATCACCTGTCGGATGTGCCCGACCAGACCTTCCAATTCCTGGAGATCCGGGCCCTCGACCATGACCCGCACGAGGTTCTCGGTCCCCGAGGGGCGCACCAGGACCCGCCCGCGATCCCGAAGGTCCGCTTCCGCCCGAGCCACGGCCTCGGCGATCGCCGGGTCCTGGTTCCAGTTGTTCTTGTCGCGGACGGCCACGTTCACCAGGATCTGGGGCATCCGCGTCATCTCCCGGGCCAGATGCGAGAGGGGTTCGTCGGACCCGTGGACGATCGCGGCCAGCATCACGCCCGTCAGGACGCCGTCCCCGGTGGTGGCGTGTTCCAGGAAGATGATGTGCCCGGACTGCTCGCCGCCCAGCACGGCCCCGTCCCGGCGCATTTCCGCCAGGACGTGGCGGTCCCCCACGGGGGTTCGCACCATCTGGATCCCGTGACGCTTCAGGGCCTCCTCCAGGCCGTAGTTGGCCATCACGGTGGTGACCACCATGCCCTGGTTCAGGCGGCCATGCTGCTTCAGCCAGCGGGCGAAGACCAGGAGCATCGGGTCGCCGTCGACCAGGGTTCCGGTCTCGTCGCAGGCCAGGCAGCGGTCGGCATCCCCGTCGAAGGCCAGTCCCAGGCGCGCCGAGCGCTCCGGAACGGCGTGCAGCAGGGCCCCGGGGTGGGTCGAGCCGCAGTCGTGGTTGATGTTGACCCCGTCGGGCTCGGCATGCAGAACCGTGACCTCGGCCCCCAACTGACCGAAGACCCGGGGGCCCACGCGCCAGGCCGCACCGTGGGCACAGTCCAGGACCAGTCGGAGCCCGTCCAGCCGGCTCGGAGAGCAGTCGACCAGGTACTGCACGTAGAGGTCCTCGGCCTCCCGGGCCAGACTCTCGACCCGGCCCAGGTCGCCCCCCACGGGCCGAGGCAGGCTGTCGGCCTGCGAGATCAGTTCTTCCAGGGCCTCCTCCTCCTGGTCGCTGAGCTTGAAGCCCTGCGCGTTCAGGAGTTTGATGCCGTTGTCCCGGACCGGATTGTGGCTGGCCGAGATGACGGCCCCGCCGCGGGCCTGCAACTGGCCCACCAACCAGGCCACCCCCGGGGTGGGGATGACCCCCAGCAACAGGACGTCCGTGCCGGACGCACACAGGCCTGCGAGGTACGAGGCCTCCAGCATCTGTCCGCTGATCCGGGTGTCGCGGCCGATGGCCACCCGAGGTCGCGGGCCGTCGCGGGCCAGGAGGTGACCGTGGGCCCGACCGATGCGAAAGGCCAACTCTGGGGTCAGATCCCGGTTGGCCACACCGCGAACCCCGTCGGTACCGAAAAGACGAGCCATGGAGACGCTCCACGCTGAGGGAATGGCGGCCGGCCTTCGTCGCCGAGCAGCCTGCCCCTTCAGGCTCGAAGGCTCACTTCCGGGCAGGCGGCGCGGTGGGCGTCACCCGGATTTGCACCCGGCCATCCCCTGAGGGCGAAAGGCCCTCGGGGACCTGGATCGGGACCTCGCGCGTCTGGACCTGCGTCGAGTGCCTCAACGTGACCGGATCGGTCTTCACGGCTGGCGGCGCGGGGACGTCGGGCGAACCCTCCAGGGTCACGACCGGAGGCTCGGCCTGCACCTGGTAGTTCCAGCCCGGAACTCCCAGGACCGTGACCTCACTGGTATCGACGGGGACCGAGTGGACCGCGACCATGGGGATGGTGAGATCCACGCCCTCCGACTGGACCTCGACCCCTGGCACCGCTCGGCCGTCGGCGTCCACCGGTTGGAAGAAGCGGGCCCGGGTGCTGAAGGTCCGCCTGGCCCCCGCCAGGTTCGTCGGCACCAAAACGACCGCCACCGACTCCAGGCTGGTGGGAGGGCCGACGACGCGGACGCTGCGGGGTTCGGCATCCGGGGTCCCGATCCTGAACCCCTCGGCCGGATGGCCCAGGACCTGGACCCGGACCGGCTTGCGCTCGGCCTGGCTGCGCTGGACCTGGACCCAGACGTGGGTCGGCTCCACATCCGAAATGTCGACTCCGCCGGGGGCCAGGACGTCCACCTTGACCATGAAGTCACCCGGCACGGTCTTGGTCGTCAGATCGACGGTGGCCGAGATCTGGTTGGAGCTGATGCGTTCCAGGACCGAACGCTTCCCCCGCAGGGTGACCACGACCTCCTTGGCGGTGATCTCGTAGGCGCCGAGTCGGTTGCCGGGGGCGACGCTCGGAGC
>CAZQPM010000011.1:0-25954 GCA_964595195.1 uncultured Burkholderiales bacterium | reverse complement strand
CTCCAGGGCGACCACCACCCGCAGTTCGGGACGCTGCCCCTGCATGAGGCGCGGGGGATCCAGGGGGACCCACTCCCCCTGGAAGCGCCTCTCCAGACCCAGGCGCAGGCGCGCCTGCCGGGCCCCGCACCAGGGGCAGAAGCGTTCGCCGGGATGGACCTGGAACCCCGCGCAGGCCGGATCCTCGCACGAATAGGGCACAGGGGGACTCAAGCCGGGGTCTCCCCGGGAAGGGGCATCTGGAACCGACCATCACCAGCCCGGCGTGCCAGCACGCCCGAAGGCGCCTCGACGATCTCATCGGCGCGCCTCAGCACGGAGGCCCAATCCAGACCGGCGGCCTCGACGGCGGGTTGGACGCGCTCCATCTCGGCCTTGAGCGCCTTGATCTCCAGCATCGGCTCGAAGTCCAGCTCGTCCTCGGAGAGCACCTGCCCCAAGCGCGGGCCGTAGCCGTCCCGGAGCATCACGGTCAGCAGGGCATACCAACGGGCGCAGACCTCCGCCTCGGGAACGTTGAGAATCCTGCGTCGACGGGCCTCGACCTCGTCCAGGACGTTCTGGCGCAGACCCGTGTCCGAGGTCAGCAGGGCCACCGCCTTGGCGCGCGGGCCCAGAGGGGTGGGAATCCTCATGGCCCCCTCCCGGCGCTCGAACTCATACTCCTTGGAGGGGAACTTCAGGATGTTGAAGGCGGCCCCCAACAGGAAGGCACGCCTCCCATCCAGCAGGGCCTGCTGTTCCTCCTCGGTCAGGATGGCCAGGTCCGAGAACTTCTCGTCCCGGCGGTCGATATGCAGCTCCTCCTGGGTGTAGAGCTTCATGTAGGAGGTGCGCATCTCGCTGAGCCGCGCCGAGTAGTTGACGGGGAAGCCGCCGGCCTCCTGGTAGAAGAGGATCTCTCCGCTCTCGGGAACCTGGGTGAAGGTGGCCTGGGAAGCCACATCCCGGCCGATGTAGCGGGTCAGTTCGTCGGCGAAGTCCTTGACCTCCTGGGCATCCCCGGGCTCCATGTCCGACGTGGGCCCGGGCAGACCGATCTTGCGGACCACCTGCCCCGCGGGCATCTTGAAGGCCCCGGGGACCGCGCTGCCCGTCACCCAGTAGCCCGAGCGCCGGTAGAGGTCCTTGACCCGGGCCTGCCACCCCTGTCCCGGGAACTTGCGCCGCAGGACCTTCAGCACGTGGAAGTCGGCAGGGATCCGGGAGAACCGGCGACGCGCCACGGTCAGGAGGGCCTCCTCCCAGCGTCCGCCCGCCCCCTGGTTGAAGTCCTGGGACAACCCGCTGATCCTGCGTTGCAGCAGCTCCAGGGCATCCCGGCTGGCTGCCCGGAGGTCCTCGGGACCCTTGACGTAACCCCGGTAGTAGGTGGGCTCGAACTCCTCCGCGCTGTACAGGACCTCGGACTGGGGATTGTCCTCAGCCCGGGCGAAGTAGCCCGAGCGCTCGCGCAGGCGGGTGGCCAGGGTTCGCAGGTTGGACTCCAGGCGCGCGAACTGGTCGACCAGGCCGCCGGCGACGGTGCCGTCCGCCCGGGCCTGGCCGGTGATCGCCTCGGCCAGGAGGCGGGCCGTCCGCGCACCCTCCAGGAAGAGACGGCGGCGCAGTTCGCTGCGCAGGGCCCCGGGGTTGCGCACATCGCCCGCGGCCGCCTCCAGGGTCCGCATGGCCAGGTACTCGAAGATGAGGCCCGTGCGCCCGTCCGGGACGGAGCGCCGCTCCCAGCGCGAGACCTCCTTCAGGCGCTGGTCCAGGTCCCGCTGCCGGCGGTTGGTCACCTCCTGCTGCTCGGTGGCCTTCTTGTCCAGGTCCTCGGCCAGCCGGCCCAGGGCCCGGCTCAACTCCTCCAGGACGGCCCGGGCGAAGGCCAGGCTGTAGCCCTCCTCGTCGACCAGGCGGAAGGACCAGTCGCGGCTCCTGTCCGCAAGGGCTTTGACCAGGGCCTGGGAACTGCCCCGGATGGTGCGCGGATAGTGCCCCCAGCGCTCGGGCTCGGCGTGCAGTTCCTCGGCCTTCAGGCGGGCCCGCTCGGTCTGGATCCGCTCCTCCAGGAAGGCCCGCAGGCCCCTTCCCTCGCGGTTCGGCCCACCCCGCTCGACCTCGCGGCGCACCCGGTCGCGGAACTCGTCCAGCGTGCGCATCAGGCCCCGCTCGCTGCCCCGGCCGCGGTCGCCGGCCCCATCGGGATCCTGCAGGGCGAAGAGCAGGTCGTGGCGGCGCAGGCCCTCGTCCTCGACCAGTCCCAGGTCCGGCAGGGCCCGGTCCTTCAGGAAGGCCGGCAGGGCCGCCTGGTTGGGCGCCTCGACGCCGAAGCCGCCCCAGGAGTCGACGACCTCGGCCGCCAGACGGTAGGCGCAGGCCGTGATGATCCGATGGTGGGGCACCGAAATCGAGGAGAAGCCCAGGGACAGGTAGCGCTGGGGGAAGCTCTGCGTGAACCTCTGGTACTCCCGGCGCCAGTTCTCGTTCAGGAACTGGGCGAAGTTGACCCGGGCGCTGCGCTTCTCGTCGGCGAACGAACCGTGCGTGAAGTCCTTGAAGATCGACTCGGCCAGGGTCTCGAAGATCGTCTCCTGGCTGCGCTCGCGGCCGCCGCTCTCCAGGCCCTCGCTGTTGACGTGGTCGTAGACGTAGGTGTAGGCGAAGGGAGGCAACTCCACGCGGCGGGTCTCGGCCGGGTCCCAGGTGGCCTCGAACTTATGGTCGCCGTACTGGTAGTAGTTCAACTCCTTGAGCAGGGCGTAGCCGTTGGCCTTCATGCGCTCGTTGGTCACGGCCCCGAAGTGTCCGGGGAAGACCAGGTGGGCCATCACGTCGGCCCGCCCCTCACCCAGCAGGTCCTTGATCAGGAAGCCCATGTCCAGGGCCATCCCGCTGCCCGTCCCGCCGGCCACCGAGGAGACCAGGATCACGTTCGTGGGCGCCCCGAAGTCGACGTCGGCCAGGACGCCCAGGCCCTGGAGCGCCTTGGACTTCTGCATGGTGGCCTGGTTCTGGGCGTCGCGAACCCGGCGATGGGCGTTCTCCAGGGCGGCGCGGATCTCGGTGTAGTGCTTGAAGAAGGCCAGGCGGCTGTAGGCCCGGATCTGACCGGCCCCCTCGGTGACCGTCCCCATCTTGCTCAGCCCCGGGTACCACCAGTCCCGGACCCCGAGGTTCTCGGGCCGGTCCAGGTGCTGGGTGATGGCGTTGGTATCCTGCAGGGTGACGATCAGCCGCTCGGAGTCGGCGAACTGGGCGAACTGCTGGATCTCCCGGGCCAGGATGTGCTTCTCGGAGCGGTCGGTGTCCACCCAGAGGTAACCCACGATGGGGAACTCCTCCAGATTCCCGAACTTCTCGTAGAAGCGGCGCCGGATCCGCAGCAGGACGTCGCCTCCCGTGCCCCCCAGGCCGACCAGGAGGGTGGGCCGAATCCGAATCTGGTTGAGTGGATCCACGTTTCCAAACCTCCCGTATCTTTAGCGCGCGTCGAGGGCCCGGCCAACCAGACCCACCAGGAGGGTCAGGACGGCGAAGACGGAGCAGGCGGAGATGTAGCCGAAGTACTGCACGTGGGGTCCGTTGACCCCGGGATTGAACCAGGCCCAGGCCGCCGCCAACAGAAGGAAGAGCCCCAGACCGACCAGGGCCAGGGTGGAGATCGTCAGGGCCGAGGCGACCTCCAGGCGGCGCCCGAAGAGCAGGCCTCGGAACAGGACCCGGCCAGCTGCAAACCAGGCGGCGGCCAGGCCGACCGCCAGGAAGAGCCCCAGACCGACCTTCTCGGCCCGGGTGTGGAGATTCTCGTTGGTGAACAGCGACAGGCGACTCTGGAGGGGCTCCTCGTCCGTGGGGGACACGACCTGATGGACGTAGGGCGAGGGCACCAGGCCCGCCTGGGGATCCCCCTGCCCCTCCCGGTAGACCAGGCGGAACTCATAGTTCAGGGGCTCGGCCTCGGGGTCCCGGAAGGCCAGCAGGGCCACCCGAACCCGGGGACCGGTCACCGCGAAGGGAACCGCTTCCCCGTCCACGGTGAACCGCAACTCGCCGCTCTGGATCTCGGTCCGCCCCGCCAGGGCCGGCTGGGCCGGCAGAAGGACCTGGAGGTCCGCCGTCCCGGCAGGCAGGTAGGGATAGGTCCGCTGCTCGGCATCGAAGAGGTCGACGTCGAACTCCAGGACGCGGAACTCACCCTGCGGCTCGGCGGGATCCGCGGCTCCCCCGAGGCTCCCCTCCGGCGGGGCCGGATCCGTCGGCAACTGGGCCCGGGCCGGCCAGGCAGCCAGCAGGAGCAGCGCCAGGACCATCCAGGCAAGACCTCTTCTCACAGGGCAGGACCCTCCTCGCGGGATGCCCCCGGGCCGGCCGCCGTCTCCGCCTCGACGCGGAATCGCGTGGCCGGTCCCCCGGGGAACTGCATGACGAATTCGGCCCCGTCCGGTCCCAGGTCCTGGGGCGAGGGGACCCCGTCCACCAGGACCTCATCGGCCGGCAGGACGCGCAGGCCGCGGGGGCCCGGGGCCAGGCATCCCAACTCCTCGCCCCGACCGGACAGCAGTCGATATCTCCGATGGACGCCCCCCAGCCGGAACCCTTCCTCCCCGTCGGGGCCTTCCAGGCGATAGCGCCGGCCGGCGGCCCACCACCCTCCCGCCAGCACCGCGAGGATGGCGCCCAGGGCGACCGCCCAACCCCAGGCCCCCGAAGCCGGTTCGGCCACCAGGCGCACCGGCAGGCGGACGACGAGGCTGCGGACGTCCGAGCCCGCGTCGCCTCCCTGGTGCAGCATCAACTCCAGGATGCGGGGAAGCTCGCGAACCTGCAGCATGCGACTGCGGGTCCGGGCATCCACGGCCGGTTGCAGGCCGCCCGGGGCCTGGAGGCTGCCGACCTGGACGGTGGCCGCCATCTCGACGTCCGCGTCCAGGGCAGGAAGCTGCCCGGATCGCGAACCCGGCACCCGGAAGGTCAACACGTAGCTGTCAGCGCTCTCCTTGCGCGGCTCGACGGAAAGCGTGCGGCGGTCCAGCCGGGCCTCGGGCCGGGCCTGCGAGCCGGCCACCCGAAGCCGGGGAGACCCCAGGCGGGCCTTCTCGATGCGCCAGCCGTCCAGGCGGCTGAGGAAGGTGAAGCGCAGGCGCCCCTCCAGGGCCCCGCCGGACCCCAGGGGGCGCAGGGGGACCAGGTAGCGCTGGGAGTCGCGGGAGGCCTCGGTCCAACGCTCGTTTCCCGGGAGGTCGGCGCTGCCGGGCGCGGCCTCGACCCGCCGTCCCACGTCCAGCAGGGCCTGGTCCCGGCGCACGTAGAGCGGTCGGAACAGGACCGCCTGGATCGGAAAGCCCTTGCTGGCGGTCAGGCGCTTCTCGACCTCAAGGACCAGGGGTTCCAGCCAGCGCAAGTCCTCCTGCCGGGTGGCCACGGCCAGGTACAGGACCAGGGCCCCGGCCCGCTCCCCCACCCGGGCCGCCTGGCCCGAGGCCGACTGCGGAGCCGCCAGCGGCAGGAAGTAGACGTGCTGCAACTCGGGCGAGTCCCGCAACAGCAGGTAGAACGGCTCGTCGGAGCGCTGCCCCTGGAAGTTGTTCTCGTTGTCCGTGAGGATCCAGTAGAATCGGACCGCAGCCCCGGTCGGTCGGGCCAGGGCGCGCTCCAGCGAGCGGCGCAGGTCCGTGGCCCCCGAACCCGGACCCGGGAAGGCCTCCAGGGCGGCGGCCAGCCCGCCCAGGGCCAGGCCTTCCCGCGGCACCCGTCCTTCGCGGGCCTCGGTGTCGGGATCCGCGAAGGGCCACAGCACCAGCGGATCCTCCGGGCGCAGCAGCGCCCCGTCGGCGGCCAGCAGTCCGGTCAACATGCTGCGGACCTCCTGGGAGAAACCCTCAAGGTCCCCATAGCCCCCCTTGCCCATGCTCCCCGAGACGTCGAGCATCACGAGGTGCTCGGCGGGAATCGGGGGAGATGAGGGCGGGGCGGGAGGAGCCTGGGCCCGAGCCCCACCGGCCGCCAGCCACCACCCCAGGGCCAGGATGAGCCAGAGCCGCTTCAAGCCGTCCCCTCCCCTGCGGCCATCCAGGCCCCCAGGTGGCCCTCGGGGTCGACGGTGTAGAGGGTCTGTCCCAGGACCACGGGCGCTCCCGAACGAGGGACCGCCCCCTCGAAGAGGTTCTGCTGCCCGACGTGTTCCAGTTGCCCGTTCCGGCAGCGCACCGCGGCCAGGGCTCCGCTGGCCGCCATCACGAAGGCTCCGCCCCGGGCCAGCGCCGGGCACAGGGCCCCGGAATCCCGCAGGGTCACCCGCGTCTCTCCACCGCCCCGGGGGTCCACGCGGTAGAGGTGCGACCCGGACACGACCCAGACGGCCCCGGCCTCTTCGACCCAGGTCCAGAGGCTCTCGCCGTGGGCCTGGAAGAGGGGCTGGAGGACACCGTCGCGCGCGACCGGCAGGCGGAAGAGCGCGCCCTGTTCGGAACACACCAGGGGGACCGGACCGCTGCGGACCACCGGCGAGGACTTCAGCAGCCCCGGGACCTGCAGCGTGTCCAGGGCCTCGCCCGTGGCCAGGTCCCGGCCGCTCAGCGGGCCGCCGCTGGCCCCCGCGTAGAGGTGGTCTCCGACCAGCCAGGCGTGCAGATCCTGATCCGCCGGCACCCCGCCCGGACGGAAGGGGTTCCGGGCCTCCAGGCCCCGGCGGACGCGATACTCCCAGACGCGCACCTCGCACTGCTCGCCCACCCGGACCGGAGCCGCCAGCCAGCGCCGCCCGTCGCTGACCATGGCAGAGACCAGGCTTCCTCCCAGGGCCAGGGTCTGGGCTCGGGGAGGCTCGAAGGGCCGGCCCGACAGACGTGCGGCCAGGTCGAAGACAGCGGCGCGTCGGGGCCCCGGCACCACCAGCAGGCCCTCCAGGAACAGGGCCGGACACGACAGATCCCCCTCCAGGGGGACCCCCTCCTGCAGGACGGGACCGTCCTGCCCTTCAATGAAGACCTGGAGCGTCCCGGTCCGTCCCACCACGACGAGGTGCCCCTGCCACGTCTGCAGGGGGAAGGATGGCGGGTCGGCCAGGCGCCAGGAGCCCTGCCGCCGGAGCAACCCGGGCTCGAGGGCGACGCCCGGCTCGGTCCGTTGCCTTCCGCAGACGGGACAGAACCGCGCCGTCCGCGGCGAGGAGCCACCGCAGGATGGGCAGGTGGATGGGGATGTCCCGGTCGGATCGGTGATCATCCTGGAATCGTGTCTTCCTCCCCAGTCGCCTTCGCGGCCCTGCTCAGATCGGCAACCCGTCCGGGTCGATCCGCTCCTGCTTCGGTCGTTCGCGCCCGAGCCCTTCCCAGGGATCCTGCACCCTGGCGGTGACAGGGCGTGTCACTCCGGCGCCGCCCTGCGGGGCTCGCACCACACCCGATGGGCCGGGACCGGATGCAGGGTCCTCTCGGGCCAGCGCAGGGCGCTCAGGGCGCCGCCGAAGACGCAACCGGTGTCGAGGTTCAGGGTGTTCTGGCGCCATTCCAACCGTTCCACCGGCGTGTGACCGTAGACCACGGCGGCCCGCCCGGAATAGTCCCGAGCCCAGTCGCGCCGCTCGGGAAGCCCGTCGGCATCCAGTTCCCCCGTGGGGTCTCCGAAGAGGCAGAAGGCGCGCACCCGCTTGGAGTCCCGGTTCTGCAGATCCTCACGCAGGCCGGCATGGGCCGCCACCAGGGCGCCGCCGTCCAGGACCAGGTGGCTGGGCAGGCCCTCCAGGAAGGTCCTCACTCGGGTCAGGAAGGCTTCGTCCTCGCCCTCCAACTGTTCCAGGGTCTGGGCCAGGCCATGTTGCACCTGCACCTGATTCCCGCGCAGGTGACGCAGCAATCGGTCATCGTGGTTGCCGGGAAGGCACAGGGCCTGGCCGGCCTGGAGCATCCCCATCACCAGGCGCAGCACGGGCACCACGGCCGGCCCCCGGTCCACCAGGTCGCCCAGGAACAGGGCCCGGCGGCCGGCCGGAGGCCGGGCTCGCCAGCGCGCGGCGTCCACCTGATAGCCCAGGGCTTCCAGGAGTTCGCACAGTTCCTCGAAGCAGCCGTGCACGTCGCCGATAAGGTCGAAGGGACCGGCCTCCCCACGCCGGTCCACGGCCAGGGGTACCCGCTCGACCTGCAGATCCTGCAGGACCTGGGCGTCGCGGATCCGGTGTACGGCCAGGAAACCCTCGTGCTCGAGGGCCGAGAGTTCCGCGTGGAAGTGGGCCGTCTGACGGGACAGCACGGGATCCGGGACCTGGCGGGCGCGGGCCAGGTTCCGGGCGCGCACCACGTCGGTCGGGAGGTCCAAGACCACGGCCACCGCGGCCGCCTGGTGGCGGGCGGCCAGGCGGACCAGGTCGCGGCGCCCCTGCGACTTGAGGTTCGTGGCGTCCACCACGGTCAGGCGGCGCCAGGCCAGGCGCCGGCCGGCCAGCAGGTGCAGCAGGCGAAAGGCGTCGGCGCTGACGGCCTGCTCGGTCGGGTCGTCGCAGATGCGGGCCCGGAACTCGTCCGAGGACAGGACTTCGGTGGGCAGGAAGTGGCGAGCCGCAAAGGTGGACTTGCCCGAGCCGGCGGGCCCCACCACCAGGACCAGGCAGAAGTCGGGCAGGCGCAGGATCACAGGAGCCTCTGCACGGCCACGGCGCCCCCGGCCCGCCAGGAGGGGCCGAAAAGGCGCCACAGGGCCAGGGCCTCCTCGGTGCTGCCGGGGCTGAAACCGTCCACGTCCCAGCCGGGAAGGGCCTCGGGGTCCCGCAGGAACTCCGCGAAGGGCGGGTTGGCCTCCAGGGCCCTGCGCACCCAGGGCCGGGCGTCGTCGACCCCGCGCACCCGGAACTCGGCCAGGGCCCGGGCATACAGGTACATCGCCGTGGATTCCCCGGCGAAGTCCCGCAGCGAGCGCAGGGCCTCCCAGTCCCGGCCCGCTTCCAGGAGCCAGCTCCAGAAGGGGTAGCGGACCCCCAGCTCGTCGGCCTCATCCAGGCCCAGGAGGCTGCGGGCCATCTCCAGGGCCCGGTCCAGCCGGCCCGCCGCATGGAACTCGAACATCAGGGCGTGACAGACCCGCAGGAACGGCCGGGCCTCCAGGACCTGCCAGAGTCTGCCCGCCGCCACCTCCACGAGGTGTCCGGTCTGCCGCTGCCCGACCTCCACGGCCTGCTCCAGGGCCTCCAGGCGCCGCTCCACGTCGGGCAGGTCCAGGGCCTTCAGGACCAGGGCGTCCAGACACTCGGGGTCGACCTCCAGGGCCCGGGCCACCAACCTCTGGCGGTCCTCGCCGGGGCGGGTGTCCCAGGCCCGAGAGACCAGCCGCCGGGCCCGGTGATTGCGCCGGACCTCGGGAGCGAACCGGACCGACCCGGAGGGCATCGGCGCCAGACGGGCGTCCAGGATGACCTCCAGCGGCAACCGGCGGACCTGTACCCGGGCCGGCTCGCGAAAATCCAGCACCCCGTCCCAGGTCTCCTCGGGGATGACCCGCTGACACCGCTGGAAGGGTCGGGCGGGGTCTTCCGGGGGAGTGGTCAGCAGTTCCAAGGCCAGGCCGTCCGCCAGGGCCCGATCCAACAGCTCACCCAGACCGGGCTCGTCCTCGGCTCTCCACCGCACCGGGACCCGATGCTCCTTCAGGCGTCGCCGCAGAGGCACCCAACCGTGCAGGACCCCGAAGCGATAGTAGGTGCGCAGCGCCCCGAGGTCTTCCCGCATCAGCCTGGGGAAGCCCGCGCTGGCGGCGTCGCGGGCCTTGCGCAGCAGCAGGCCGTCGGGATGGAGGCCCTGCCCCGTCAGCATCCGGACGGCCGCGCGGGGGCCGGGCATCGCCAGGGTTCCGGAAGTCTCCCCCACCCGGCCCAGGTCCACCAGGCGGCAGGGCCCGGGGTCCAGGTCCAGCCGCTCGAAGAGTGCCCGGGGCCGGAACCCGACCACCAGATCCAGATCGGACAGGACCTGGCGCAGGGTCGGCAGGTCCGTCGGCCGGTACAAGCTGGGGCTTCCCTGGGGAAGGGGAAGCAGACCCACCAGAGGCTGGTTCCGCCCCCACAGGAACCGGACCACGACGGCCCGGAGAGGCGGGTTGTCGGTCGGTGCGATCAGCGATGGGACTCCGGGGCGGACCACCGGGGTTGTCCTGGGAGGGGTCGCAGACATGGGCCCTCCTTCCGGCACCGGGCCGGCCTCCCTGCCGCGCTCCCGACGATCCGGGCCGGAGTTCATTCCACCAGGCGGGCGTCGCGTTCCAGTTCGGCCTGCCGGGCGGCCCGCTGGGACGGATCGGCGAAGGGGATGTCGGCCAGTTCCCCGCGAGCCGCCTCCAACACGCGCCGGGCCGCCGCAGGGTCCAGCAGGCCGCGGTGTACCAGTTCCGCCGCGGCCCCCGTGTAGGTGTCGAAGAAGAAGACGCCCCGCTCGGCCCAGTCCCGGCGCACGCTTTCCGAGGAACGCACGACGTCGTGGATCATGGCGGCCCGGATCCGTCCGGGATGGGCCCGGACCAGGCCGGCCAGAAGTCCCGGGTCAGCCTGGCCCGAGTCCCCGAAGAGCACGAAGTCATACTCGGGATAGATGGCCTGGAAGCGCTCGAAGTTCGCCCACTTCCGGGCCAGGATCAACCGATGGATGAACTGGTGCACCAGGCTTCCCGTCAGAAGGACCGTGTCGTGCAGGCCCTTGGCCTCCAGGCGGCCATGGTAGCGATCCTCGAAAAGGCCGCAGGGCCCTCCGGGGCGACCGGTCAGGAAGGCCACGTCCCCGGGAGGCGACGGCCGATCCTCCAGGCCCCGGTCCAACTCCAGGTACAGTTGCAGGACCCCGGGGTAGACGGTCTTGGGAGGATAGCGCTTGTCCACCCAGTTGGCGTACAGCGTGTCGTCCACGTCGCTGAGGATCTTCAGGTCGCGCTCGGTCGCCCGGTTTCCCTCGCGGATCAGGTGGTCCAGGACCTCTTTGCGGATCGTGACCGAGTCGATGTCGTGGTAGAGCAGCTCCAGCATGTCCCAGTGGGAGCTGCCGGCGTCGATGGCCCGCTTCAAGGCCGACAGGTCGGTCCCGTGGGTGGCCAGCAGGCAATCCCGGATGGCCTTCTCGAAGCGCCGAGGCGTCGGACCGATCTGCAGGGCGTCCACCAGGCGGCCCCGGGCCGCCACCGAGAGGTCGCCGACGCGGTCGTGGCTGAGCAGGGCCAGGATCTGCCGGGTCTGCACCCGGGGTCCCCGGCGCAGGAGGCCCGACAGGTCCAGGGCCAGGGTCAGGCGGTCCAGGTCGGCCGCGGGCAGCGTCCGCATCGCCTCGACCAGCCGTTCCAGGTTCTGCGCCGGATAGGGGGGTTGGCCCAGCGCCCGCAATCCCTTGAGCGGGTCCGGGGATTCAGGGGTCTCCATGGACATCCGCACCTCCCTCAGGGGCCTCCCCCGGCCTGCCAGAAGGCCGTGAAGGCCGTGTCGCGGCCGGGGTCCAGTCCGCCGCGGTCCAACTCCTCCCGACCGAAACCGAAGTGCCGGCCGATCCGGACCCGACGGGCGGGATCCAGGGCCAGCGGGTCGGCCATGGCGCCGGGGTCGCCCAGCACGGCCAGGCGGCGGCAGCGGTAGGCCAGGGGCAGGGCCGCCGCCAGGCTGCAGACCCCGGCCTCGTCCAGGAGACCCAGGTCGAAGAGTCCCGCCTCCAGGGGCAGGCTTGCACCCAACTCCGCCAGGTCGCAGGCCCACCCTCGCGCTCCGGGCAGGGCGTTCTGCAGGGCCTGGGGCAGACCCGGCGCGGTGGGGCGAAGGTCCGCCAGCACGTGCAGGGAGGCGCTCCAGGCGTGCAGGCAGGCGGACGCCGTCTCCACCAGGGCCCGGGCGCCGGTGGCCCGCCAGGCGGCCTCGCAGGCCTCGCGGGCGGCACCGTCCTCGGGGGGCAGGGTGGCCACCTCCCCCACGGCCCTCTCGGTATTGAGCGCGGCCTCCGCCCAGGCCTGGACATCCCGGAGGGTCGCCTGCGGGATGGCCTCCAGACTGGCAAGGAAGCGCCCCTGGCGGAACCGGGCCAGGAACCAGGCGTGCTCCAGGGCGCGGGCGCGGCGACCGTGCACCTGGGGGTCGCCCGGTCGCTGGGGAAGGTCGCCGCCCCAGACGCGGGCCGCCGCCTGGGCCTCGGCCCTCTGGCAATGGGACAGGTCCGCCCGGACGCGGGCCCGTTCCTGCTCCTGCTGGTGCAGCGACCGGCGCTGGTGGGCCGCCCGCTCCAGTTCCCCGCGGGCCGCCTCCGCCCGCTGCCGGGCCTGCGGGTCCGCCTCCAATTCGCGCAGGAGCCCGGCCAGGCACGAGGCCAGTTCCTGGCGGTGCCGCAGGCTTCCGGTGGGCAGCAGCAGACCCGGATGCACGCGGCGGGCCAGGCTCAACACGTCCTCCAGGGCCTCTTCCCGGGGCGCGCACACCAGGACGGAGTCGCCGTCCAGCCAGGCCTGGGCCACGGCGGCCAGGGCCAGGCGGCGACCACCCGACCCGGGGGGCGAGGCCAGGGGAACCAGGGCCTGGGTGCGGATCCGGACCAGGGCCGCCTCCCAGGCCCGGTCCACGGGGAAGGCCGCGGCCACCTCCCCATCCCGCCCCGCGGGACCGGGGACCGGCAGATCCAGCAGGCGGGCCGCCGCCGTCCCGGTCCAGTCGGCTCGCCCCTGCAGTTCACCCAATTCATCCAACAGGGCCCGGACGGCTGGGGGGCTCTCGGCGACCAGCACCATGGCCGCATTGTACAGACCCGGTGCGCGACCCGGTTCCGGCCGCAGGCGACCGGGATCCAGGCGGTCCACGGGGAGCCCCAGGGCTTCTCCACACCGTTCGGCCCAGTAGGCCAGGGCCTGGGCATCGCCCAGCGGCAGTCGGTCTCCCATCTCGGCCCGCAGACGCTCCAACCCGGCCTCCCGCGCCACCAGCGCGGGGTTCAGGACAGGCTCCTCCACCAGGGGCACCTGGGCCAGGCTGTAGGGCGGGGGCAGCATCTCGGCCGCGAAGAGCGGTGCCACCGTCGGGCCCTGGTCGGTCGGCAGGACCACGGTCGGCCACCCGTACCACAGGACCTGATCCGAGCGCAGGCGCCCGGCCAGCCGGTCCAGGGTGGGGTGCAGGGGTACCCGGCGGGTCCCCTGGGACAGGACCGTCTCCGAGCCCAGGGGCAGGCCGGCCCAGCGGATCCCCTCCAAGGGGGTCAGCGGCCAAGCCGAACCGACCTGCAGGCTGCGGCGCAGGAAGCCGACCAGGCGCGACCAGCGGTCCTGCAGCTCGCCGCGGGCCAGCGGGCTGCCCCCGGGTCGGGCCGCCTCCTCTGGGGGGACTTCCGGACCGGGACCGGGGCGGCACCCTTCACACCAGACCTGACCCGTGGAGGCGTCCCACCAGGCGGGGATCCCCCGGGGCAGGGACGTCCCGCACACCTGGCAGCGGTCCGGATGCTGAAGCGAGGTCACCCAGCGCGGCTCCATGCCGGGGGACTTCGCCCCCGCGGCGCGGTTTCCGCCCTGGCCGCAGAGCGGTAGGAACCTGGGCCTGGGTGCCGCCACGATTCATCGCCCCGGCCGCGACCTCAGGCCGACCGGTGGTTCGCGGAACCCGAGGGAACAAGACTCCGGGACCCCGGGCAGCCGTCCCCCACCCCGGAGACACAGGATCGGCAAGCTCGCAGGATTCCCGCTTCAGAAAGTCAAGATCCCAAGGTTCGAGTCGATCTCTTCTGGGGGGGGATTCCTGGCATGAGAACCCGGTTCCGTCAGGTCGGTGGGCAGGCCATTTCGTTTCGCTCGTTCTGCCGATGGTATTCTCTGGGCTGTCTGGTCCTGCTGGGGGTTCTGCTCGCCAGCGGCTGCGGCGGAGGCCCCTCAGCGATCTCCGGTTCGGGGGAGACCGGGACGGTGACCCGGCCAGGGGGGGCTCTTCAGGAGGCTCCGCCCGCGCCGCCGAACCTGGAGGATTGGAAGGGGCGCCTGTCCGTGTCCCCGTCCGCGAATCTGCGAATTTCGCCAGCCCTGGTGGCCGGCCAGGTCTCCGGCAACCTCGACCTGAAGGATGGCTGGAACATGGTCTCGCTGCCGCTGGCCGAGGTGACCGGCCTCGAGCCCGGCCCGGGCGTCTTCGAAACGGCCTTCGTCTGGGACGCGTCCGAACCCGGGAAGTCAGGCTATCGGCAGGTGAACCTCCATGATCCGGCCACCCTGGGCGCCGAGGGCACCGACCTGGGAATGTGGGTCTACTCCGACGGGGTCTCGCAGATCGGGTACTCCGGGTGGCCCAACAGCGGTGCCCATGCGAACGCCGAGGTGACGCTGAACGCCGGATGGAATCTGCTGGGCTATCCCTATGATCAGGCGCAGCCGTTCTCCAAGGCCCAGGTGAAGGCTGAGGGGGCCTCCGGCACCGCCCGGGGGCTTCCCCAGTCCGTGAGTTCCACGACGCCTCGCCCCGGTCCGGAAATCCTGCTGTACGGTTCCGGCTATCTCTGGGGGGATGGTTCCTACAGCGCCCTGGACCTGTCGGTGCCCACGGGGACGTTCCAGGTGGGGCGCGCCCTGTGGGTCTACGTATACCAGGACGGGACGCTGCTGCGCTATGGCTCGGCGCCGGCGTCGGCGCCTGCGGGCGGAGCGATCGGCGTGGGCTGCGACCACTCGCTGTGGGTCCGCCCCGACGGCACGGTCTGGGCCTGGGGACAGAACGATATGGGCCAACTGGGGACTGGCACGAACCAGGACGAGGCGACGCCGGTCAGGGTCTCGAACCTTTCCGGCATCGTCTCGGTGGGTGTGTCATGGGATCATTCGCTGGCGCTGTCCCAGGATGGCACGGTCTGGGCCTGGGGCGACAACGAGTGGGGCAAACTGGGGGATGGAAGCGAGGTGGACCGGCCGACGCCCGTGCGGGTGCTGGAGCTCTCCGAGGTCGTGGCCGTGGACGCCGGAATCCTCCACAGCCTGGCGCTGAAGAAGGACGGCTCGGTCTGGGCCTGGGGCCCCACCCTGGGCGACGCCTACAACATCTTCAAGACCCCGGTCAGGGTGGTGGGCGCATCGGACGTGGTGGCGGTGTCGTCGGGCTACAGCCACTCCCTGGCTCTCCGAGGCGACGGCAGGGTCCTGGCCTGGGGTCCGAACAACTCCCACGGCGAGTTGGGCAACGGGACCTTCACCCCCCCACCGCCGGCCGTCTCCGAGGTCGCCGGCCTGACGGACATCGTGGCCATCTCGGCCGGAGGCGATTACAGCCTGGCCCTGAAGCGCGATGGCACCGTCTGGGCCTGGGGCTACAACGTATTCCGCCAACTGGGCGACGGGACCCAGGTGGACCGGGCGACGCCCGTGCGGGTCCCCGGGCTTTCGGAGATCGTGGCCGTGTCCGCCGGGAACTCCCACAGCCTGGCGTTGCAGAAGGACGGAACGGTCTGGGCCTGGGGCGACAACTGGTATGGCCAGTTGGGGGACGGGACCCGGGAGGAACGGGCCACCCCGGTCAAGGTGGCGGGCCTTTCCGGACTGACCGCCGTCGCGGCTGGAAACGGGCACTCGCTGGCCCTGGACCGGGCAGGCACCGTCTGGGCCTGGGGCGTAAACTATTTTGGCCAGTTGGGGGATGGAACCCAAGATGTACGGGCCACCCCGGTGCCGGTCTGGAGCCTGCCGCTGGTTCTGGCCCCGACCGGAGCCAGGACCGCGGCAGGGGGCGCCCATTCCCTGCAGGTTCACGCAGACGGCACCGTTTCGACCTGGGGGCGGAACCAGGTCGGCCAACTGGGCGACGGCAGCACGGCGCCACGAAGCACCCCGGTCCAGGTCAAGGGGCTGGCCGACGCCGTGGCCGTCGCTGGCGGCCAGGACCACAGCCTCGCGCTGAAGTCCGATGGCACCGTCTGGGCCTGGGGGACGAACGCGGCCGGCCAACTGGGAACCGGGACCCCCTCCGACAACCAGGGCGCACCGCAGCAGGTCTCGGAACTGACCAGGATGGTGGCCGTGGCCGCGAACGGCAAGCACAGCCTGGCCTTGAAGGACAACGGGACGGTCTGGGCCTGGGGCGACAACCAGTACGGCCAGTTGGGGGACGGCAGTACGACGGCGCGCTTCCAACCGGTGCAGGTCCAGGGACTCACGGGCGTGGTGGCGCTGGCTTGCGGTGACACGCACAGCCTGGCGCTGCGGGGCGATGGGATGGTCTGGGCCTGGGGCCGCAACGATCTCGGCCAGTTGGGCATCGCCAACGTGACGGATCAGAAGACTCCGGTGCCCGTCCAACGGCTATCCGGCGTGATCGCCATCGCTGGTGGCGATGCGCACAGCCTGGCGCTGAGGGGCGACGGGACGGTCTGGGCCTGGGGAGACAACCTGTTCGGTCAGCAGGACGACTCCGTCGGATTCCCCCGTCTCCTGCCCGAGCAGGTCCAGGGGCTGTCGGGCGTGCAGACGGTGGCTGCCGGTGAGAAACACGGCCTGGCCCTGAAGAACGACGGCACCGCCTGGGCCTGGGGGCTGAACACGAACGGGCAGTTGGGCGACGGCAGCAGGACCGACCGCTTCGGACCCGTGCAGATCCAGGCGCCGGCGGACGTGGTGGCCGTATTCGCGGGGGACGGGCACAGCCTGGCCGTCAACTCGGACGGAACCTGGGCCTGGGGGGCCAACGATGACGGCCAGTTGGGGGATGGGACCGAGACCGACAGCACCTCGCCCGAACTGGCCCTGGCCGACATGACCCACAGTGCCCAGGCCCCGGTGATCCCCGCGGGGGCCTTCTCGGGCAACCCCGAGGATGGAGGTCTCTACCGCATCGCCTATACGGGCGACCAGCGCCTGCAGGTCGACCTGACCCTCGCCAACCAGGACACGGCCAACCGGGCCGGCGTCTTCCTGGTGGACCAGCGTGGGCGCCGCCTGGGCCAGACGACCGTGACGGGAACCGTGGTCTCCTGCCTGTGGGAGACCCTGATGGGGCGCGATGTCTACCTGAAGGTGGCCGCCCGCGAGGGGGCCTGGTTCGACTACTCCTGCATGGTGAATCTGACCCAATCACCTCGAGGAACGATCACGGTCTTCGTCAACGCCACGAGGGATGACCTGCGCACGGACATGCCGGGGATCGACGAGGTGACCGCAGAGGTTTCCGGCGTCGGTTCCGTCGAGTGGGTCACCGCGATGTATGTCAACGGTTTCGGGGGAAGGTGGGACAACGCCACCTACAATCGGGACCGGCAGATGCGGGTTCCGTACGGTACCTACACCGTCACGGCCCACTGTGGAGACAAGTCGGAGACCAGGACGATCCAGGTCGGTGAGTGGACAGGAGGCGTTGAATTCAACTTCGAGTTCCCCTAGGAGGCCGGGTCCCGGAGCGTGCCGAGGGCCTCGATCCGGCCGCTGGGGAGGCCGACGTGGGTCCCCGACCCAAGGGAGGAACCGCATGTTCAGGGAGATGCGCCGCTCCAGGCAACAACTTCCGGAAGCCGAAGCGCGGGCCCTGCTGCAGTCCTGCACCTCGGGGGTCCTGGCAGTGCACGGGGACGACGGCTACCCCTACACGGTTCCGCTGAGCTTCGCCTGCGAAGGGGACCGGCTCTTCTTCCACTCGGCGCTGACCGGCCACAAGATCGAGGCCCTGGCGCGCGACCCCAAGGCTTCGTTCTGCGTCATCGCCGCCGACGACGTCGTGCCGCGCACGTTCACCACGCACTTTCGCAGCGTCATCGCCTTCGGCCGCCTGAGGGTCCTGGAGGACCCGGTCGACAAGAGGCATGCGCTGCAGTGCCTGGCGCGCAGGTACTCCCCCGGGTACCTCGACGAGGCCGACGCCGAGATCCAGAGGGCCTGGGATCGCTTCTGCGCGATCGAGCTGACCATCGAACACCTGACCGGGAAGGCCTCCGTCGAACTGGTCAGGAAGCGCGAGCCGGTTGGAAGGCCAGGCCAGGACTACCCCAAGTCTGGCTCTGCCAGGGGCCTGGAGGAGCGCTGACGCGGTGACCGTCGGGGATTCGCAGGGGCGCTCGACCTGCCGGTATCCCTGGCCGGGCCTCTTCGGCTAGAAGAGCGCCGGCAGGAGCATGCTGGTCACCATGATGACCGAACCCAGGCCCCCGAAGGCCACGCAGGCCCAAGCCAGAAGGTTGTAGCGCGGGCTGTTGACCGAGTTGCCCAACAGGGACCGGTCGTTGACCAGTTGCAGTGCGAAGAAGGCGGTGACCGGCATCAGCAGGCCGTTCATCACCTGGGAGGCGAAGATGACCGGGACCAGAGGGATGTGCGGCAGCAGGATCACCGCGGCGCCGATCACGATCATCCCCGTGTAGATGGAGTGGAAGCCAGGGGCCTCGGCCCAGTCGCGCGAGACGCCTCCATCCCAGCCCAGCCCCTCGGAGACGGTGTAGGCCGTCGACAGCGGCAGGATTGCGGCCGCGAAAAGGGACGCGTTGGCAAGGCCGATGGCGAAGAGCGCCGAGGCGTATTCACCGGCCAGAGGGCGGAGCGCCCTGGCCGCGTCCTCGGCGAACTGCACGGTGACGCCCGCCGGGTGCAGGGTCGCGGCGCAAGCCAGCGTGATGAAGGTGGCCACCACGACGGCCATCACGCAGCCCACGATGGTATCGGCAGCGGCCAGCCGGTAGTCCTTGGGCTTGATGCCCTTCTCTACGACCGAGGACTGCTGGTAGAACTGCATCCACGGGGCGATCGTCGTGCCGATCACACCGACCAGCGTGATCCAGTAGGATGCCGGCTGTCGGGAAACCGGCGGCACCAGGGTCTCGTGCAGGGCCCGCGTCCAGTCCGGCCGGGCCAGGAAGCCCGAGACCAGGTAGGTGACGTAGATGGTCGTGGCGATCAGGAAGATGCGCTCGACCATCCGATAGTTGCAGCGCGCAACCATGATCCACACCGTGAACGCGCCGAGGGGCACCGAGACGAAGCGGCTCACCCCGAAGAGCTCCAGGGCGGCCGCCCAGCCGGCGAACTCGGCCAGCGTGTTGGCCAGGTTCACGATCAGCAGGACCGCCATGAGGTAGAAGGTGACGCGGATGCCCCACTTCTCGCGGATGAGGTCCGCGAAGCCCTTGCCGGTGTACACGCCCAGGCGCGAAGCCATCTCCTGCACCACCATCAGCGCGATCGTGATCGGCACCAGCGACCACAGGAGCGAATAGCCGAAGCTGGCGCCGGCGATCGAGTAGGTCGTGATCCCGCCGGCGTCGTTGTCGACGTTGGCGGTGATGATGCCGGGCCCCACCACGGCCAGCATGAACCCGATCCGCGACCACAGACCCCTCTTGGTGGCGGCAGCCTGTTCCACGAGGCTACCTCGCCATCCAGCCCTGCAGGAGGGCGGTCAGGCAGACCAGCAGGGCCACGCCGGCCGCACCCATGCAGGCCGTGACCAGCGAGGATGAGGCGCGCCAGCGTCCCGTGCTGCCGATCGGGAGCGCCGTCGGCAGCACGGCACCGACGGCTGCCAGCACCAGGACGGTGAGGGCCACGGCGGAAGCCAGGAGGCCCGCCAGTTCCGCGGGTTGCCTGAGCGCCTCCAGCATGCCGAACACGACCAGGCCGCTCACGACACCCAGCGCCGCGCCGGCGGCCAGGTCGATCCCCAGGCGCCGCAGAAAGGCGCCCGCTCCCTCGGGCCCGGTGCGTTCGATCAGGTTGCCCAGGGCGTGCGAGGCGATCTCCTCGGAGGCTCGCACGGTCAGCGGAACGAAGAGCGCGCCGAGCGCGAAGAGGTTGGAACCTCCTTGATACAAGCGCAGGATCCCCGCGATGCCGGCTCCATACACGGCCCAGGCGATGATCCACTGCGGTCCGCGGCCGAGCCACCCCTTGAGGGTGGTGATTCCCAGGGGCCCCGAACCGGCGGCCAGCGCCAGGTCCTCGGCCGCCTCCTCGTCCATCACGTCGAGGGCGTCGTCGACGGTCACCATGCCCACCAAGCGCCGGGCCTCGTCCACGACGGGCAGGGCCAGCAGGTTGTAGCGGCTCATCTGCTCGGCCACGTGCTCCTGATCCTGGTCCACATGGACGGTGAAGACGTCGCGCTCGACGATGTCCGCGATCCGGGTCTCGGGCGGCGAAACCAGCAGGTCGCGCAGCGAGACCACCCCGTCGAGCTTGCGATCCGGCCCCACCACGTAGATGTAGTAGGCCCCCTCGTTCTCGGCCGCCGCCCCGCGCAGATGCTCGATGGCTTCCTGGACGGTCATGTCCTCGGTAACTGTCGTGACGTCGGGGTTCATGATGCCCCCGGCGGAGTTCTCGCGGTAGCCGAGGAGCGTGCGGATCTGGCCGGCCTCCTCGACGCCCATCAAGCGGAGCAGGGCCTCGGCCTTGTCGTAGGGCAGGTCGCCGATGATGTCCGCCGCGTCGTCGGGATGCATCGCCTCCAGGATGTGGGAGGCCCGCTGGTCGGAGAGCTCCTCGACGGCGTCGGCCTGGAACTCGCCCTCCATCTCGGAGATGGTCTCGGCGACCTTGTCGTCGTCCAGGTGCTCGAAGACCTTGGCGCGCTGGGCCGGCGTGAGTTGCTCGAGGATGTCGGCCATGTCCGCCGGGTGCAGTTCGTGCAGGCGCTTGTGGGTCACCGAGAGCTTGACCGCCGACAGGTCCCTCTCGAGCAGGTCCATGTAGTTCCAGGCGATGATCTGCTCGGGGATCAAACGGCCGAACAGGCCCGCGACCGCATCCACCGCGCGCTCGAGGGCGGGCGAGACGCCGCGCAGCAGGCCGCGCGCGCCGACCTCCGCGCCCAGCAGGCGCAACTGGCCGGGAGACTCCGAGAGCTTCAGGTCGTTGACGCGCACGACCTTCTTGCCGTGGGTGTCGACGATCTGCTTGTTGAGAAGGTCGCGGTGCAGCAGGACCTCACGGGGCTGCAGGTAGGAGAGGCGCAGGTCGGACCTGGCCGCGTTGAGCACGATGCGCTCGTCCTGGATCTCGGCGACGTACTTGCGCCAGGGCAGCATGAACGGCGTCTTGTCCGGGCCCTGGAAGGCCAGGGCCGTGACGCGCGGGAAGACTTCGCCGGTGGCGATGGCCAGGTCGCTGATGGTGCCGATCTCGTCGCCTGCGGCATCGACGACCGGCCGGCCGAGCATCCGGGTAAGGTAGAACATGGTTGCTCCCGTCGCGTTGGCGCTGACCCGACCGGTGGCGGCCGGCGGGGACCCTCTGGCTGCCCGTCCCCGAAGGCGGAAGGGGATGCGGGACCCGCCGGCGACCTCACGGCGCCGCCGACGGCCATGGTTGACGAAGGGTTCGGTTTACAGGACCGGCAGACCTGACGCCGGGACCTGCAGGGGACCGCGATCAGCCCGCCCAGCCAGGATGCGCGCTCAGCCTGCGCACCCGCTGGGCCGGTCGGGTCCTGGAACCCGGGCCAGCCCCTCGTCGTCGACGGAGGGGCCGCCAGCACGCCGGCGCGTTGGAGCTTTGAGGCAGACAACGAACCGCCCCGGCCGTGGTCGGCCGTGCGGTTCCCGGAAGAGCCATGATTCGCGCGTGGGCATCGGGTCGATCTTCCTCTCGGCAAGGGCGGAAAGGGACCCGCGGTGAGAGGAGGCGCCGGTCAGGAATTCCAGCCGGCCGGGACCTTCACCGCAGGAGGGAGGGACGGTCGCAAATGGTAGCCGTCTGCGTCCATGCTCGCTACTCCCTTCGCGGTGAGGTGAATCACGTAAGGTTACCCTGCCCGGCGCAGGGATGTCAATACGAACCAGGGGCGAGAGGGTGCCCGTCCTGGCCCTGGGCGAATCGATGTTCGACAGTCTCGAAGTTGCTCAGCCAGGATCCCCTTCAGCCGGGAGCATTCCGATACTTGTGTATTACCACCGCGGGCACGGAACCACCGCGGGTGCAGAACCACAGCGGGCACGGAACCGCATGAAAAGCGGCGTATGAACCGGGATTCATGCGGTTCCCTGCGGCGCGCAGGCCTCAAGACCGCCACGGGCCCGGTCAGCTCGCTTGGGGCAGGGTTAAACCAAACTGCAACCGGCGGCCCAGCGCCTCGGCGATTCAGGGGGGCGAAACCATCAGGTCACGGCCCTATTGCATGCCAGCCAGGTCCGCGAGCCTCTGGTCCAGAATCCACGATTCCACCTGGGCCCTTCGGCCGAGATGAAGGTCAAGGGCGTCCTGGAACGTGGGTCGTCCGAGCGCACTGGCGAAGGCCATCGGCGCGAGCCGGTGCCCGTCAATCCCGCTCCGGGTCTGGGATGGCCCGTTTCCCCGCTGCGAAGGCTGCGATGGGCTGGACGACGGGGCCCAAGAGGCCCATCAACCGGGCCGACTCCGGATCCTGTAGGGTCTCGGGCAGGCCGTGGGCCTGCAGGGCGCAGGCCGTGGACAGGGTTGCCAGGGCCAGGTAGACCCCCAGAGCGACGGCTCGGGGACGGCGGGTCCCTTCCGGGAACATGCCCTGACACACGAACATGGTCAGGGCCAGGCCGGCGGCCTGCCCGGCCAGCAGGCCCCAGGGATTGCCGGAAACGCGTGGGGCGACCAGCGACCAGACGACGCCGAAGGCCGCGAACAGGACCATGTGCTCGTAGACCAGGCCCCGGGGCCGGAACCCGCTTGGGAATCGCATCTGGCACGCTTCTCCGCCAGCAGGTGCGGCCCTTTGGAGGGCCGGCCTCCGGGGCGACGAACCGCGAGGGCCATGAGCCGCCTCTGCCTTCTCACCCTCCTGGCCCTGCTGATCAACCTGGCGCCCGCCCGAGCGGCCGAACTCGAGATCCTATCCCCCCGGGGCGAGGTCTGGGCCCGCCCGGGCGAGGTGCTGGAACTGGAAGTGGCGGGCGCGCCGGGAGTGCCCGCACGGCTCCACCTCTCCGACGGAACCGCCCTGAAGCTCGTCGAGGCCGAGCCCGGCCTGTTCCGCATCGCGATCGCGCTCGCTCGACCAACCCGGCTCCAGGTCGTGCAGGGGAGCGCGGCCCTGCCGGTGGGGCCCCTGCGGCTTCTGGACCAGGAACTGCCCACCCTGGAGGTGACGCGCGAGAAGGCGGTCTACCGCAGCGGACCGGACGCCGCCTTCGATCGCTACGACCCGATCCCGGCTGGTTACCGCTCGCTGGTCTCGGGCCGGCGCAACGACTGGCTGCGCCTCGAGCCCGCCGGCGGTTGGGTCCACGTGGACTCGGTCCGACTGGCCGAGTCGGCCCCCTCCCAGCCCGTGCTGCGCGGGGTGACGGTCGAGGAACCCGGCGACGGCATTGCCCGGCTGCGCCTTCGCCTGGGCGATCCCGCCCCCTGGCAGGTGCTGGCCGACCCCGAGGCCAGCCGGTTGGTCCTATGGCTCCCGGGCGCCTCCGAGGCCATGGGCGAGGTCCGGCTGGCGGCGGACGCCAGGCGGGTCCCCCTGATCCGCCTCGAACCCTCCGACCAGGGCGTGCGGGTGGTCCTGGGGCTGGGGCCCGCAGGGCTGTGGGGCTACCAGGCCCGCTGGGAGGCACCGGACCTGGTGCTGACGCTGACGGCCCCGCCCGTCCTTCCCCGGGCAGGAGGGTCGGTCCGCCCCCTGGAGGGCCTGCGGGTGACCCTGGACCCCGGCCACGGCGGCGACGACAGCGGCGCCATCGGCCGCGACGGCCGCCTGGAGAAGGACGTGAACCTCGAGGTATCCCAAGTCCTGCGCCGGGATCTTGTGGCGGCGGGAGCCCAGGTCTCCATGACCCGCGAGGCGGACTGTTCCGTGGCCGCGCCCGGCGTTCCGGCCGACGAGGAGTTGGGCGCCCGGGTCCGCCTGGCCGAGGAGGCCGGGGCCCAGGTGTTCCTGAGCATCCACCACAACGCGAAGGCCTCGGTCGCCGAGGGGCGCGTGTCCCACGGAACGCACCTGTACTACTTCCACCCCCAGAGCCGCGTGCTGGCGCAGACCCTGGCTGCCCCGGTGGCAGCGGCCATCGGCGAGCCCGAGTACGCCTCGTTCTGGCGCTCCTTCCAGGTAACCCGTCAGACCGGCATGCCCGCCGTCCTGGTCGAGGTGAACTTCCTGTCCAACCCTGCCCTCGAGGCGCAGACGCGCCAGGCCGACTACGCTGCGAGGGCGGCCGGAGGGATCCTCCAGGGGTTGCTGGAGTTCTTCAGGAGGACGCAGGGTTCGGAAGCGGGAGCCTGGCGATCCTGAGCGGAAGCGAGGGCGGACCGCGACTCGGGGGCACGTTGCGCCGAGTCCGAGTCCACCACCTGGGGGGCGCTCGGCCTCGACGACTCGGGGGCACGGCTCCGGACTGACGCTGCCGGATCGCCTCGAGCTCGGCCAGGACCGGACCGTCATCAGCCCGCACCCGGTGCCGGACAAGCCGATGGTCGAGAACCCCTTTCGCGGACTTGCCTGAGAGGGCCGAGTGGCCCGCGGACCCTTCAGAATGGCCGAGCGGAGCGCTCCCACGGGAGCCCCCTCGTTTCCACACTCAAAAGCTCCCGGGGAGCGCTAGATGGAAGTGTACTCGTCCGAAGGCCTCAGTGGAAGCCCTGAGCTGAAGAGCCTGTCCGCCTTGCTTGAGGACTGGAAGCGGCAAGGCCCGCGGAAAGGGCTTGAGTTCGCTGACTTTGAGCAGCAGGTTCGGTCAGCTGTCATGGCCCTGGAACGCCGGACAATCCGGGAGGGCCTCCAGCACCTGGATGTGGCGGTCGACGAGATCAAGGTCGGTGACGAGGTGCTGTGCAGGGCCTACGACAAGCCCTTTGAGGCGGTGTACGTGTGCCTGGCGGGAGAGATCCGGGTGAGCCGGCACCTCTACCGCCGGGCGGACGGCACGGGGAAGGCGAAGTGCCCCCTGGAACTCCGAGCGGGCATCGTCGAGTCGAGCTGGACCCCCCAGGCCGCCGAGCGGATCTGCCAGACCGTTGCTGTCATGACCCCGTACGAAGCCGAGGTCGTCATTGCCGGCTTCGGGGGGATGAAACCATCGCGGAGCAGTCTGGACCGGCTCCCTGAGCAGGTTTCCGCCCGTTGGGAAGCCCGCCGGCATGAGTTCGAGCTCGAAGTCCGGCAGCAAGAGACCGTTCCTCAGCGGGCGGTGACTGTGGCCGTGTCCCTCGACGGCGTCATGGTTCCGCTCCGCGAAGAGGAGGCGTCGAAGGGACCGGCGGGCGAGAAGCAGCGACGCATCGCGTACCACGAAGCGTCCTGCGGAACGGTCAGCCTCCACGACCAAGAGGGCGTCCGCTTGGACACCCTCTTCTTCGGTCGGATGCCGGAGAGCAAGAAGCCCTCGCTTCATGGGGAACTGGAGGCCGAGGCGGCCGACATCCTGGTGGCCATGGAGGCCCCACGGCTCGTGTTCGTCGCGGACGGGGCAGCGGAGAACTGGAGAATCGCGGACGAGATCATCAGCCACCTGAGCGAGGGTGGGCATCTTGGCAGCGACACATCGGTCTTCCGGATCGTCGATTTCTGGCACGCCTCCCAACACCTCAAGGACGCGCTCGATGCTGCCTACGCGGGTGGGCCACCGACAGCAGCCCGCGCCGAGCACGAACGACTCAAAGTCTGGCTTCGCGATGAGGACGGGGGCGCTGACTCGGTTCTACGCGAACTGAAGCGGCTGCGCCGCGGGTGCTGTGGAGAGCGCAGGAAGAAGCTCACCAAGGAAATCGGCTACTTCGAGAAACGCCTCGAACAGATGAACTACGCCCAGTTCCAGGATCTCAAGCTCCCGATCGGGAGCGGTGTTGTAGAAGCCGCATGCAAAACCCTGGTGACCCAGCGGCTGAAGAGGTCGGGGATGAGTTGGAGCCGAGAAGGCGGGCAGGGAATCCTGACCCTGCGAGCCCTATTGCTCAGCACCCGTTGGTGCCCGGCTTGGAAGTTGATCTCAGGCAGCTACCGCGGCGAAGTGCACAGGATCCGAACGAAGGGCCACCTGACGTGCATTGAACCCCTGGAGGAAGCGGCTTAACGTAAGCGGTGTTTTGAGCGCGTTCTTCCGTACGTGTCGCCGCTGCGCTATGG
>CAZQPM010000010.1:0-26447 GCA_964595195.1 uncultured Burkholderiales bacterium | reverse complement strand
CGTCAACGTCGTTTTACCGGCGTCGGGGTGGGAGATGATGGCGAAGGTCCGCCGGCGACGAACCTCCCGAGCGATTTGATCGGCCTTGTCGATGGTTTCCTGCATGCTGGCACCCGACTCCTGGAAATGGTGGCGATCGTAGCAGGCTCCGGGAACGGGTGTCAAACCGGCTTCAGAACTGCCCCACCAGGTCGTAGACAGGGATGAACACGGCCAGCAGCACGTAGCCGACGCCGATACCCATGAAGAGGATCATCACGGGCTCGAGCATGGCCGTCAGGCCTTCCAGGGCATGCTCGACCTCCAGGTCATAGAAGTCTGCCAGCTTGTTGAGCATCAGGGGCAGGTTACCGGTCTCTTCGCCGATGGCCACCATCTGGGCCAGCATCGGAGGGAAGATGCGGTATTCCCTCAGGGGCTGCGAGAGGCGCATACCGGCCTTCAGGCCCATCTGGACCTCCTGGATGATGTCGGAGATGACCTCGTTGCCCGCCGCCTTGCCGACGATCTCCAGGGCGTGCACCATCGGGACGCCGCTGCCCAGCAGGGTGCCCAGGGTGCGGCAGAAGCTGGACAGGGCCACCTTCTTGACCAGGGGGCCGGCCAGGGGCAGATCCAGCAGGGCCCCATCGCGCTGACGCCGGCCCAGGGGAGTCTTGAAGTACTGTCCCAGCATGTAGACGCCCACCCCCACCCCGGCGACGACGGGCAGGACGACCAGGGGGTTCCGCGCCGTGTTGGTGATCCAGATCAGGCTGCGGGTGATCAGGGGCAACTGAACATCGATGCCCTCGAACAGCTCGACGAAGGTCGGGAAGACGTAGCTGACCAGGATGAACGTCACCATGGCGCAGGCCACGAAGACCACGGCCGGGTAGGTGGTCGCGGCCACCACCTTCTTCTGCAGGGTCAGTTCCCGCTCGAGGAAGGTGGCCAGGCGGTCCAGGATCTCGCCCATGGCGCCCGACATCTCGCCCGCCTTGACCATGGCGATGTAGACGGGAGTGAAGACGTCGGGATGGCGAGCCATCGCCTTGGCCAGCGAGTAGCCTCCGCGCAGGTCGTCATAGACCGCCTGGATGACCCGGGTCAGCCGGGCGTTCAGGGACTGGCGGCCCAGCCCTTCCAGCCCCCGGACCGTGGAGATGCCCGAGTTGAACAGCACGGCGAACTGGCGGGTGAAGATGGCCAGGGCATACAGGGACACCCGTTCGAAGCGCTGGGCCAGGGCCCGGAAGGCCTTCCAGGAGTCCTTCTTCTCGCGGATGTTGGTAACCGTGTAGCGACTGTTGCGCAGGTCCCGGACCACGGACTGGGAGTCCGGAGCCTCGACCGAACCGGACACCACCCGTCCACGTGAATCCAGGGCTTCGTAGACAAAAATCGGCATGCAGGGGCCCGCCTCCTGGACTTGACCCGGTTCCCTCCCAGGCCGGCCGGGCCAGTGAACGACCTGGAACCCGGAGGGAAGACCGCGCGATCAGCACTGTAGTTCTTCGACGGCGAAGACCATTCCCCCTGGGAAGGCCACCGATTCCCAACCGGGTTCCGCGCCCCCTGCCGGCCCCTCGGAAGGCCGCGGGGCGCAGGGGGCGAAGGGCCCGATCCTCCGAGGAGGAACCATGGATTCGGCGTCTATCTTCAAGTCAATGCAGGCCCTCATCCCCGGCGGGGTCAACAGCCCCTTCCGCGCCTTCGGGCAGGTGGGCGGCAGCCCCCCCATCCTGGTCCGCGGCCAGGGAAGCTACGTCTGGGACCTGGAGGGGCGGGAGTACCTGGACCTGGTCTGCGGCTGGGGCCCTCTGTTGATGGGGCACGCCCACCCCCGGATCGTGGAGGCCGTGCGCGAGGCCGCCGGCCAGGGGACCCTCTTCGGAGCCTCCACGGCCTGGGAACTGGACCTGGCCCGCCGGGTCTGCCAGGCCTTCCCCTCGATCGAGATGGTGCGCTTCGTGAATTCGGGCGCCGAGGCCGTCCAGTCGGCGCTGAGGGTCGCCCGCTCGGCCCTGCGCCGACCGCGGGTCCTGAAGTTCGAGGGATGCTACCATGGGCACGTCGAGTGCCTGGACGCCGCCGGCCTGGAGGCTGAAGAAGCCGGCGGGCCACTGCCCTTGGGAGCCTCTCCGGGAGCCGCCGCCGAAACCCTGGTGGCGCGCTTCAACGACGTGGAGTCCGCGGCCCGCCTGCTGGCCGCCCACCCCGGCGAGGTGGCTGCCGTGCTGGTCGAGCCGGTCACCGGCAGCATGGGGGTGATCCCGCCGGCCCCAGGCTTCCTGGAGGGACTCCGCGAGTTGTGCGACCGCCAGGGGGTCCTGCTGGTCTTCGATGAGGTCCTGACGGGCTTCCGGATCGCCCGCGGGGGCGCCCAGGAACGCTACGGGGTCCGCGCCGACCTGACCTGCCTGGGGAAGGCCCTCTCCGGAGGGCTGCCCATGGGCGGCTACGGCGGGCGGGCCGACCTGATGCGCGGGGTCGCTCCCACCGGTCCGGTCTACCAGGCCGGCACCTACTGCGGCAATCCCGTCAGCGTGCGCGCGGCCCTGGCGGCGATGGAACTGGCCGCCGCCCCGGGCCTGTACGAGGAGTTGGAGGATCTGTCGCGACGCCTGGTCGAGGGTCTGCAGCAGATCCCCGGCCTCCTGGTCCAGGCCGTGGGCTCGATGTTCTCGATCGGCTTCGGTCCCCAGCGCCTGGTCGACCACCGGGATGCCCGGAACCTCGACACGGCGGCCTTTGCGGCCTTCTTCCAGGGGATGCTGGCGAGGGGAATCTACCTGCCTCCCTCGACCTTCGACGCCGCCTGCCTGTCTGCGGTCCACACGCGCGACGAGGTGGACCGGGTGATCCGGACCGCCCGCGAGGTGGTCCGGGCGGGTCTGGAGAGGACTCCGGACCCGCCAGAAGGAAACTGATCCGGTTCCTGAATCCTGTGGGGGCCCGGGCGCCCCGAGGAGAACGTCGATGTCAGGCTTCTTCGATAAGTTGGGAGAGTCGGTTCGCGAGGCGGGCAAGGGCGTGGTCCGCAAGTCGGAGCTGCGCCTGCGCTCCGAACGGCTCAAGATGGACATCCGGGACCTGCGGGAGCAGAAGGACCAGAAGATGCGGGACCTGGCCCACAAGGTCTACGAGCGCTACATCCAGGGAACCCTGCAGGATCCCGAATTCCTGGCCGCCTGCCAGGACATCAAGTCGCTCCAATGGCAGATCGACGAGCGCTGGACGGAGGTCAACCATCTCAACGCCGACTGAGACCCTGCTGCTGGCCACCCGGAATGCCCACAAGGTCGGGGAGATCCAGGAGATCCTGGAGGGCTCCGGCCTTTCGCTGGAGAGCCTGGCCGGCCATCCGGACATCCCGGAGGCTCCCGAGACGGGCCACACCTATCTGGAGAACGCCCTGCAGAAGGCCCGCTTCTACCACGAGCGGACCGGCCGACCCTGTCTGGCGGACGACTCGGGCCTGGAGATCGACGCCCTGGACGGCGCCCCCGGCCTGCATTCCAGCCGCTTTGGAGGCGTGGACACTCCCCACTCCGAGAAGATCCGGCTCGTCCTGGAAGCCCTGACCGAGGTGCCCGAGACCCGGCGCACCGCCCGCTTCCGCTGCGTGGCCGCCCTGGTCGGCCTGGGTCCCGAGCCCCTGGTGGCCGAAGGGGTCTGCGAGGGCCGCATCGCGCAGGCCCCGGCGGGCTGCGGTGGATTCGGCTACGACCCGGTCTTCCTGGTGCCCTCCGAAGGCTGCACGATGGCCGAGTTGCCCGAGGGGCGCAAGCACCAGATCAGTCACCGCGGCCAGGCCATGCGGGCCCTGGCCGGGATGCTCGACCACTCCTGACGGCAGGGGGGTCCAACCGCCGCGAGAATCTCCTCCAGCCAATACCTGCAGCCGGCCACGCCGGCGCCGGAAACCGGAGTGTCGCTCATGGCTTGCTCGTCCCTGCAGATCCGGATGGCCGGTGAATCGGGAGAGGGCGTCCTGTCCACCGGGGAACTGGTCACCCGGGCCGCCGCCCGGGCCGGCTATCGGGTCCTGACCTACAAAACCAACCCCGCCGAGATCAAGGGCGGACACGCCACCTTCGAGGTGCTGCTCAGCCCCGAACCGCTGTGGGACCTGAAGGACCAGACCGATGTCCTGGTGGCCTTCAACCAGGAGGCCTGGGATCTGGACGGCCGGGACCTGCGGCCGGGAGGCCTGCTGGTCTACGACTCCTCCGCCTTCGAACCCGCGCCGGACCCCTCCAGGCGGCAGTGCGCCGTGCCGCTGACGGCGATCGCCCGGGACCGGGTGCGGTTCGGCCTGGCCAGGAACGTGGTGGCCGTGGGGGTCGTGGCCGCCCTCTTCGAGCTGGACCGCCGGGTCCTGCGGGAGCTGCTGGAGCAGAAGTTCTCGCGCAAGGGCGAGGACGTGCTGGCCAGGAACCTGGAAGCCCTGGAGGCCGGCTACCGCTACGTCCAGGAGGAACTGCCCTCCGAGATCGGTTTCTCGCTGCCCCCCGGTCCACGCGACCCCACCGGCATGCTGCTGAACGGCAACCAGGCCCTGGCCCTGGGCTTCCTGGCGGCCGGGTGCAGCTTCTTCGCCGGCTACCCGATCACACCGGCCAGCGACGTCATGGAGTTCCTGGCCACCCAGTTGCCCAGGGTGGGCGGCACCCTGATCCAGGGCGAGGATGAGATCTCCTCCCTGGGCATGGTCCTGGGGGCCTCCTACACGGGGGCTCGGGCCATGACGGCCACCTCGGGGCCGGGCCTGAGCCTGATGGTGGAGATGCTGGGCCTGGCCTCGATGGCCGAGATCCCCTGCGTCGTCCTGGATGTCCAGAGGGGCGGGCCCTCCACGGGCCTGCCCACGAAGCACGAACAGGCCGACCTGTACCTGGCGGCCCTGGGCGGTCACGGCGAGGGGCCGCGCGTGGTCCTGGCCCCGACCAGCGTGGCCGACTGCTTCCGGCAGGCGGTGCACGCCTTCAACCTGGCCGAGCGCTACCAGGTCCCGGTGATCCTGCTGTCCGATACGGTCCTGGCCAGCCGCCTGACCAACGTCCCGCGCCCGGACCTGTCGGCCCTGCCCCGCTGGGAACGTCAGGTCGACCGGGCCCCGAGGATCGACTTCGAACGCTACCGGATCACCGCCTCGGGCGTCTCCCCGATGAGCCTTCCCGGCACGCCGAACGGTCAGTACGTGTCCACCGGATTGGAGCACGACCCGAAGGGCCGCCCCCGCTACGACGCCCCCAACCACACGGCTCTCAGCGACAAGCGATTCCGCAAGCTGGAGGGGGCCCGGGCCGAGGCCCCCGAGCCCTTCCTCTACGGAGATCCCCAGGCCGAGGTGGGTGTCCTGACCTGGGGTTCCACCACTGGCGCCGTGGCCCAGGCCCTGGACGACCTGGCCGCACGGGGCCTGAAGCTGGAGATGCTGGCCCCTCGGATGCTCTGGCCCCTGCCCGACCACCAGATCGGCGAGTTCCTGCGCGGCAAGCGCCGCCTGGCCGTGGTCGAGTGCAACCGCAGCGGCCAGTTGGCCACCCTGGTCGCCTCCCGCCACCCGGGCCCGTGGCACCGGATCAACGTCTACGGCGGCTCACCCTTCCGGAGAGCCGAACTGGTCGACCTCCTCGAGGAGATGATCAACCATGCCCGCTGAGAAACCCACGGAGAACCTGCCCGTCGGCGCCGAGGCCTGGCGCAGCCAGGTCAAGCCCACCTGGTGCCCGGGTTGCGGCGACTTCGGCGTGCTCAGCGCGGTGACGATGGCCCTGAGGGAGTTGGGCATCCCTCCCGAGGGGATGGTGACCATCTCGGGGATCGGCTGCTCGTCGCGACTCCCCTACTTCCTCTCCACCTATGGGTTCCATGGCCTGCACGGGCGAACCATGCCGGTGACCACCGGCGTTCGGGCCGCCCGTCCCGACCTGCACGTCCTGACGGTGGGGGGAGACGGCGACGCCTTCGCCATCGGGGGAGGGCACCTGCTGCACGCGGCCCGGCGCAACCTGGACATCACCTATCTGGTCATGGACAACTCGGTCTACGGCCTGACCAAGGGACAGGCGTCACCCACGAGCCCCGTGGGGTATGCCTCCAAGACCAGCCCCACGGGGACCACGGATGTCCCCCTGAACCCCCTCCTGCTGGCCCTGGTGGCCGGGGCCAGCTTCGTGGGCCGGGCCTTCTCGGGACAACCCAAGGAACTGGCCCGGATGCTCGTCGCCGCCTTCGAGCACAAGGGATTCGCCTTCATCGACGTCTTCAGCCCCTGCCCCACCTTCAACAAGACGAACACCTTCAAGAGCTACCGCGAAGAGGTGGCCGGACTCCCCGAGGACCACGACCCTGGAGACTTCCTCCAGGCCATGAACCGCGCGACATCCACCGCGCCGCGCTACCTGGGGATCTTCTACCAGAATCGACGCCCCACGTTCCTGGAACAGATGGCGACCCTCCGGACCGGCACCGAGGCCGACCGCCCCGGGGTACTGGAATCCCTCTTCGACCAGATGCGCTAGGCCCGTGCCCTACTGCCCGGCCTGTCAGCAGGAGCCGCAGGGCCAGGATTCCCGTTGCCCTCTGGACCGGTGCTTCTACGTGGTAGCCCGATGTCCGCGGTGCGCGGCCGAGGTCCTACCCAAGGAGCACCACTGCGGAGCCTGCGGGACGCGCCTGGAGGGCGGTGCGGTGAGCCTGGCGGCCGACCTGACCCCGGCCTCGGCGCCCGCCCGCCTGGCGGCCACCCTGTTGGACGGTCTGGCCCTGCTGGTGGTCTGCGAGGTCTGGCTCTCCTTCGGCTGGGGCTCGGGCCCCCTGGTCGTGGCCCTGCTGGCCCTGGCCTGGTGGGGCCTGCTGCCCGCCAGGGCGGGCCAGACCCTGGGCCAGCACGTCTTCGGCCTGGTCGTCCTGACCGACCGGCGCCACCCCCTGAGCGCGAGGCTCTCGTGCACCCGGACCCTGGCCACGGTCCTGTCATGGCCACTCCTGGGCCCGGTCCAGGCCTTGTTCCGAGCCGATGGGGCCACCCGGGCCGACCTGTGGACCTCCACCCGAACCTGGTCCGAGAGCCGCCCCCTGCCCGATCCCGGTCCGACACCGGAAGCCCGACCTTGACGACCTCCTGGCTGCAGACGACGGGCGCCGTGCTGATGAGCCTGGGTCCGGGTCTGGTCTGGTTCTACTACCTGCACCGCCTGCTGGCCCGGGGGCGCCAGCCCCTGGGACGGATGCTGGCGGTCTGCGGGTTCGGAGCCCTGTCGACGCTGGGGGTCTCGGGAACTTCCCGACTGCTCCCACCCCTGGTCGAGGCCGGGGGTCCTCCCCTGGAGTCCCTTCTCTACTTCGTGGTCTGGGTCGGCCTCTGCGAGGAATCCTGGAAGCTGCTGGCCGTGCACCTGGCCATCCGGCGACGCTTTGAGGAACCCCTGGACGGCCTGGTCTACGCCGGGGTGGCCGCCCTGGGCTTTGCCACCGCCGAGAACGCGGTCTACGTGCTGCGCCTGGACGACCCTGCGGTCCTGTTGCAGCGCTGGATCCTGTCCACCTTCGGACACGTCCTGATGGCTCAATTCTGGGGCTACGCCCTGGGCCTCACCCGATCCGGTCCACCATCCGGAAAGGGCCTCGCCCGGGTCCTGCAGGGCCTCGTCCTCTCGGCCGTGGTCCACGGCCTGTACGACTGGCTCCTGATCCAGGACCGACTGCTGTGGGCCATCCTGCTCCTGGCAGGCTCCTGGAAGCTCTTCGTGACGCGGGCACGCCAGATTCTCCGGACGTCTGCCTCCGGGCAGGCCCCGGCCCGGGCCGTGCGCGAGTGCCCCTCCTGTCGAGGCCTGGTGCGCCGGGACGCGCGCTGCTGCACGGCCTGCGGCAGACCCCTGCCCCCGCAGGCTCCGGCCTTCTGTCCGCGCTGCCTGGGTCCCGTCGCCCAGCAGACCTCCTGCCCGACCTGTGGGACCCCGCTCCGGGCCTGAGGACCGGAGCCCGGGTCAGGCGCTCTCGCGGGACTCCTTCAGCGAAGGGGCCACGCAGACCCGATTGCGCCCGGTGTTCTTGGCCCGGTAGAGGGCCTCGTCGGCGTGCTGTACCAGATCGCTGAAGCCCAGGGCGTCCGAGGGGAAGCAACTGACCCCGATGGAGCCCGTGACCCGCACCTGGCGCTCGGCAAAGCGCAACTCGAAGGTCTCGCGGATTCTCTGGGCCACATCCACGCCCCATTCCTTGGGGCTCTCGCGCATGATGATGGCGAATTCGTCGCCTCCCTGGCGGCAGACCACGTCGTTGGGTCGGACCGATTCCCGCAGGATGTCGGCGATCTCCTTGAGCAGGGCATCGCCGGCGGGATGCCCCAGCGTGTCGTTGTACTGCTTGAACTTGTCGGTGTCCAGGAGGATCAGGCAGGCGGGCTTTCCCGACCGCCGGGCATCATCCACCTGCAGCTTGAGCTGCTCCTTGAAGAAGCGGTGGGTGTAGAGGCCCGTCAGGCCATCCGTCAGGGCCTGTTGGCGGGTCTGGTCCATCAGCCGGGCGTTCTTCAAGGCCAAAGCCGCCTGCGAGGCGATGGTCTGGATCAGGTTGACGTCCGCCTCGTTGAAGGCCTGGGGGTTCGGAGCCCCGACGTACAGGCACCCCAACAGGTCGTCCTCGGCCATCAGGGGAGCCGCGATCGCCGACAACTCGTTGGCCAGGAGGTTCTGGTGACTGTATTCCTGGAAGTCATTCACCCAGATCCGGCTGCGGTGCTGCAGGACCTGACCCAGGAAACCCTCCCCCGGACGCACGGCCATGTCCTTGACGAAGTCCTTGTAGGGAGACAGGACGCTGGTCGGCATGAAGACCCGTTCGCCCTCGGGCTTGACCTCGCGTTCGTCGGTCTTCACCTCGAGCAGGGTGATCACGCTCTGCGCCCCCTGGAACAATTCGGTGATGGTCTTCTGGATCACCTCCAGGGAATGCTCCTGGCGCAGCTCCTGGCCGATCGACTGCACCATGTTCTGCAGCCCTTCCAGTTGGCTCTTCTGGGCCTCGACCTGGGTCCGGATCCGCCTTTCTTCCTCAAGGTCCTTCTGCTTGCTCTCGAAGAGCCGCACGGCGTGGATCGAGGGGGCCGCGTGCGCCGCCAGCATCGTCAGGGTGTTCAGCTCCTCCTCGGAGTAGGTGCCGGCGGTCCTGGCCCCCACGTAGATGACTCCGATGGGCTCCTTGTTGACGATAAGGGGAGCGCACATCAGCGACTCCTCATCCTGGAAGATGCGCTGCTCGGAGGAAGCCCGCACCGTCGAGCTCAGATGAGGACGGCCCGTCTTGAGGGCCTGCCGCACGGCCGGCTCTTCCAGTTGCAGGAGGTGCGCCATTTCCAGCACCTCACCGTAGGGTGTGCTGCTCCGGGCAGGCAGGGCGTAGCCGTCCTGCAGCACGAAGACCACGCAGGACTGGAAGGGGACGACCATCTGGCGGACCATCCGCATGACGATGTCCAGGGTGTCCTGCAGACTCGTGGCCGCCCCCAGGTCGCGAGCCATCTCGAAGAGCACCTCAAGGTCGCCCGCCTTCTTCTGGACCTCCCGGGCCAGGGCTTCCTCGCGTCCCCGAGCGGCCTCCAACTGCTGACGGGCCCCGCGCAGGGCGGCCTGGAGGATCTCGGTCTCGTCCTCCTCGTCGTCCTCCTCCGCGCGCGTGGACAAGCGGTTCACGACCACCACCGGAAGGCCCGAGGCCACCAGGCCGACGGCCAGGGGAAGGGCGGCATCCAGGGTCGGGATCTGGGCCAGGATTCCCTGGGCCACGACGACGGACACGAAGCCCGCCAGCACCAGCATCGCCGAGTGGACCACTCCGACGCGCCGGCTGTTCTCGGACCAGGCCTGGCGTTCGCCGGGTTCCATCATCGTGCTCAGTACGGGCAGGACCGCCAGGCGGTCGAAGAGGACGTGCAGCAGGAAGGCCACGACCAGGGCCACCAGACCGGCCCAGGAGACGACCTGCAGCCAGGCCGGACCGACCGCCGGGACCTCCGTCAGGCCGGGGACCTGAAGCGAGGTCGGCGGCTCCACGGGCGGGACCAGCAGGCCGGGGATGTTCAGGACCACCAGACCCACCAGGCCCAGGCGCACCAGATTGAGGAAGACGTCGGCCAGGCGGCGCCATCCCGAGAAGGAATCCCCCAGGAAGACCATGCGGAAGACCCATCCGATGGCCTGCGCCGTGAAACCGATCAGGAGGGCCCGGCTGACCAGGGGCAGACCGAAGCGTCCCGGGTCGGGCGGGGCGTCGCCGAGGCCGCCCGGGGGCGTCGAACCGAGCACGGCGGCCAGGCAGACGAAGAACCCCAGGTTGACGTAGCCGAAGCCCGGGATCAGGGCCGAGGCGCACTCGAAGAAGACGGCGGCGGTCAGCAGGACCATGAGGGGGGAAAGGTCCCCGAGCGGGCCCGCCTGCAGCAGGGCCACGGTGAGCAGCGTGGCGCTGGTGAAGCCCAGCAGGGTCACCAGCATCCGCCCCCGGGTCGCCGGAGCGCCCACCAAGGTCTCGTCCTCATCCCTGGTCCGAACCATGCCGGAGACCTTCCCTGGGGGGATTCCCATTCCTCTACGGCCCGCTTCAGGGGACGGCCGCCTGGCGCAGGACCAGGCGCACGGGGTAGTTGGAGGCCCCCTCCGGAATCGTCCAGACCGTCCAGCGCCCACCGCCGGGAGGCACCTCCACCACGGCCAGGGGGACCAGTTCAAAGGCGGGGATCGGGTCGGGAACCAGCCATTCCAGCAATTGCCCGTCGGGTCCCCGCGCCATGAAGGTGCCGGTGGCCTTCCCGCCCCTGGGATTGAAGAGGATCTCGACCCGGCGGGCGTCGGCCGAGGGATTCGCCAGGTCCAGTTCCAAGCGGTAGAGGACCCCGTAGTCGCCCTTCAACTCGGGCCCTTCCAGGAAGTTGGGTTGACGCACGGCCCCGAAGGCCACGTGGCCGGGAACCGGCCCGACCTGCCAACCCCTCGACAGGATCTGGTCGGCGACAGGGTAGACTCCCCGGGCGTGCACGTCGGCCGGATTCGATTGCAGGTCGAAACCGGCGGGCTCGCCAGGGTCATCCAGGGCGAACAGGGCATAGCCGACCGGACCACCCTCCAACACGGTCATCTGCAGGGTCCCGCTGACCACGTGCAGGTAGGGCAACGGGTGCAGGGCCACCTGCCGGGACTCGCCCGGATCCAGACGGACCACCCGCCCCTCGAAGGCCACCAGACGCCTCAGGAAGGCCACGTTGTTCCGGTGCCCCGCCGGGAAGTACTCGGGATCCGGGCCGCCGGCCCCCTCCACCAGGTGGATCCGGACGGGCCTTTCCCCCCGGTTGGAGATCCGGACCGAGAGGAGGAGGGGCCCCTCCTCCCGCCCGCCCTCGTGGTAGTACTGGAAGCGCACGGGTTTGAAGGCCATCAGGCCTCCCTGGAACAGCAGTCCCCTGCGCCGGACCCGCTCGGGGTGGTCCGAGAAGGCCAGAAGACAGGTCTCCAGGCGGGGCAGGGCCAGGTTGCGGACGGTTCGGCCGCCCCAGGTCGCCTCTTCCCCCGGAGCCAGGTCCCAGGCCCCAGCCAGGCCCAGGACCTCGGTCAGGAAGGCTGCCGAGGCCGGTCGGCCGGTCACCTCCAGGGCCTCCTCCGACCCCATGGCAGGAGCCGCCAGGAGCAGCACCAGCAGCCCCAGCCAGGGCAGGCCTCGAGACGGGGCGCCGCGGCGGGCCCCAGCGAGGGCGCCCCTGAAGGTCGAAAACACGAGCATCGTCCGGTCATGGCAAGGTAGCATCCCGGGCCTGCGGTGGAAAGGGGTATCGAACCTTGGAAGTCCGCACCGGGGTGCCCGGCTCCGGTGGGTTCCCACCCGGCATGCTAGAATATCGCCGATGCTGGACTACAGAGCCGACAAGGATGCCCTCCTCGGGGAACAGGACGTGTGGAAGAGGCTGGACCGCGAGTCGCGCCCCTTCCGCTACGTCCAGGAACCCCTCTTCAACCTCTCGGAGGCCGAGGTCGAGTTCCTGGAGGAACTCCGCGAGGGCGGCCTGGACTTCGACCTTTTGCCACGGCCCGACCCCACCAGCCACGTCGCCATGCGGGTCCGCTTGGAGCAGGCCACCCAGAGGGTCGAACTGGAGGTGGACAGCGGCGTCCCCTCGACCTGTTCCTTCCTGACGCGCCGGACGCCGTTCGCGGAGGCCCTGAAGGGCTGGTTGGATCGCATCCTCGGCAGCGAGCGCTTCGACGCCCGGCGCTACGTGGCGTCCCGGCGCTACGTGTGGTATCCCTACGTCCTGCCCCCCCGGGCCCCCTCGCTGCGCGCCGCGGGCCGGGATTCCCGCCTGGGCCGCAGCCTGTTCAACTTCGATGCCAAGGAGAGGCACTTCCTGGGCCTGCTGGAGAAGGCCGTGGAGGAGGTGGCCAGGGGCCACTTCCTGAGGTTGGAGGTCTATCCCCGCGAGACCCTGTACGGCGGCCTGGAACTGATGGCCTGCCAGGGCGAGAAGCGCCAGCCGGCGCGGGTCTTCGTGAAGGGCTTCTATCCCATCACCTACCACGTGATCACCGAGAACACCCCCCTGGGGAGTCTCCTGAAGGGCCGCCTGGACCAGGCCCTGGGCGCCGGGCACCTGGACATGGAGTCCAGCCGACTGAAGGGCCGCTACCTGTGGCTGGTCTACAGCGTCCGGCACCCGTCCGCCATCCTGGAGCAGTTCGAGAGCTAGCAGCCCCGAACCGCCGTCAGCGCGTGCGGACCTCGAAGCGCCAGCGGTGCTGCACCCGATGGCCCGCTCCGTCGACCACCAGGACGCGCACGTCGTGGCCACCGGGAGAGAAGGGTTCGGAGGGCTGCCACCACACCAGGTCCACCGTCCGTCGAGCCCGGCCCGTCCGGTCCGCGCCGTCCACCCACAGGCGCACTCGCGAGGGCTCGACCTGGGACCCTGGCGAGCCGTAGACCGCGAAGACCGCGGCGTTGGCGACGGCCGTACCCTGGGGCCCGTGGTCCAGCAGGTGGGGCGGAGTCGGGGCCAGGCTCACCCGGGGGCCGATGCGCACGCCCTCCTGGCCATCTTCGCGTCGCCAGTGCCCCAGGACGAAGGTGTCCCGCACGTCCAGCGCGCGCGGGATCGGAAACCCGGCCCGATAAAGACCGGGCCGGACCTCCCGGGCCGGCAGGGACCAGGCCACCCCGGCGACGTCGAACAAGGCCTCTCCCCCGGCGGGCGCCCGCAACTCCAGGTGCAGCGTCTCGCCGGCCCGCAGGGCCCGGGCGGGGGCCACCGACCCCGGTTCCAGGCCGGCGCGAACTTCCCAGAGGTCGCCCACCTCCATCGGGGCCCGGGGGTCCACGACATCCAGGAGCCCCACCCGGCCGGTCGTCGGGTCCACGCGGGCCACGGCCGCGGCCCCCCGAGGCAGCCCGGAGGGCGCCACCCGCCGCCCGTTGCAGCGGACCTCGGCGCCCGGGGGAAGGACCAGGTTGTGCTGCCCCAACAGCAGATCCCCGTGGCGCAGGTCCCAGAAGGTTCCACGGACCAGCCGGGGGTGCAGGTCCAGGATCCCGTGCTCCCAGGACAGGACCCGGTCGCCCGGTGCCACCGCCTCGCGGGGCGCGGCCCGGCCCTCCATCAGGACGCGGCGGACCGCCCCCCAGGGCAGGCGTTCCCCGGAGTCCAGGCGCAGGCCCTCCGGCCCCGCCTCTCGGACCACCCCGACCAGGGGGGCGGCACCGGACGCCGATGCGACCACGAGGAGCAGGAACAGCAGGACGCCCAGCCCCCCCCAGGGGCGGCGCCCGGGCCCGCCTTCCATCCTACCGGGAGGGTGAGGCGGCCGCGGCCTCCCCCAGGGTCACCGCGGCCCCGATGAAGTCGCGGAACAGCGGGTGGGCCCGATAGGGCCTGGACCGGTACTCGGGATGGAACTGGCAGGCCACGAACCAGGGGTGGTCCCTCAGTTCCACGATCTCGACGAGGTTGCGGTCCGGGTTGATGCCGCTGATCACCAGACCGGCGTCCTCCAGATCCATCCGGAAGCGGTTGTTGAACTCGAAGCGGTGGCGGTGGCGCTCGGTGATCTCCAGTTGCCCGTAGGCCTGGAAGGCCCGGGTCTTCTTGCGCAGTCGGCAGGCGTAGGCCCCCAGGCGCATGGTCCCGCCCAGCTTGCGGATCCCCTTCTGCTCGGCCATCTCGGCGATCACGGGCCAGGCGGTCTCGGGGTCCACCTCCGTGGAGTTGGCGGAGGCCCAGCCACAGACGTTCCGGGCGAACTCCACCACGGCCCACTGCAGGCCGTAGCAGATGCCCAGGAAGGGGATGCCCGAGGTGCGGGCGTGGGTGATGGCCAGGATCTTGCCGTCCACCCCGCGCGAGCCGAAGCCCCCGGGGACCAGGATCCCGTGCGCTCCGGCCAGCAACTCGACGCCCTGGGCGGCCACGGTCTCGGCGTCCAGGCGGACGATCTCCACACCCACCCCGTGGGCGATCCCGGCGTGTTCCAGGGCTTCGGCCAGGGAAAGGTAGGCGTCCTTGATCTCGATGTACTTGCCCACCACGCAGATGCGCACCCGGCGCGTCGGCTTCTTGATCTTCCGGACCAGATCGTGCCAGTTCTCCAGGTCGGGCTTGCGCTGCTCCAGGCCCAGGCGCTGCACCACGAAGTCGCCCAGACCCTGCTTCTCCAGGCGCAGGGGCACCTCGTAGATGGTCGGGACATCCCGGCTTTCGAAGACCGCTTGCGGGGAGACGTCGCAGAACAGGGCGATCTTGTCGATCATCTCGCGGTTGATGCCCTTTTCGGTCCTGCAGATGATCAGATCGGGTTGGATTCCGATCGAGCGCAGTTCCTTGACCGAGTGCTGGGTGGGCTTGGTCTTCATCTCGCCCGCCGCCCCCAGGTGGGGGACCAGGGTGACGTGGACGTACAGGACGCGCTCGGCAGGGACGTCCTTCTTGAACTGGCGGATGGCCTCCAGGAAGGGCAGGCCCTCGATGTCGCCGACGGTGCCACCGACCTCGACGATGGCCACATCGGCCTGGCTGTCATCGGCCACCTGGCGGACGCAGGCCTTGATCTGGTCGGTGATGTGCGGGATCACCTGGACCGTGGCGCCCAGGTAGTCGCCCCGGCGCTCGCGTTCGATCACCGTTCCATAGATCTTGCCCGTGGTGACGTTGTTGTCCCGCCCCAGGTTCTCGTCGATGAATCGCTCGTAGTGCCCCAGATCCAGGTCGGTCTCGGCGCCGTCATCGGTCACGTAGACCTCGCCGTGCTGGTAGGGATTCATGGTCCCCGCATCGACGTTGACGTAGGGGTCGAGCTTCTGGATCGTGACCCGGAAACCGCGGTTCTTCAGCAGCGTGCCCAGGGAGGCCGCCACGATCCCCTTGCCGATGGACGAGACCACGCCCCCGGTGACGAAGATGAAGCGCGTCTGCTCACTCATACTTCAGCAACACGATCTTGGTCTGCATCGGAAGCCGGGCCAGGTCGACCTCGTAGGCCATGCTGGCCTGGTCCTCGACGCGGCTCATGCGCGAGAGGAAGGCCTCCAGGGGGGAATCGCACAGGCCGAAATCCTCCAGACCCGGGGTCAGGTAGTGCATGGGGAAGACCAGGTTGGGGTTCAACTGGTTGATCACCAGGCCCGCTTCCGCGGGGCCCAACGTCGTCTTCCCACCCACCGGCAGGAAGAGGATGTCGGCCTTGCCCAGGGTGAAGAGTTGCTGATCGGTCAGGAGGTGGCCCAGGTCACCCAGATGCACGAAGTGGATGCCTTCCCAGAAGAAGTGCCAGATCGTGTTGGGCCCGCGTTTGCGGCCCGCGGAACCATCGTGGCAGGTGGGCAGGCCCATGAAGTTCAGGGTCTCGCCGGTCCTCTTGACTGGGACCTCGTGCTCGACCGGGAAATCCGTCGTGCGCTTGACCACCACGGGTTCCCCGCCCAACCGGCGCACGGCGTTGTGGTCGCGATGTTCGTGGGAGACCACGACCACGTCGGCTTCCAGGTTGGGGAACTTGTAGGGGAGGTAGTCCGCGTAGGGGTCCAGCACCAGGGCGGTGCCCTTCGAGGAACTGATGTAGAAGCTCGAGTGTCCGAGGTAGCGAATGATCATCTCTTCTCCGTGACCGATCCTGTGCCGTGGACGAAGCTCAACTGCCGACTGCGGGAGCCACCATGACCACCAGGGCCTTGTTGACCGCGATGAAGTCCAGGGTGTCCAGGTGCTGTTCGCCTCGCGGGTCGTAGATCGAGGCGTTCGTCATGGGGATGAAGTCCCGCTCCTTGTTGATCTCGTCCAGGAGCCTGCCGCCGGGAACCACGTGCATCTCGCCCTCCAGACGATACGTGGTCGTCATGAGAATCACGGGAACCTTTTCCTTCACCGCCCTGACAGCCATCTGGCCACCTCCTGCTCCGGGTTCGGTTCTGAAGTCGCGCGGCCCGCCAGGGTGACCGGCCGGCCCGCCTGGACCCGTTGGGCGGACGCTTCCGCTCTGAAGCCCGGAGGCCCTTCCGGATGACAGGGCCCAGGAGGACTCCGCCCAGGACCTCGGCAGGTTTGACATGGTTTCGGGGGATTCCTCCATTCCGTCGGCCGGAGCCCCAGGGGCACGGTGTTCCGACGGCTTGCCGACCGGGCGGGCAGGAACCCTCCCCGTCGATTTTGACACCATCCGGAGGCGATGCTATAGTACCGGGAATTACTCGAGAGCCTGATACCCAACGCGGGTCCCACGGCCCTCCCCGACGGCTCGCCACGGAGCGCCCGCAAGAGCGCACCGGCGACGGAACACGGGGTGGGCCTGTGCCATACGGGACCCGAACCCACCGGGAGATTTCATGGATAACGAAACAATCTGGCAGAAGATCCAACAGAACGTACAGCGCGTGGCCGAGGAGGGCGAACTGGTCCAACCCGGCCACGTCTTCTCGCTGACGCGCCACCAGCAGTACGCCATCGACGAGGTCTCGTCGCGCCTGAGGGCCGACGTCCAGCGCCTGCTGGTCAAGGCCCCCACCGGATCGGGGAAGACCGAGGTCTGCCTGCGCGTGGCCGTCCAACGGGTCCTGGACACCGGCCGGCACGCCGTCATGCTGGCCCCCACCCGAGACCTGGCCCGCCAGCAGCACAAGTATTTCCTGGACCGCCTCGAGGGAACCGGCCTGGACACGGTGCAGATGCACGCCGGCATCCCCCCGCGCGAACGCCAGAATTCATTGGAGTCCCTGCTGGCCGGAAAGACCTCCTTCGCCGTGGGCAGCGCCATGCTGCTGCAACAGCGGAAGTACCGGCAACTGCTGGAGACGGCCGCCCTGGTCATCGTGGACGACGTGAATGCCTTCGACGAGGACGAGGATCTGGCCCACCTGCGCGGCCTGGCGGCCCCGGTGCTGTTCACCTCGGCCACCCCCGAGGCCGTCGAGCGTTTCCTGAAGCGCGAGGGTGCCTGGCAGCAGACCGTGGCCATGACGGACATGCCCTTCGACTCGCCCCCGACCCGCCGCCACGAGGTTCCCGCCTCCTGGAACGAGAACATCTTCAACCAGATCGACCTGGGCATGGACGTGCTGCGCAGGCACATCGAGTCGGGCAGCCGGATCTACGTGATCAGCCGCACCCGCGCCCGCGTTCCCATCGTGGCCCGCTACATCGAGGACCGCGTGGGCGTTCCCGTCTCGATGCTGCACGGCGAGATGGCCGACAGCCTCGAGCACCGGCGCCGCTCGCGCGGCAAGTCGGCCGACATGCCCCTGGAGGACCGGGTCAGCATGATGCGGCAGTTCCGCGACAACAAGCCGGCCATCCTGGTGGCCACGAACCTGGTGGGCTCGGGCCTGGACATCCCCATGGCGGACATGGTCCTGATCACCGACGCCGACCACTTCGGCGAAGCCGAGATCGAGCAACTGGTAGGCCGCGTCGGCCGCCGCGAACGCGACTCGGACTGCGTGCTGATCAAGGGAACCACCACCTCCTACACCCAGAACAGCCCGAAGGTCAAGGCTTTCACCTACATCCGCAGGGGCAAGGTGGTGCAGTCCTTCAAGGCCATCCCCGTCGGCCAGCGCCGGACCGACCGCAAGCGGGCCATCTAGGGTCCCGTCGCACTCCCTGGCGCGGAAGCCTCCTGGCCGCCTTCGGCAGGAGGCTTCCGGCCGTTTCCGGACCCGACGTCCTTGTAACAATTCGCGGATTCCCCGACCGCCCCGTCCTCTGCTACTCTCCTGACAGGAGGAGCCTGCCCATGTCCTTCCCGATCGCCTCAGACCCCCTATCGCAGTTCCGCGCGACCCTCACCGCCCGCCCGGCCTCAGCCGGGGAACTTCGGGCCGTGGCCGAGGGTGACCGGGTCGACCTGACCCCGGGCGAACTGGTCAAGACCGGAGTCCTGGGAGGCGTGGCCAGCCTGGCGGGGACCGCCGGCCCCTCGATCGCCGCCCACGAACTGGGCCACGCCGTGGCGGCCAACGCCATCTACCAGAACGCCAACCCCTCGATCTCCGTGGACCCCTTCAAGGGGGGCGTCACCCGCTACATGGCGGGCCCCCTGACCGAACTGGGCGAGACCCTGGGACCGGCCGGGTCGCGGGCCCTGGTGGCGGGCGCCGGCACGCTGGTGGACGCCACCTCGGCGGCGATCTCCTTCGCCGTGGGCTACAAGATTCGCAAGGAACACCCGGTCCTGGGGCCGGCGCTGATGGGCTATGGTGGCTTCACCATGCTCAACAGCGTGCTCTACGCGGGAACCGCGCTGTCGGGGAACCTGGCGGCCCTGGCCCGGCAGGGGAACGACTTCGCCGCCCTGGCCACCTCGATCGGCCTGCCGCCGATCGCCTCGATGGCGATCCTGGGCGCCCTGATCCCGGCCGAGTACCTGTTGCTGCGCCACCTGGAGAAACAGGCCGACTGAGCTCGAAGGCCCTGCGACGGTGTCGTCGAAGGGGGGGCGCCGATGAGGCCGAACCCCAAAGACTATGTGATCCTGGACCGACTCTCGGAGCTGGAGGGGCTGGACTTCCGGCCCATGTTCGGCGGCCTCGGCCTGTATCGGGATGGGCAGTTCTTCGGGATCGTGGCGGGGGGGCGGATCTACCTGAAGACCTGGCCCCAGACCCGGGGCCGCTTCCATGAGCGAGGCATGGAGCCCTTCCAGCCCAGCCCGACCACCCGCCTGGAATCCTACTACGAGGTCCCCGACGAGGTCACCCGGGAACCCGCGCAGCTCTGCACCTGGGCTCACGAAGCCTGGCAGGGCTTCCACTGAGCTCCTACCGGGGAACCATGACCGTCATCCTGCTGGGCCTGAACCACAAGACAGCCCCCCTGGAGGTGCGCGAGAGGCTGGCCTTCAGCCAGGAGGCCCTGCCGGCGATCCTCCAGCGCCTGCCGGAGGCCGGTCAAGTGCAGGAGGGCGCGATCCTGTCCACCTGCAATCGCACGGAGGTCTACGCCTGGACCGATACCCCGCAGGCCAGCCTCCAGGCCCTGACCCGCTTCCTGGCCGCCAGCCGCTCGCTGGAGCCGACCCTGCTGGTCCCCCACCTCTACCAGCAGTCGGGGCTGCCGGCCATCGCGCACCTCTTCGAGGTCGCCAGCGGCCTGGATTCCATGATCGTCGGCGAGAACCAGGTCCTGGGCCAGGTCCGCAAGGCCCGGCAGATCGCTCAGGACGCCGCGACCACCGGCCCCGTCCTGGACCGCCTCTTCGCCTGGGCCCTGCGGGTCGGCCGTCAGGCGCGCAGCCAGACGCACATCAACCAGGGGGCCGCCAGCGTCAGCCACGCGGCGGTGGAACTGGCCCGCCAGGTCTTCGGGGACCTGACCCGGCGCACGATCCTGGTGCTGGGGGCCGGCAAGATGAGCGAGCTGACCCTGAGACACCTGGTGGCCTGTGGTGCCCGGCGCCTGACGGTGGTCAACCGCACGGACGAGCACGCCCGCCAGTTGGCCCGGCGCTGCGGTGTCCACGCCGTGCCCTTCGAGGATCTGGACCGGACCCTGGAGGGCTGCGACATCATGCTGACCTCCACGGGAGCCCCCCACTTCGTGGTCACCCGGAAGCGCCTGGCCAGGGTGATGGAGGCCCGTCCAGGGCGCCCCCTCTTCCTGGTGGACATCGCCCTGCCCCGGGACGTCGAGCCCTCCTGCGGCGAGCTGCCCCACGTGCACCTGTTCAACCTTGACGACCTGCAGCAGGCGGTGGCCCGGAACCTGTCCCAGCGCCACGAGGAGGTGGCCCGCGTGGCCGAGATGGTCCGCCGGCAGAGCGCGAATTTCCTGCGTTACCTGCGGGAGCGCCAGGCCGTCCCCGCGATCCGGCGCCTGCGCCAGCACTTCGAAGACCTGCGCCAGGAGACCCTGGAGCGCACCCGCCGGCCGAGCATGTCGCCGCGGGAGGCCCGAGCGCTGGAGGTCTTCTCGCGCCAGTTCGTGGCCCGCCTGCTGCACCGGCCGACGGTCCATCTGCGCGACCTGGCCGCCTCCGGGATGCCCCCCGAGGAACTGGCCCGCCACCTGGACCTCTTCGAGCCCCTGGCCCCGCCCGCGCCCGGAGGGGATTCCTGATCCCGAAGCCGGCAGGCAGGATTCGAGCCTGACGGTCGAACCCCCGGGGGGGCGACCGCGCGATCCGGGTTGCCACAGAGAAGACGGAAGACAAGCCCGAGCCCTGGTACTGGACCCTCAGCACCACCTGGACCACTCCTCCGCCACCATCCGCCAACGGTCCGCCCCCATCGTCCGGAGAGTGCAAGGAGGTCCACGTGGTCGATCTGATGTTCCTGGCTCCGCTGGGTTCCACCCTGGCCCTGGCTTTTGCCGGGTACCTGGCCTGGTTCGTGATGAGGAACAGCGAGGGAACCCCGGCGATGGTCGACATCGCCGCCTCCATCCGCCAGGGCGCCAACGCCTATCTGCGCCGCCAGTACACCGGCGTCGGGATGTTCTTCGTCGTCGTGACGGTGTTGTTGGCAGCCCTGGCGGCCAGTGGTTTCCTGACGGGCTTCGTCCCCTTCGCCTTCCTGACGGGGGGCTTCTTCTCGGGTCTGGCCGGGTTCCTGGGCATGAAGATCGCCACGGCCGCCAACGCCCGCACCGCCCACGCCGCCTCCAAGAGCCTGAACAGTGGCCTGCGGGTGGCCTTCTCGTCGGGGGCCGTGATGGGCCTGGTCGTGGTGGGTCTGGGCCTGCTGGACCTCTCCCTGTGGTACTACTTCCTGGACTGGTGGTACACCGTCTACCGGCCCCTTCCCGACCCGACCCAGGTCATCAACCACATCACCGGCGCCATGCTGACCTTCGGCATGGGGGCCAGCTCCATGGCCCTCTTCGCCCGCGTGGGCGGGGGCATCTTCACCAAGGCGGCAGACGTCGGGGCGGACCTGGTGGGCAAGGTGGAGTCCAACATTCCCGAGGACGACCCTCGCAACCCCGCCGTCATCGCGGACAACGTCGGCGACAACGTGGGGGACGTGGCCGGGATGGGCGCGGACCTGTACGAATCCTACGTGGGCTCGATCGTCTCCACCAGCGCGCTGGCGGTGGCCGCCGGCCTGGGCACGAAGGGCGTGACCATCCCGATGATCATGGCCGCCCTGGGGGTCCTGGCCTCGGTCCTGGGGACCTTCTTCGTGCGGTCCGGCGAGAAGGCCGAACAGAAGGTCCTGCTGGCGGCCCTGCGCCGCGGGGTCTACTTCTCGTCGGCGATGATCTTCGTGGCCTCCTACTTCCTGGTGCGCCACGTCCTGGGCGCCGAGCACCTGGGGGTGTGGGGCTCGATCGTCACGGGCCTGGTGGCCGGAAACCTGATCGGCTACTTCACCGAGTACTTCACCTCGGACTCCTACCGCCCCACCAAGGCCCTGGCCAGCCGGGCCCTGACGGGACCGGCCACCCTGATCATCGGCGGCCTCTCCCTGGGCATGCTCTCCACCGCCATCCCCGTGGTGGTCGTGGGGGCGGCCGTCCTGGCCAGCTACTACCTGGCCGGCGGCGCCCAGTCCTACCAACTGGGTCTCTACGGCATCGGCATCTCGGCCGTCGGCATGCTCAGCACGCTGGGGATCACCCTGGCCACGGACGCCTACGGGCCGGTGGCCGACAACGCGGGCGGCATCGCCGAGATGTCCCACCTGTCGCCCGAGGTGCGCCAGCGCACGGACGCCCTGGACTCGCTGGGCAACACCACGGCGGCCACCGGAAAGGGCTTTGCCATCGGTTCGGCGGCCCTGACCGCCCTGGCCCTGATCGCCGCCTTCCAGGACGAGGTCACCCGGATCGACCCCACCTTCCACTTCAACCTCTCGCTGACCAACCCACCCGTCCTGGTCGGCCTGTTCCTGGGCGGCATGCTCCCCTTCCTCTTCGCGGCCCTGACCATGGACTCGGTGGGGCGCGCCGCCATGAGCATCGTCTACGAGGTGCGCCGTCAGTTCCAGGAGATCGCCGGACTGATGGAGGGCAAGGCCACCCCCGACTACGCCACCTGTGTCGACATCTGCACCCGGGCGGCCCAGAAGGAGATGATGCCGCCAGCCCTGCTGGCCATCGCCAGCCCCCTGGTGGTGGGCCTGCTGCTGGGTGTGAACGGGGTGGCGGGCCTGCTGGCCGGGGCCGCCGTCACCGGCTTCATCCTGGCCATCTTCATGGCCAACTCGGGTGGCGCCTGGGACAACGCCAAGAAATACATCGAGGCCGGCAATCACGGGGGGAAGGGCTCGCCGGCCCACAAGGCCGCGGTCGTCGGGGACACGGTCGGCGACCCGTTCAAGGACACCTCCGGGCCCTCGATCAACATCCTGATCAAGCTGCTGTCGATGGTCTCGATCGTCTTCGCCGCGCTGATCATGAGCGCCTCGCTGCTGAAGTAGTCCCGATTCCGGCAACCCGGCTCGCTCTGGACTCCCGGTCGGGTCGCCCCCCTGCCGGGTCCCGAGAGGAGCCTGGAGGCCCCCTGAGAAGTCCCGAGCCATGTCCACCCCCCCCATGTCCCGCCCCCTGGTGATCGGAACCCGCGGCAGCGAGCTGGCGCTGGCTCAGTCCCGGGGGGTGGCCCGGGACCTTCAGCAGGCCTGGCCGGGCCTGGAGGTCCGGCTGATGGTGATCCGGACGCGCGGGGATGCCTGCCAGGAACGGGCCCTGTCCACGTTCGGGGGGAAGGGGGTCTTCACCCGGGAGATCGAGGAGGCCCTCCTGGAGGGGTGCATCGACCTGGCCGTGCACAGCCTGAAGGACCTGCCCGGCACCCTGCCCGAAGGGTTGGTCCTGGCGCCTGCGCCTCCCCGCGAGGATCCCCGGGACTGCCTGGTCGGGCCATCCCTGCAGGCCCTGCCGTCCGGAGCCCGGGTCGGCACGGGCAGCCCCCGCCGCCGGGCCCAACTGCTGGCCCTGCGCCCGGACGTGCGCTGCCTGGAGGTCCGGGGCAACCTGCCCACCCGTGTGCGCAAGTGGCGGGAAGGCCAGTACGAGGCCCTGGTGCTGGCCGTGGCGGGCCTGAGACGCCTGGGCCTGGAGGCCGCCGGGGTCGACTCATCCGAGGTGCACCCGCTGGACCCGGAGAGCTTCCTGCCGGCGCCCGGACAGGGCCTGCTGGGGTTGGAGCACCGCCGGGAAGATGCCCGCGTTCGGGAACTCCTGGCCCCCCTGGCGCATCCGCCGTCGCAGTGCGCCGCCCAGGCCGAGAGGGCCTTCCTGGAGACGCTGCAGGCCGGCTGCCAGGCCCCCGTGGCGGCCCACGCCCGCGGCCTGGACGACCACCTGGAGATGCGGGTCCTCCAGGCCGACCCGACGACAGGGAATCTGCACCGCTTCCGGGTGACGGGGTCCGCCCGCCTGGCCGCCGATCTAGGACGGCAGGCCGCCAGGGCCCTGCTGGCGATGAGGGCTGACGTCAGCCGGGCGCAGCCACTGGCGCGTCCGCTGGAGGGGCGCCGCATCGTGGTGACGCGGACGGCCGAGCAGGCGGGGGAACTGGCCCGTCTCCTGGCCGCGCGGGGCGCCCTGCCCCTGCTGGTCCCCACGATCCGCATCGAGGACCCCGAGGATCCGGGGCCCCTGGACCGGGCCCTGGCCGAACTGGAAGGCTATGACTGGCTGGTCTTCACCAGCCCCAATGCGCCCGGCCGATTCGCGGCCCGCCTGCAGGCCGTTGCAGGCCGGATCCGCCTGGGCGCGGGGACCCGGGTCGCCTGCATCGGTCCGGCCACCGCCCGAGCCTGCGAGGAGGTGGGACTGCGGGCCGACCTGGTCCCCGGCGAATACCTGGCCGAGGGCCTCCTGGAGGCCCTGGAAGCCTGGCCCGTGGAGGGCCGTCGGATCCTGGTGGCCCGCGCGGCCGAAGCCCGGGAGGTCCTGCCCCGAACCCTGGCCCGGAGGGGCGCCCGGGTGGACGTCGTGCCGCTGTACCGCACGGTGCCCCAGGAGACCCTGCCTCCAGAGGTCCGTGCCGACCTGTTGCAGGGTGTGGATCTGGTCACCGTGACGGCGTCGTCGGTGGTGCGGGCCTTCCACCGCCTGACCGCCGCCTGGCTGCCTCCCGCGAGCACCCCGCTGGCCGCCATCGGCCCCATCACCGCCCGGACCGCTCGGGATCTGGGCTACACGGAGGTGACGGTGGCCGAGGAGGCGACCCTGGAGTCGCTGGTCCGGGCGGCGCAAGCCCGTCTGGTGGACTCCTGAGCGCTCACTGCCAGGCCCTGCGGCTGAGCGCCCCCCCGCGGACCCACAGGCGGATGGGCCTCTCGTGGGGGTAGATGGGCCAGTAGATCAGCAGGCGCACACGCTTGCGGGCTTCCAGGGGACGGGCTCCGAAGCAGCGCTGCAGACCGCCGCCGTAGTCGGCTCCCACGTCCGTGGGGGGACGCATCCGGGTGCCGTCGGCGGTCACCGCCGCGAACCAGTCCTGCCAGTGGATCGTGGCATCCCGTCCAGCCACCTCGCGGACCTCGACGTGGGCCAGGAAGTTGCGCCGGTCGGGAGTGACCTCGGCCCCCAGGATCCGCAAGACCAGGCCGTCCCAGCGGAACTCGACGGGGACCGGGAAGGTCGCGGCCTCCTCCCCCAGCGCCGTCGCCGGCAGCAGGATCAGGATCACCAGCAGGGTCAGCGTGCACCGGGCCACCCGGAGGATTTCCACGGAATCCGACCCCAGCCCTCCGGAGGGACCGATCCCGGATCCGGCAGTAATCCGGTCGACAACGTGGAAGAACGGGACTCCGCCCGAACCTTCGAGCCATCCCCCATCCAGGAGCGACCATGTCCCAGCCCCCCTTCCCCCCGACCGCCTCCGGAGCGGTCTTCCCCCAGTTGCGCCTGCGCCGTCTGCGTCGGACCGCGGAACTGCGGGCGATGGTCCGGGAGACCTCGCTGGCTCCGGTGGACTTCATCTACCCCCTCTTCGCCGTGGAGGGGCAGGGTGTGCGTCAGGAGATCCCGGCCATGCCCGGCCAGTATCACCTGAGCGTGGACCAGTTGGTGGCCGAGGCTCGAGCCGCCTTTGCGGAGGGGGTCCCGGCCGTGCTGCTCTTCGGCCTGCCCGCCAGCAAGGACGCCCGGGGAAGCTCGGCGGCCGACCCCGAAGGGCCGGTGGCCCGAGCCGTCCGCGCCCTGAAGCAGGAGCTGCCGCGGCTGGTGGTGATGACCGACGTGTGCCTGTGTGAGTACACCGACCACGGCCACTGCGGCCTGCTGAAGGACCGCGAGGTCGACAACGACTCGACGCTGGAGGTCCTGGCCCAGGCCGCCCTGGCCCACGTCCGGGCCGGAGCCGACGTGGTGGCCCCCTCGGACATGATGGATGGTCGCGTCGGGGCCCTGCGCCTGCGCCTGGATCAGGAGGGATTCAGCCACGTCCCGATCCTGGCCTACGCGGCCAAGTTCGCCAGTTCGTTCTACGGGCCGTTCCGCGAGGCCGCCCAATCCACTCCCCAGTTCGGTGACCGCCGGGCCTACCAGATGGACCCGGCCAACCGCCGGGAGGCCCTGCGCGAGGTGCTCTCGGACCTGCAGGAGGGCGCCGACCTGGTGATGGTCAAGCCGGCCCTGGCCTTCCTGGACGTGATCCGGGAGGTCCGCAACGCGGTCGCCCACCCCCTGGCCGCCTACAACGTCAGCGGCGAGTACTCCATGGTCAAGGCCGCCGCCCGACAGGGCTGGATCGACGAGCGGGCCGTGACCCTGGAGATCCTGACGGGCATCAAGCGAGCCGGGGCCGACCTGATCCTGACCTACCACGCCCGGGAGGCCGCTCGCTGGCTGGCCTGAAGGACCCGCAGGTCGGGCCAGGGGCTGGTCGCCTCAGGGGCCGAACCCGTCGGCGCCGAGCATGCCTGCATCCGCCACCTACCGTGGCATTCGGTCGCCGATCCGAGCCCGTCTGCGTCGTCTGGCGCACCTCTGCGGTGCTCACGTAGCTTCCAACTACGCTCCGCTCCTCGATGCA